>CAIMLX010000280.1 GCA_903842455.1 uncultured Hyphomicrobiales bacterium | reverse complement strand
GGTGCGCGAATTCTTGTCGGGCCGCTGAAGCCGCAGCACCAACTCGATCAGTTGCTCTTTGCTGAGCTGCTGCAAATCACCTCTGTCCATAGCCCCAGAGATTCAGGGATTTAGCCCGATGACAAGGGGGTGGGTAAATACGCAGAACGGGATCTTCGGCAGCGAGAACGCCGTCGATGGCGACTTCAACTTCTCGATCGGCAACGGCAACCAGATTACCGGCCTCAGCAATTTCATCGGCGGTAACGGGAATAGCCAGATTGGCGATGGAAACATCGTCATCGGCACGCTGAATGTGAACCCCGCAGAGACCGACTACAACACCGTTATCGGCCACAACAATACCGGCGTCGCAACCAACGACAATGTGGTCATCGGCTCCGGCAACGAAGTCACCGCTGGCGTCGATAATGCGGTCATCGGCGACGGCAGCACGGTCGAGGGGGCGCAGAACGTTGCGCTCGGCCAAGAGACAACCGTTACGGGCGACGATGCCGTCGCGATCGGCACGAGCGCGAGCGTCACCGGAGACGGCAATATCGGCATCGGCGACGAGGTCACCGCCACCGGAACCTCCGTGGCGGCGCTCGGCAGCGGCGCGATCGCCAGGGGAACGGGCATTACGGCGCTCGGCGCCGGCGCCCAAGCCTACTACAACGATGGCGTTCCGGCGAACAACATGCTGGGCACCAACATGACCGCAGTTGGCCAGAGTGCCTACGCCTATGCCAGCAACGGCACGGCCGTCGGCCAGGGCGCGCTCGTCAACAATGCCGGCCTCAACGGTACGGCGATCGGCCAGAATGCCCAGGCGCTGGCTGAAAACGCGACTGCTGGCGGACAGGGTTCTTTTGCCTCGATGGTCGACGCGACGGCCTATGGCCAGCAAGCCTTCGCCACCGGGGAAGGTTCGACCGCCATCGGCCAGAACAGCAGCGCTCAGGGTGTCGGCTCGACAGCGGTCGGGCAGGACGCGGTGGCCATGGCCAACAACTCGGCGGCGTTCGGCAACGACGCCGTGGCCGAGTACCAAAACCAGCAGGTCTTCGGCACCGACACCAACCGCTACACCATGCCGGGCATCACTTCGGTGAACAGCACGATCCACCAGGTCGGGCCGAAGTCCCTGGTCACCACGGATGCCAACGGCAACATGGCGGCCGACCAGGGGTTGTATGAACAGATCGGCGAGAACCAGCAGGGTGTGGCAATGGCCATCGCCTTGGGCGGCTTCTGGGTGCCCGAGAGCAAGTCGTTCGCGGCAGCCATCAACGCGGCAACCTTCGATGGCGTGGTCGCCTTTGGCGGCAATGTCGGCGGCCAGCTTTACGACGGCATGTATGTCAGCGGCGGCGTCGCCGTCAGCGCGACCGGCATGGTGTCGGGCCGGGCTGGCGTGAATATGGCCTGGTAGGAGAGCCACGGTGAACGCGCGCTTCAGATTGACATGCGCCGCCCTCGGCCGTGCGGCTGGAGCTCTCGGCGTAGCGGCGGCCCTGTCGATGCCCGCCACGAGCTTCGGCTACGAAACGCCGAAGTCGGTCAGCGGCCCCGAACTCAGCATGCTGGTCAGGACGACGATCGTTGCCCTGCACCATGCCAACATCACCGCGAATTATTCGGTGCTGCACGATCTGGGCGACCGGCAGTTCCAGGCGAACTTCAGCCAGGCTGTGCTGGCCGACATGTTCCGCGGCTTTCGCGAACAGGGCGTCAACCTTGCGCCGGCGGTGCTCTACGACGCGCAGCTCGACGGGCAGCCCGTGCTTACCGAAGACGGACTGCTGCGGGTGGTCGGGCACTTTCCGACGGTGCCACAGCAGATCATCTTCGACGTGATCTACCGCAGCGAGGATGGCATGTGGCGGATCGACTCCATCAATGTCGGCACCCGGCCTACCGACGAGGCCAGTCTGGTGCCGGTCGAGCCGATGACCGCGCCACACAAAGTGGCCTATGCGGAACCCTTGCCGGCCGACGTGGTGGTACCGCTCCCAGCGGAGATGGGCCGGACTGCTCGGATCAAGAACAACTCCATCGACCTGATGGGCGAACTGACCAACTGACATGACAAGTCTATCCATGGGGGCGAATTCAATGTTGAAGAAGAGCATCAAGATCGGCACCGCAGTGGCGCTGCTGCTGTCGAGCGTCGTTACCTCGGCAAGCGCCGGCGACGGCCTCCTTCCCTACCCCACCGACGAGTGGGACGGCTTCTACATCGGCGTCAACGGTGGCTACGGCATAGGCGTCGTCTCGGACGACAATACCGGCTTCAGCGATTTCGACATCGAGGGCTGGCTGCTTGGCGGTCAGGCCGGCTACAACTTCGTGCTGGATGGCGGCTTGGTGATCGGGTTGGAAGGCAGCTACGACTGGGCCGACGAAACTGGCACGCTGGGCGACGGCACGACCTCCATCGGAATTTTCGACGACGCGACGCTGACCAACACCGTCAACTGGCAGGGTGATCTGGTGGCTCGTGCGGGTGCCAGCGCCGGCCCGATCATGGTCTATGGCCTAGGCGGCCTCGCGGTGGCGTCCAATACGATCCACATCGTCGGCACCAACCTGGGCCCGGTCGAGTCCGAAGTCACCAACACTCATCTCGGATGGACCGCCGGAGCGGGCATTTCCGCAGTCATGGGGCAGATTTCGACCTTCGTCGAATACCGTTATTCGGACTTCGGCACTGCCGACTATACGCCTGCGGTCACTGCCGACCCGGTCGGCCTGACGGACCAGCAGGTCCGCCTCGGTTTCAACTACCACATGAGGTAAGCCTCACCGACTTCGAACCCGCCCCGCGGAGCTCCGTTCTAGCGAAAGGCGCAAGTTGGGTCTTTTCTTAGCCAAGAGCATGCGAGGACACCTGCGGCGTGCCGCCGTGACAGCATGTGTCGCCTGTTTGGGGAGACACTCGTAGCCTAGTTGAATCTCCCAGGATCCAGAATGCACCGCCGGGCGCGGCGCTTGCCACTGGGCTAGTGGGAGAGCAGCACGGGGAGTTTTGCCCGGGCGAGCACGCCCCTGGTGGCGCCGCCGAGGACGAAGTCGCGGATGCGGGAGTGGCCGAAGCCGCCCATTGCGAGGAGTCCGGCGCCGCACGATATCGCGGCTTCCTGCAGGGCGTCGGCAACCTCACGCCCGCCGAGCGCGACGGCCGTGGCGGTCGCGCTGTAGCCGCGGTGCTCGAGCCATGACGCCAGGGTGTGGCCGATATCGCGGCCAAGGAGCGGCTTTTCGTTTTCGACAGTGACGACGGTCACCTGTCCGCCCACCGCCAGCAACGGGAGGGCGTCGCCGAGGGCCCGTGCCGCCACACGGCTGCCGTCCCAGGCGATTGCGATGTGCTCGAGCCGGGCCGCCGAGGCGGTGGACGGCAGCAAGATGGCGGGCCGGCCGGATTCAAAGACGATCTCCTGTATCAGGTCCCGATTCTGGCTGTCGCCGGGGACCCAGGGGAGAAGGACGAGGTCGAAATACCGAGCCTCGGTCGCTGCGGCCTGCGGGACGACGCCGAGGGGGAGCGTGCGGGTGGCGAAGCGCGAAGCGCCCAGTACCAAGCCCTGCAGGCGGTCGCACTCGTCCCGGCTTCGCTGTTCGGCGGCCTGAATGACCCCCGGGATGTTGATGATGTAGTCGCCCAGCCCCGACGACACGCGGGGCAGATCGACAGCGAAAGCCCTGACTTCAGTGGTGCAGTCAATCGCGCCAGCGAAGCCGAGCGCAGCCTGTATGGTCGCGTCGTCGACTGTCTCGGGGTAGGTGGCGAGCGGCATGTAGGCAAGGCGGGCGTGCGTCATGTCAACTTCTCCGCATGGGCTGCAAGCGCTGTTCGGGTGCACCGGACGGCTTAAATCGAGTGTGATGCGGTTGTGGCGGCCAGCGTTTGACCTGCATCAACTGGGCCCCGCAGCACGGAACGGACATGCCTCCGATGCGTTCGCGTCTAAACGAACTCATCAAGGAGAGCAGGACGGATGGCAGCGCGCGATGGAGGGGGCATCGGCTCCTGGTTGATCAAGGGATTCGCCTTGGTACTGGGGCTGGCGGCTCTGGCCCTGATCGGCGGCGGTGCCTATCTGGTCGTCCTCGGGGGCTCCTGGTACTACGCTCTTGCCGGCCTCGCCCTGCTAGCAACTGCGATTCTGCTATTCCAGCGCTCGCGGCTCGCAGTTTGGGTCTACCTCGCGCTTTTCGCCGCCACGGTGGCGTGGGCGTTGTGGGAATCGGGCTTCAACGGCTGGGCGCAGGTTCCGCGCATTGTCACCCCGTTTGTGCTGCTGCTGATCCTGGCTTGCCTGCCGGGACTGCGGAACGGGCCACGCCTTGATCGGCGGATGGCGGGCGCTGGGATGGCGAGCTTTGCGGCATTGATCGCGGCGGGCCTTCTGTGGCCGGGCCCTGATGGAAGCGGCCTTGTCGCCCAGGAATTGACGCCCGGCACGCCGGTGGAACAGCCTGTCGCGGAAACCCCCGAACCGCCGCTCGCCGTAGCGGAGGCCGCTGCGGCGGAGTACGTGATGCCGGAGACCGGCGTCGACTGGCCGGCCTATGGCGGCACCAGTCATGCGACCCGTTATTCGCCGCTCGACGAGATCACTCGCGAAAACGTCGGACAGCTGCAAAAAATCTGGGAGTTCCGCACCGGCGACCTGCCCGAGGATGGCGAGCCGTTCGGAAACCAGAACACGCCGGTCAAGGTCGGCGACCGGCTGTTCGTCTGCTCGGCGATGAACAAGATTCCCGCTCTGGACGCGGCTACGGGCGCGGAGTTCTGGACCTATGATCCAAGCGTGTCCACGGACAATGTCGGCTACAATGCTTCGTGCCGCGGGCTCGTCCATTTCGACAATCCGGCGGCCGAGCGCACGGAACTCTGCGCCTCCCGCACGGTCAACCTGACGCACGATGCGCGCATGATCGCGCTCGACACCGAGACAGGCCAGCCGTGCGCCGATTTCGGCAATGCCGGCATCGTCAACCTGCTCGAGGGCATCGGCGACACGGCCCCTGGCTTCTATGCCCCCACCTCGCCGCCGACACTGGTGCGCGACGTGCTGGTGGTCGGTAGCCAGGTGAGCGACGGGCAGACGCGCGAGGCGCCTTCGGGCGTGATCCGCGGCTACAACGTCATCACCGGCGAGTTGGAATGGGCCTGGGACATGGGTCGCCCCGGCGAGAACGGCCTGCCGCCCGAAGGTGAAATCTATACACCGGGCACGCCAAATATGTGGACCATCGCCTCCGGCGACAACGAGCTGGGACTGGTCTACATGCCGATGGGCAATTCGGCGGTGGACTACTGGGGCGGCGATCGGTCCGAGGCGGAAAACACCTACTCGACGGCGATCGTGGCTCTCGACGTCGAGACCGGCGCGGTTCGCTGGCACTACCAGACGGTCCATCACGATGTGTGGGACTACGATCTGGGCGGTCAGGGCACGCTGGTGGATTTCCCCACCGACGACGGCCCCGTCCCCGCGATCATCATGCCCTCCAAGCAAGCGCAATTCTACATCCTGGACCGCCGGACCGGCGAGCCGCTGGTCAGCATCGAGGAGCGGCCCGCACCGCAGGGCGGCGTGGAGCCCGAGCGCCTTTCGCCGACCCAGCCGTTCGTGACGGGCTTCCCCAATTTGCTGAAGCCGGATCTGACGGAGGCCGACATGTGGGGGGCCACGCCGCTGGACCAGCTCTGGTGCCGGATCCAGTATCGCGAGGCAGCCTATGCCGGCGTGTACACGCCGCCGACCGTCGACCGCCCCTGGATCCAGTTCCCCGGCTATAATGGTGGCGTCGACTGGGGTGGGATCGCGGTCGACCCCGAGAAGGGCATTCTGATCACCAACTACAACAACATGCCCAACTATAACCAGCTGGTCCCGCGCGAAGAGGTCGACGAGATGGGTATCCTGCCCATCACCGACCCGAACTACGACTCCTCGGCCGGGTCGGGCTCGCATGGCTCGATCAGTCCGCAGGCGCAGACCCCGTATGGGATCAAGGTCAATGCAGGCTGGCGGGTGCCGCTGACGGGTCTGCTGTGCAAGGAGCCGCCCTATGGCGGGATCGCCGCGATCGACCTTGCGACCCGCCAGGTGCTGTGGGACCGGCCTTTCGGTTCGGCACGCCAGAACGGCCCGTTCGGCATTCCCTCGATGCTGCCGATCGAAATCGGCACCCCGAACAATGGCGGCGGCGTCGTCACGGCATCGGGCCTGTTCTTCATCGGTGCAACGACCGACAACCTGTTCCGCGCCATCGATATCGCGACCGGAGACAATGTCTGGGAGGTCGTACTGCCGGCCGGTGGTCAGGCGACGCCGATGACCTATGAAGCGGAAGGCAAGCAGATCGTGGTGATCAATGCCGGCGGCCACGACTTCATGGAAACCCCGTTCGGCGACTACTTCATCGCCTACGCGCTGCCCTGACGGGCAGCGTATCTCAGGCTCGCAGCTAAGGCGCTAGCGCCCATAATGGTCCGCCAGCGCCTCGATCTCTTCGGGCTCGAGCGGGCCGTTTTCGGGGTTCGGCAGGCGGCGGATGGCCTGGGCCATGATCTCGGCCTGGGGGCCACCACGAGCCTCACCGTGCTCGTTGAACAGTTCGAGCTGCCGGATCAGGTAGTGGCGCTCCTGTCCAGCCAGCCGCGGGTATTCCGGGCGGCCGGTGCCGTGGCAGGAATCGCAGGCGGCGATGTCCCGTTCTGGAATGCCACGCGCCGCAATCTCGGCGCCAATACTGGCGCCGGGGGTCGCTTCAACCACGACCGACTTGCCGAAGAACACCGACAGTTCTCCGATCTGCGTATCGCTGAGCCCGTTAGCGGCCGCCATCATGGTGCCGCTCTCGCGCGTGCCGTCGCGGTAGGCAAAAAGAGCCGCCGCGAGGTACTCGGGCGACTGGATATCCAGCCGCGGCGCCGCGGCCGAACCCTCGCCGTTCTCCGCGTGGCAACTGGCGCAGCCCGGGCGTTCGAGCCCGGCAAGGCGCGCATACTCTTCCGGTTGCATGGCCGACATGGCTTTGAGGAAGGCCACCATGTCCCACACCTCGTCGTCGCGCAGTTGCGCCGGCCAGGCGGGCATGGCCGAGTGCTTGATGCCGTGCTTCACCGTCCAGAACACGCGAGCGTCCGGGTGCCAGTTGTCCATCTGAACGATGAGGCGCGGCGGCGCAGGCACCAGGTCGTAGGCGAACTGCTCGGGCGGGCCGGCAGGGCTGCCGTGGCAGGCCGCGCAGACCATCTCGTAGTGCCCGGCGGCGCGCTGCAGCGCGGCTGGATCGTTGAGATCGGGCACCGTAAGCCAGATCGAGCGCAGGGTGATCGACTGCTGGGCGGCAACGCCGAGATACCAGTCGGTGATGTCCCACCGGCCGCGGCTGGCGTCATAGTCGATGATGCCACTCAGCGGCACGATGGCGGCGGCCATGACGCCGCCCACTGCACCGACGATGTAGGGGCGATACTTCCTCATGCCGTCGCGCGCCTCAATACCCTCGCCATCAGGACCAGCCCACCCACCAGATAAACCACGCCGCCAATCGCCAGCATCACCACGCCGCCCATCTGCTGATCGGCCAGCGGCGACAGGCCGAGCCAGCCTTCGCCGCCATGGTGATGGCCCGCGTAGAGCAGACGCGGCGACAGGCCCAGCAACGCCCCGAGTAGGGTCATGTGCATCGAAGTGAAGAACAGTGCCATCGCACCGCCAAGGGCGGCGTTGCCGCTGTCCCGGCCCGCCAGCGCTACCAGCCACACCAGCAGCGAGATGCCGAAGAAGCTCGCCTGTTCGAGCACCAGCGCCCAGGTCTCGGTGCGGGAGGCGTGGTGCAGCACCGGCGCATGCCAGCCCCAGACCACGACGAAATCGAGCAGGCTGACGACGATGGGAAGCGTGAGCGCCGAGGTGATGGCGAGCCTTGGCGCAACCCATGCGGCGATGAGGGGCACCGCGACGCCCACCACCAGCATGTGCAGCCACATATGCGCGGCAAAGCTCTGCTGCACGAGGTGCGGCAGCGGCCCGGCCCAGGCAAACAGCAGCACCGCCATTCCCACGAGTCCCATCAGACGCGCGCTCATCGGCAACTCGTCAGGTAGAGCATGGGGATGGCGACGTAGAGCACGGCCACGGCGGAGAGTACGCACAGCATCAGCGCCACGTGGCTGAGGAAACGATGCCGCTCCTCGGGCGTGTTGTGCTCGTACTCGAAATCGTCGTCCGTGAGGCTGCGGCCACGCACCTTCCACAGGTGCAGGGTCGAGAGCCCGATCAGCACCAGCGCGACCACAGTCGCTCCAATGATGATGACGGTGGGGCCGGCGAGCGAGGCGTCCCGACCCGCCTTGGCGCAGTAGACCGCGCCATAGACGTAGCAGAACAGGAAGTGCACCGCCCAGACGATGGGCGAGACGATGACTCGCCACAGGTCGGTGCCTGTGCCGGTCTCGCGCTTCACTTCCTGTTCGATCTGGCCTGTCATGCGAGCAGCGGAAAGCCTCCGATAACCAGTGAGGTCAACAACGCCGAAAAGCCCATGAAGTGCCAGTAGAGCGCCACATTGCGAATGTCGGCGTCGTAGCGCGGCGTCATCTTCCCGTAGATCGAGCGGGCGAGGCAGTAGCCCTGCATCAGCATGCCGGTCGCAAGGTGCAGCACGATCCACACCACCAGCGCCCAGACGATGGCGGGGTAGGAGTTGGTCGTGGGGTCGAGCCCGGTCGTGACCGGCCCGGCGACCAGCGCTGCCCCCGACAAGACCGCGGACACCAGCCCGCCAACGAGGGCGAGGCGCGCCAGCGGCACCCGGTCGGCGGCGTTGAGTTCACGCGCTGCCACTGTCGCGCCCCAGGCGCCGAGCGCGAATGCCGCTGAGACCATCGGCCAGACCCAGCCGGGGCCGTCAATGCCGATCGGCGGGAACTCCGGATGCACGGTCCAGAAGAAGAAGTAGCCGAAGATCAGCGACAGGAACGCGGTCAGGTCACCCGTCATGGTGATGAACATCGCCCACCAGCCGGTCGAGCGGACGCCCGACACGTAGAGCGGCAGTTCGAGGCCGCCGCCGGCGTCCTTGGTTTCCTTCTCCGGGATGACCGCCGCACCGGTCCACAGCCAGCGCAGGACGGCAACGAGGAACACCACGCCGCCGGCCGCCGTCGGCCACCAGAGCTTGTAGGTCGAGAAGATGAAGAGGGCGCCGAGCCCGACGGCAGCGATCATCGGCAGCCAGGTCGGGGCCCCGACGCGGAGCACCTGGATCGGCCTTGCGTCCAGCACCGAGGTGACCAGCGTCTCGCGCTTGCCCTCCCTGGCATCGGCAAGCAGCCCCCTGCCCTCATCGAGCGTGGGGAGAAGGTCCTTGTCGTCCCAGAGCGGGTAACGGCTGCCGATCGTCGGCACCGAGCGCATACCGTAGGAAGGCGCCGGCACCGGGGACGCCCACTCGAGCGTACCCGCATTCCAGACATTGCGTTTCACATAGGGTTGCTGACGCTTCGGGCGCACGCAGTCCCATGCAAAGACCAGGAAGCCGGCGGCGAACACGAAGGCACCGATGGTCGACACGAGGTTGAGCCAGCTCCACCCCATGTCCGCGCCATAGGTGAAGACGCGGCGCGGCATGCCCAGCAGCCCGGTCAGGTGCATAGGCAGGAAGGCGACGTTGAAGCCGAAGAACATCAGCCAGAACGACCAGATGCCAAGGTTGCGCGACAGTGTCTTCCCCATCGCGAACGGGTAGTAGTACTGCACCCCGGCCATCACCGGGAACAGCATGCCGCCGATCAGCACATAGTGCAGGTGCGCGACGATGACGTAGGTGTCGTGTGCCTGGAAATCGAACGGCGCCACCGCGACCATCACGCCCGTCAGCCCACCGACGATGAAGATGGCGAGCGCCCCGAGGCAATAGAGCATCGGCACCGAGCGGATCACGGTGCCCAGCATCACTGTGGCGATGAAGGCGAAGATCTGGATGCCGGTCGGGATCGCCACCGCCTCGGAAGCCGCCGAGAAGAACCCGAGCGAGATCGACGGCAGCCCGGTGGTGAACATGTGGTGCACCCAGAGCCCGAAGCTCAGGAACCCGGTGCCCAGAGCCGACAGCACGATCCACGAATAGCCGGCGATCGGCCGTTGCGCGAAGGTCGGCACGATCATTGCGAGCAGCGCAATGGCCGGCAGGAAGATGATGTAGACCTCCGGATGGCCGAAGATCCAGAACAGGTGCTGCCAGAGGATAGGGTCGCCGCCGCGGGTCACATCGAAGAAGGGCCAGTCGAGCAGGCGCTCCAGTTCGAACAGCAGGTCCCCAGCGATCAGCGGGGGGAAGGCGAAGAGAATCATCGCCCCGACGATCAGCACATACCAGCCGTAAAGCGGCGTGAGGTTGATGTGCATGCCCGGCGCCCGGCACTTCAGCACGCCGACGATGAGCTCGACGGCGGCGGCAATCGAGGCCACCTCGATGAAGGTCAGTCCCAGCAGCCAGACATCGGCTCCGATGCCCGACTGTTCGGTCGAAAGCGGCGGATACATGAACCAGCCAGCATCCGGTGCCTGCCCGAAGAAGATCGAGCTTGAAACGAATACGCCGCCGATCAGGAAACACCAGAAACCGAAGGCCGAGAGCCGCGGGAACGGCAGGTCGCGCGCTCCCAGCATCGCCGGCAGGATGAGGATCGCCACCGCCTCGAAGATCGGTACGGCGAACAGGAACATCATCACCGTGCCATGCAGGGTGAACACCTGGTTGTAGGTCTCGGCCGATACCAGGTTGTTTTCGGGCACCGCGAGCTGCAGCCGGATGATCAGCGCCAGCGCCCCGGCGAATAGCATGAACGCAAAGGCCGTGGCGATGTACCAGAGCCCGACGGTCGAGTTGTTGACGTCGGACCAATAGCGCCAGCCGGTGGGGCGGGCCCAGGTGCGTTCCAGTTGCGCCAGTTCTTCGACCTTGTCGTCACTCATTTGAGCCCCATGAGGTAGTCGGCAATGGCGGCACGGTCGGTCTCCGGCAGCGAGGCAAAGCCCGGCATGGCGGCGCCCGGCTTGATCCGCTGCGGATCAGCCAGCCAGGCGAGCAGGTTTTCGCGGGTATTGACCAGGGTTGCAGCACCGATGGTGCTGCGGCGGCCGAAATGCGTCAGGTCCGGCCCGACCTTGCCGGTCTCGGCGACGCCGCGGATGGTGTGGCACGCCGCGCATCCCGAAGCGGCGAACAGTTCGCTGCCCGAGGTGGCCGGCGCCTGTTCAGCCGCGAGCCAGCTGGCGTATCCGTCAGCGTCATGCACCACCACGGGAAACGCCATGAAGGTGTGCGAGGGGCCGCAGAACTCGGCGCAGACGCCGCGATAGGTTCCGGCCTTGGTTGGCGTGAGACGCAGCAGGTTGGTCCGGCCGGGGATCAGGTCCATCTTGCCGCCCAGCGCCGGAATCCAGAACGAATGGATCACGTCGGTACTGGTCAGCACGAACTCCGCTGTGACGTCGTTGGGGAGGTGCAACTCGTTGGCCGTCTCCACGCGGCTCCCGTCGGGCAGTTCATAGGCAAAGCGCCACCAGTACTGCTCGGCCTGCACATGCACCCGGAGGCCCGGCGCCTGAGCCGATGTCCAGTTCGGTAGCAGCGAGAGCCCGTAGACAAGGAGGATGGCCAAGCCGACTGTCGGGAAGGCGACGCCCCCACCGAGGATGAACAGGTCTGCGAACCGCTCGGTGCGCCGACGCTTCCTGCCGAGCACCGCGTATACAGTAACGCCCATCACGATCGCCCAGACGACAACCGCACCCGCGAACATGAACCAGGTCAGGCCGGACAGCTCTTGTGCGTCGCGGCCCGCTGGGTGTAGTGCGCTCTGCTCGAACGTGCAGCCAGCCAGCAGCAAGCTTGCGCCAACCGCTGGCAATACCATCCATCCCCGCTGTAAGCTGCGACGCGCCAACTCACCCCCAACGCAATGCGATGCGATGGAACGCGGCTGGTCGAAAAGAGTTGCATAGCCCACGTCCGCACCCAGGAGGACAGATGACCAAACGTGTTGTGCCAAACGGGTATACCCTCGTCCAGATCGTCCTGCATTGGACCATCGCCGCGCTTGTGGTGTTCCAACTCGCCGTAAACGAGGGCGTTCAGGACGCTTTCAAGGACCGGGCGGAAAGCGCGCAACCGCCGGATGATCTAGGCGCGGTCCTGCACATCGCCGTCGGCATGACCATCCTGGCACTCACCGTCATCCGGCTCGTGATCCGCCTGCGCCGAGGCGCGCCGGAGATGCATCGGGCCAACCCGCCGTTGGTGAATTTCATCGGCCACGCGGCCCACGTCGCGCTCTACGGGTTTCTCATCGGCATGCCGCTGACAGGGGCCATCGCCTGGTTCACGGGCCTGGAACTCAGCGCGGAACTGCACGAACTGGGGCGCTTCGTGCTCATTCCGCTGATCGCGGCCCATGCGCTGGGGGCGTTGGCGGAACACTTCGTGTTCAAGACGGACTCGCTGATCCGGATGCTCAGGGCCGAACGCAAGTAGCGTTCGACCCTCAACCGCATCAGTATTGTTCGTTGAAGGTCGCCGGATCGCTGCCGGTGCGGCCGCCTTCGGGATCGTCCAGACCCCGGATGCGGTCCATGTCGTCATCGGACAGTTCGAAGTCGAAAAGGTCGATGTTGGCCTGGACCCGGTCCGGGCTCTCGGACTTGGGGATGACGATCAGTCCCTCCTGCAGGTGCCAGCGGATGATGACCTGCGCCGGCGTCTTGCCGGCGTGCTCGGCTATCGCCGCGATCGCTTCATCCTCCAGCACCTCGCCGTGGCCCAGCGGCGAATACGACTCGATCCGGACGCCGAGCCGCTCATGGAACTCGCGGACGTCGCGCTGCTGGTAGTAGGGGTGGGTCTCGATCTGGTTGACCGCGGGGATGACGCCGGTGGCTTCGATGATCCGGTCGATATGCTCGGGCAGGAAGTTCGATACACCGATGCTGCGCACCAGCCCCTCTTTCTGCGCCTCTACGAAAGCCTTCCAGGTGTCGACGAAGTTGTCGCGAGCGGGCGTCGGCCAGTGGATGAGGAACATGTCGAGGTAATTGACCTAGAGGGCATCGAGCGAACTCCGGATACCGGCCAGCGCCTCGTCGTAGCCCATCGAGCTGGTCCGCAGCTTGCTGACGAGGAACAGTTCCTCGCGACCCACCGCGGCATCCCGGATGGCAGCGCCGACCCCGGCTTCGTTGTCGTATCCCTGCGCCGTGTCGATCAGGCGGTAGCCGGCCTCGATGGCGGCGTGCACGACCTCTCCAACCTTGTCGTTATCGATCTGCCAGACGCCTGCGCCGAGGGCCGGCATATGGTGGTGGTCGTTGAGTTCGATGAATGGAACGGGCGTCGGGGTGGCGGTATTGACTGCATCGGTTGAGCATCGCAGGGTCCTTCGCGGGGGTCGTGGTTGAGCAAAGGGAACTCGCCCGGCCGGCATCGGTTGCCCTCCGGTGACCGAGATCGGAAGGCCGGCCGGTTGACTGAATCGGGACTGCTGATACAAACGTCGCTAATATTCATCCGGTGCAAAGTAGTAGCCAAATGAGTCGCAATTTTCTGGTGGTCGACCCGGTGGAGCGGCCAGATGTGTTGCGCGCGCTGGCTTCGGAAGTTCGGGTCGGCATGCTGAAACTGCTGCACACCGAAGGGGCGATGAACGTCAACGACATTGCTGGCAGGCTGAAGCAGCCGCAGTCGACTGTGTCATCCAACATGCAGGTGCTGGTGGACGCGGGGCTGGTGCGGACCGAGACGCAGAAGGCGCGCAAGGGCAACCAGAAGATCTGCCACCCGCTGTTCGACGAAGTGCTGGTGATGTTCAAGGAAGACATCACGCCGCTGAAGTCGAAGGCCATCGAAGTGGCGATGCCGCTGGGGCTTTATACCAGTTGCGACGTGTCGGCGCCGTGCGGGCTATGCTCGTCCGAGGGGATCGTCGGGCTGCTCGACGTGCCCGACACGTTCCTCGACCCGGACCGGATGAAGGCCGGGCTGATCTGGTTCACCCGCGGCTATGTGGAGTACCAGTTTCCCAACAATGCCCGGCTGGCGCAGCACAAGATCACTTCGGTCGAGTTCTCGCTCGAACTGAGTTCGGAAGTGCCGGGCACCAGTGCCGACTGGCCCAGCGACATCACCGTATCGATCAATGGGCTCGATATCGGCACCTGGACGTCTCCGGGCGATTTCGGCGACAAGCGGGGCGTCTACACGCCAGACTGGTGGAAGCTGAAGGGCAGCCAGTACGGCAAGCTCAAGGCGTTCCGTGTCAACGACACCGGGACTTTTGTCGACGGAATGAAGATCTCGCCGGTTTCGCTCAAGGATCTCGATCTCGACACGCACCACTCGATCCGGTTGCGGATCGGCGTGAAGCCGGATGCCAAGCACCCCGGCGGCATCAACATCTTCGGCCGCGGCTTCGGCAACTACGACCAGGACATCGTGCTGCGGCTCGAAATTGACGAGTGAGCGCCTTGCGATGCAAGGTCTGCCCCAGTAGCCGCTTGTCGGCGACCAAAATCTGCCTTGACGCGGAAGGCAGCCTCATATCAATAGATGCGATATAGATCAGAAAAGTGGGTTGTACCACTCAGGGAGGATTGCATGCGGGCGACGGCGACAGCGCACAAGGACTTTACCATAGCGAGGATCGACGACCGTGTGTACGGGGCCTTCCTCGAACATCTGGGGCGCGCGATCTACGAGGGCATCTACGAGCCTGACCACCCGACAGCCGACAAAGACGGCATGCGCGGCGATGTCGCCAAGCTGGTGAAGGACGCCAACGTACCGGTGGTGCGCTACCCCGGCGGCAATTTCGTTTCGGCCTATAACTGGGAAGACGGCATCGGTCCGCGCGAGCAGCGCCCGGTGCGGCTCGACCTCGCCTGGCACACGTCGGAAAGCAACGCGGTCGGCATCCACGAGTTCGCCGACTGGTGCGCGACGGTCGGGACCGAGATGATGCTGGCGGTGAACCTTGGTTCACGCGGCGTCGATGAGGCCCGCAACTTCCTCGAATACGTCAACCATCCGGGCGGCAGCTACTGGAGCGACCTGCGAATCAAGAACGGGCGCAAGGAGCCGTGGAACGTCAAGATGTGGTGCCTCGGCAACGAGATGGACGGCCCCTGGCAGGTCGGCCACAAGGACGCCGACGAGTACGGCAAGCTGGCGGCGAACACGGCGCGCGCCATGCGCATGTTCGACAAGTCGCTGGAACTGATCGTCTGCGGCTCTTCGCACTCGGACATGGCGACGTTCCCGGACTGGGAGCGCATCGTGCTCGAGCATACCTATGAGCAGGTCGATTACATCAGCCTGCACATGTATTTCCGCAATCCCGAGAAGCATACCGGCAACTTCCTCGGCCTCAGCGAGAAGCTCGATACCTATATCGACACTGTTGCTTCCACCATCAAGCAGGTTAAGGCAAAGAAGAAGTCGAAGAAGGATATCTACATTTCTTTCGACGAGTGGAACGTCTGGTACCACTCGAACAAGAAGGACCGCGAGATCCTCGACGGCAACGGCGGCTGGCCGCACGCCCCGGGCCTGCTCGAGGACATCTACAACTTCGAAGACGTGCTGATGGTCGGGCTGATCCTCAACACGTTCATCCGCCGGTCGGACGTGGTGAAGATCGCGTGCATCGCCCAGCTGGTCAACGTGATCGCCCCGATCATGACCGAGAAGGGCGGCCCGGCCTGGGCGCAGACGATCTACTATCCCTACTACTTCGCCTCGGTCTACGGCCGCGGTACGGCGTTGAACCTGCTGGTCGATTCCCCGACCTACGAGTGCGTGCACTCGGCAAAGACCGCCTATGTCGACGTCTCGGGTGTGCACAACGAGGACGAAGGCATGCTGACCTTCTTCCTGGTGAACCGGCACAGCTCGGAGAGCATCGACATCGACGTCAGCCTGCAGGGATTTGCGGGCGGCACGATCGTCGACCACCAGGTGATGACCCACTCCAACCTAGAGGCGGTCAACACCGCCGCCAACCAGACCGAAGTAGCGCCCCGCAAGGGCAGCGGTGCATCGGTTAGCGCCGGCCAGCTCAGCGCGAAACTGCCGCCCTACTCGTACCAGATGATCCGCGTCAAAGTCTGACGCGACACCACCTTCCTCCCTGGAACCTCCGACGTGCCCTCATGGGCGCGCCGGAGGCTTTTTTCATGTGCCGTGACCGTGTTTCTGACTGCTTAAACCACAAACTTCTGCCAGGGCGGCGGACCGCCGACTGAACCGGATATTCGGTAAGCTGATTTGTATCACAAATCCCGTTGACAGCCGGTGGCCATGCGCTAGCATTTCGGCAAGGGCGCGCAACGACGCGACCCGATGGGAGGATATGGCTATGAAAGCTCTTTTGAGAACGGCGCTCGTTTCGACGGCGCTGATGTCGTTCGTGTCGATCGCCAGCGCTGCCGAGACGGTAGTGTGGTGGGACTTCCTCGGCGGCGGCGACGGCGTGCGCATGAAGAAGCTCATCGAGGACTTCAACACCGAGAACGCCGGCAAGATCGAAATCCAGGGCACGACGCTCGACTGGGGCGTGCCGTTCTACACCAAGGTGCAGACCTCGGCCGCCGTGGGCGAAGGCCCCGACATCATGACCTACCACGCCTCGCGCATTCCGCTGGCCGTGAGCCAGGGCACGCTCGCCGAGCTGACCGCAGAGGATTGGGCAGCGATGGGCCTCGGCCCCGACAGCTTTGCCAAAGAGACCTTCGACGCGGTGAACGTCGACGGCAAGCAGTATGCCGTGCCGTTCGATACCCACCCGATCGTGCTCTACTACAATAAGGACAAGCTTGAAGCGGCTGGCCTGCTCGGCGCCGACGGCCTGCCGACCGGCCTCGACGGCAAGGACAATTTCCAGGCTGCTCTGCAGAAGCTGAAGGATGGCGGCACCCAGTATGGCCTCGCCATGACCACTGCCGACGGTGGCTTTGCCTTCCGCACGATCTACTCGTACCTCTGCCAGCAGAATGGCTCGATCGGCGTGGACGGTGCCTGGCTCGAAGGCGACAACCTCGACAAGCTCGCCAACGCGGTGCAGGTCGTGGCTGACTGGGTGAAGGCGGGCGTGACCCCTGAGTACACCGACTACCCGTCGGCCGTGGCCCTGTTCACCTCGGGTGAAGCAGCGACCATGATCAACGGCGTGTGGGAAGTACCCACGATGACCGACCTCGAGGCGCAGGGCAAGCTGTTCAACTGGGGCGCCATCGAGCTGCCGGTGCTGTTCGATCGTCCGTGCACCTATGCCGACTCGCATGCGTTCGCGATCCCGAACAATGCGGGCAAGACGGTCACTCCGGAAAAGCATGCCGCCGTGCTCGAAGTGATCAAGTGGATGTCCGAGCACTCGCTGTTCTGGGCCACCGCCGGTCACGTTCCGGCCAATGCCACCGTGCAGGCCTCGGACGAGTACAAGGCGATGCAGCCGCAGGCGACCTACGCCAAGCTGACCGCCAACCAGGTCTTCGATCCCAAGTCCGTCAATGCCGGCGTCGCCTCGCCGCTGTTCGACGCGGCCGGCAATGCCTTCGCCGCCGCCATGAACAACGAAGTGGATGCCAAGACGGCCGTGGACGAAATGAAGGCCTCCCTCGACGCACTCTGATCTGCTGATGCTGCCGGCCGGTTCCTGATGGGACCGGCCGGTTCCTTCTTGCGGACGCCGGGGACGATCCATGACGACCAAGAACCGCCGGAGCGAATACCTGGTGGCAGCCGTGCTGGTTGCTCCCTTCGTTCTGATCTTCGGGTGGATGTTCATCTACCCCACGCTGCAGATGCTGCAGCTGAGCTTCACCAAGTCGCCTCTCATCGGAGCCGGCACCTGGGTGGGGTTCGACAATTACATCAAGATGTTCAACGACAAGCAGTTCTGGACCGCGATCTGGAACACGTCGTACTTCGTGCTGCTCACCGTGGTTCCCGGTACCGCGGCCGCGATGATCATCGCGCTGATGGTCAGCCGGCTCAACGGCTGGGTGCAGAGCATCATCCTCGCGGCGTTCTTCCTGCCATACATCCTTCCAGTCACGGTGGTGTACCTGATCTGGGACTGGATGCTGAACCTGCAGTTCGGCATTGCGCAGTTCATCATCGAGCCGTTTGCCGGCAAGCGGGTGAACGTGTGGCGCACGCTGCCGTGGTTCATGCCGATGGCGGCGCTGCTCACCATCTGGTGGACGAACGGCTTCTCGATCCTGCTGTTCCTCGCGGGTCTGAGGAACATTCCGCGTGAACTCTACGAGGCGGCGGCGCTCGATGGCGCCACACGCTGGCAGGTGTTCCGGTCCATCACCTGGCCACTGATCTGGCCGGTTACCGTGCTCTGCTTGACCATCCAGCTCATCCTGCAGCTGAAAATCTTCGACCAGGTCTACCTGTTCGCCCAGGGCGGCCGCACCCAGGCCACGATGGTGCTGGTGCAACTGATCTACGAGCAGGCGTTCCAGAAGAACGCGGGCGGCTATGCCGCCACCATCGCGGTAGCCCTGTTCGTGATCGTGGTGGGGTTCTCGCTCCTGCAGTTCCAGCTGCTGCGCACCCGCGGAGGCAACAAGTGACCGACATCGTTTCCACCGCACCGATCCAGATCGCCGGTAGCCGGCGCCGATACTTCGACCCTGGCTACTGGATCCTGAACCTGCTGACGGTGGCCTTCGCCGCCATCTGGTTCTTCCCGGTCTACTGGGCTCTCGCCACCAGCTTCAAAACCGACGACGAGGCGGTGCGCGCGGGCGTCAACCTGCTGCCGGAGTCCATCCACCTCGACGGCTATGCCTTCGTCATCCAGAACTCGAACCTGCCGATCTGGTACGTCAACTCGATCATCACCTCGGTGGCCGTGACCGTGCTTGCCGTCGTGATGGCGGCCTGTGCCGGCTACGCGATCTCGCAGCTGAAGTTTCCGGGGCGGAAGCTGCTGTGGTATCTGATACTGGGCAGCTTCATGGTGCCGGTGTCGGCGCTGATCGTGAACCACTTCATCATCATCGCCGACGTCAAGCTGCTGAACACCCATGCCGGCATCGTGCTGCCGATGCTGATCAGCCCCGTGACGGTGATCGTCTACAAGAACTTCTTCGACTCGATGCCGCGGGAATATCGCGAAGCGGCGCTGATCGACGGGGCCAACGAGTTCCAGCTGCTGTTCCGGATGTTCATTCCGATGAACTGGGGCGTGACCACGGCGCTCGCCATCATCACCTTCATCGGGGCGTGGAACTCGTTCCTGTGGCCGTTCCTCGTCGCCCAGAACGAGCGGATGATGACGGTGACGGTGGGCATCACCGCGGTGCAGGACACGTTCGGCGTGGCCTATGCCCGGGTGCTGTCGGGCGCGGTACTGGCGAGCTTGCCGGTGGCGCTGGCCTACCTGATCTTCCAGCGCAAGGTGACCCAGGCGATCACGCTGTCGGCGGGCATCAAGGGCTGATGCATAGGAGGGGCCGGTTTGCGCTGGCCCCCTCCCCTGCCTCAGATGGCCACCAGACCTTCGCGGAGGATGATGGCGACGGCATCGGCGCGGTTGCGGGCGCCGAGCTTTTCAAGGATCGCGGTGACATGGAACTTGGCCGTGTGCACCGAGATATCGAGCGCCCGCGCCACAACCTTGTTCGATGCGCCATCGACCAGCAGTTCGGCGACCTGGCGCTCGCGCGCGCTGAGGTTGGGCAATGGCGCCGACGGGTCGCGCGTGGTGATGCGTTCGCGATCGAGCGCATAGCCGGCAGCGAGCAACGTTGCGGCCGCGAGGATAAGGCTGGGGTCGAGCGTATCGAGCACGTTGCGGCCGGGCTGATCGGCACCGACACGCAGGACACGCACGCTGGGGGCGAAGTCCGCCTCGCCGGCCTTTCGATCCGAAATCACCACTGCTGCTTCGTCGGCCCCGGCTTCCACCAGATCGGGACGACCCAGCACGACGCTGCGCAGCACCTGCTCCAGCGCGACGTCGGTCACGTCAAAGCCGATGCCATACCGGGCCCGGCCAAGCATGGCATGCGCCGAGTCTATTCCGAGCGTGCCCGCCGATGGCGGCGCCGGGTTCCAGTTCATCGCTACCACTTAGCACCCTCCGACCTGTCAAGGTTCAAGTCAGCTCATGTGGTGATAGTGGTCATAACAAGGAAGCCCTCGCCACCACATTCTTGATCACTTCGATCACCTTGTCGGCGGGAGGGAGCGCGGATAGCGTCCGGCGCGGGCAGAAGAGGAGACCCCAATGCAGAGACTTCTGGTGCTGCAGTCGCTGTGGACGATGGACGGACTGCTTGGGCGGCCCGCGCAACGGCCGCTGGAAGAGAACGTGGCGATGATCGCCGCGGCGGGGTTCGACGGGCTGGGGTCGCTGTGGCTGGAGCGCGAGGCGGCGCGACAGGTATCGGGGCTCGCCCGGTCAGCGGGGCTGGTGGTCGAGGGACTGTGCTTTCCGACCGATATCGACAGCCTGAAGCCGGCGCTCGAGTGGGGCGCGGAGTTCGGCGTGCATCACATCAACATCCAGCCGCAACTCAGGCCGCGCCGGCTCGCCGACGCGGTGCGGGTGGCCGAGGGGTGGATGCGGCTCGCCGAACAGGTGGACTTTCCGGTGCTGGTCGAGACGCATCGCGACCGCATGACCAACGACCTGCTGTTCACGCTCGACCTGCTGGAGGCGGTGCCGGAGCTGAAGCTGCTGGGCGACCTGTCGCACTATGTCGTCGGTCGCGAGATCGGGCTGCCGGTGAGCGCCGAGACCGAGGCGCAGATTGCCACCATTCTCGAGCATTGCTGGGCCTTCCACGGGCGGGTGGCGTCGAGCGAACAGGTGCAGGTGCCGCTCGGCTACCCCCAGCATGCGGCATGGATCGCCCAGTTTGCGAAATGGTGGACGACGGGGTTTGCCGACTGGAAGCGTCGCGCCGGGCCGGATGACGAACTGAGCTTCGTGTGCGAGCTCGGGCCGCAACCCTACGCCATCTCCG
This sequence comes from uncultured Hyphomicrobiales bacterium, assembly GCA_903842455.1. Lineage (GTDB taxonomy): Bacteria > Pseudomonadota > Alphaproteobacteria > Rhizobiales > Devosiaceae > Devosia_A. The sequence goes on along the minus strand of CAIMLX010000280.1, from coordinate 6,595 downwards.
GACCCGACGGGGCGGACCTGACCGACCGGTGGGCCGAGGCGCTGACGCTGCGCGACATCGCGAAGACGGCGTGGGCGGCGACCTGACCGGCGGAACCTTTGGAGCCAGCCAGCCATTTCCGTTCGTCAAGGAGACGAACCGATGGCACTCGAAGAGCTTCAGGATAGCACTGCCGACCAGACCGCGCTGATGCCGCTGCAGATTGCGCACAACCCGCTGCTGACGGCGCGGGAGAAGCTCGACCTGCTCACACGGCTCAGGGCGGAGGTGACGGGCGCGCTGGAAAACAGCCGCGATCTCGGGCCCAGCCCTGGCGAGATCGACCGGGCGATCGACGAGGTGAAGCTCGATGTCGAGAACGGCATCGGCGAGGAAACCATCCTGCGGGAGGACAACTGATGGCGACGCCCCCGAACACACGCGGGCCGGTGGTGGCCAAGGTAGACACGCTGGTCGACGAGAATGGCTCGCGGGTCGATGTTCCCGATGACAGCTCGCTGGGGGTTGCGACCGAGGCCCAGCAGACCGTCGGGGCCACCGGACCCACCAACTGGTGGCGCATCGGCATGCTGGGCATCGCCATCATGGCTGCGATCCTGCTGGTGCTGCAACTCATGGGCGGCAATACCGGGACCGAGATGATCCCGGGTACGCCAACTGCGGCACCGCAGGCCGAGCAGCAGACGGGTCAGTAGACCCGCCTGCTTATTGGACGGTTCAGCCCTTGGCGATGGGCGACAGCATGATCTCGACGCGGCGGTTTTGGGCGCGGCCGGCTTCGTTGGCGTTGGTGGCGATGGGATCCGCTTCGCCCTTGCCGGTGATGTAGAAGCGTCCCTGCACCACGCCTTGGCCGGCCAGCACTGTTGCTACCGAAACGGCACGCTGCTGGCTGAGGGTCTGGTTGTAGGCGTCCGAGCCGGTCGAGTCGGTGTAGCCGTAGACATCGACAAGGGTCTTGTCGAACTTCTTGAGCACCAGGCCGACCGCGATCAGCGTCTCGTTGAACTGCGGCTTCACGCGCGAGGAGTCGGTATCGAACGTGATGTTCGAGGGCATGTTCAGGATGATCTGGTTGCCCTGCCGGGTCACCGACACGCCGGTGTTCTGCAGCTGCGCGCGCAGCTCGGCTTCCTGCTGGTCCATGTAAGAACCGATGGTCGCGCCGGTGAGGCCGCCGATGCCGGCGCCGATGAGGGCGCCGACGCGCGGATCGTTGCCGGTCGCGCCACCGAGGATCGCGCCGACGACGGCACCACCGCCCGCGCCGACCAGCGTGCCGCCGGCGGCGTTGGAGAGCTGGGAATCCCCGGTATAGGGGTTGATCGAGGTGCAGGCGCTCAGCGACAGCGCGGCAAGGCCGGCGAGCAGAATCTTGGTCTTCATTGACGTCCCCCGTTGGGTCTTTCGCCCTTCTTGCCAGCGAATGCGGCAGTTCGGTGTCAGCTTAAGCCGGAAGTGCCCGGAATCAGCCGTGCGCCCAGCCGCCATCCACCACGAAATCCTGCGCCGAGATCATCTTGGAGTCGTCGGCGGCAAGGAACAGCGCCATGCGGGCGATGTCGGCCGGATAGAGACGGCCGGCGAGGGCCTGCTGCTCATCGATCAGGCGGTTGGCGGTGTCGTCGACCCAGTGGGTGAGCTGCCGCTCGGTCATGATCCAGCCCGGCACCAGCGTGTTCACCCGGATGCCGTGCTTGCCGACGTCGCGGGCGAGCGAGCGGGAGAGGCCGTGCATGGCGGCCTTGCTGGCGGTGTAGGCGGCGAGGTTGCCGGTGAGGATCATCCAGCTGATCGAGCCGAAATTGATGATCGAGCCGCGCTTGGCCGCGACCATACCGGGCAGCACCGTCTGGGCGGCGAAGAAGGCGTGCTTGGCGTTGACGGCGATTGACTGGTCCCAGAACTCGGGCGTCACCTCTTCCCACTTGTGGCGGAGGTCGTTGGCGGCGTTGTTGACCAGCGCCAGCGCCGGACCGTGCGCGGCCTCGAAGTCGCGGATGGTGGACTGGTAGGCGGCGATGTCGGTGATGTCGCAGCGGGCGAATTTCACCGTGGCGCCGGCAGCGTTGAGTTCGGCCTCGAGCTTGCGGCCTGCCTCTTCGGCGATATCGACGAAGCCGACCTTGCTGCCCTGCGCGGCGAAGGCACGGACGACGCCCTCGCCAATTCCGGAGGCACCGCCCGAGATGACGACGGGCATGCCCTTGAGGCTTGGATAGACGGCGAATTCGGACATGAGGCTCCCCCGGATTTATGCTTCGCGGGTGTCTAGCGTGAGGGGCGGGGGCGGGCAAGCGGGAAGCCGCACGCCCCGACCGGAGCCGCCACCACGGGTTGTCTTTTGCAATGGCGCGGGGGATGAAAATGAGGCATCACCCGTCGTTTACGAGGACCCGCATGCCGATTTCCAGCAAGCTCTTTGTTCGATCGACGCTGGCGCTGCTCGCGGTAGGCCTTGTGGCGCTGCTGGCGATCATCGGAACGGTGATCTATCTGGGCGAGCAGAGCCAGGTCTACTTCAACGAGGTGCTAGAGGCCCGCGAGGGGCGCACGGCCGCTACCGACCTGCGCAATGCCCTGCGCCTCGCGGAGACGAGCCAGCGCGGCTACATCATTACCAGCAACGAGACCTACCTGGAGAGCTTCAGCCTCGCTCGAGACGTGCTGCCGGAACGCTACGAGGGGCTGAAAACGGTGCTGCAGGCCTACCCCGAGGCGGATGGGCCGGTGGCGGAACTGAAGCAGACCATCGACAGCAAGATCGCCGAGATGGAGCAGACCATCGCCCTCGAGCAATCGGGCAGGCATGACGAAGCGGTGGAGATCATCCGGACGGATCGGGGCAAGGACCTGATGGACAACGCCATCACCTTCCTCACCGCGGTGATCAGGGCGGCCGACGAGCGGCAGGCGGCGGGGGTGAACCAGCAGCGGGCGAATGCCGAATGGCTGCGGTGGGTGTCGATCATCGGCGGCGTGCTGATCGTCGCGGTGGTCGGCGGGTCGGCGCTGACGGTCTGGCGCTATACGCAGGAGCTGGTGGCCGCGCGGGACGAGGTCAGCGTCCTCAACGCCGAGCTCGAGGAGCGCGTGCGGCTCCGCACAGCCGACCTCACGCTGGCCAACGACGAAATCCAGCGCTTCGCCTATATCGTGACGCACGACCTCAGGGCGCCGCTGGTCAACATCATGGGCTTTACCAGCGAGCTCGAAGAGAGCGTCAAGAGCGTTCGGGCGCTGCTCGAACGCGAGACGGCCGACGACGACCCGGTGGCCCAGCAGGCCCGCATCGCGGCGACCGAGGACCTGCCGGAGGCCATCGGCTTCATCCGGTCCTCGACCCGGAAGATGGACGGGCTGATCAACGCCATCCTCAAGCTCTCCCGCGAGGGACGGCGGACGCTGAAGGCCGAGCGCGTCGACGTCAACAAGCTGGTGGCGGCGGGGGCGGCCAGCATCGCGCATCAGCTGGGCGAGGCGGGTGGCGAGGTTAAGCTCGACGTGAACCTGCCCATCATCTCGACCGACAAGATGTCGCTCGAACAGGTGGTCGGCAATCTGCTCGACAATGCGGTGAAGTATCGAGCCAAGGAGCGGCCGCTGCGCCTGCATGTCCGCGGCAGTGTTGCACCGGGACAGATGATCGTGCTGGAAATCGAGGACAATGGCCGCGGCATCGCCGACCAGGATCGCGAGCGCGTCTTTGAACTGTTCAGACGATCAGGCGTACAGGATCAATCCGGCGAGGGCATCGGCCTCGCCTTCGTTCGCACCGTGGTCCGCAACCTCGGCGGCGACATCACCATGAATTCCGTGTTCGGCCAGGGAACGACGTTCCGTATCACCCTGCCGCGCACCCTGCAGCTCGGGAGCACCAGCGCATGACCCATAATCCCAAGCCCGTGACGATCATCATGATCGAGGACGACGAAGGGCACGCCCGCCTGATCGAGAAGAACATCCGGCGCGCCGGGGTGAACAACGAAATCGTGCCGTTCACCAATGGCACCAGCGCGCTCGACCACCTGTTCGGCGCCGATGGCAGCGGCGCGGTGAGTGCGGGACGGCAGCTGCTGATCCTGCTCGACCTCAACCTGCCCGACATGACCGGCGTCGATATCCTCGGCAAGATCAAGAGTAACGAGCATCTGAAGCGCTCGCCGGTGGTGGTGCTGACCACGACCGACGACAGCCGCGAAATCCAGCGCTGCTACGACCTGGGCGCCAACGTCTACATCACCAAGCCGGTGAACTACGAAGGCTTCGCCAATGCCATCCGGCAGCTCGGGCTGTTCTTCTCGGTGATCCAGATTCCGGAAACCAACTGAAGCCATGACCAGCGGCGGCACCATTCTGTATGTCGACGACGACGCGGCGCTGGCTCGGCTGGTGCAGCGGGCGCTGACGCGCCGCGGCCACCAGGTGGTGCTCGCCGCGGATGCCGAGCAGGGGCTGGCAGCCGTGGCGGCCGGCGGGATCGACGTGGTGGCACTCGACCATAACCTGCCTACCGGTACCGGCATCGACTTCCTCGGCGCGCTGGCCGGGGTCGAGAATGCGCCGACGGTGGTCTATGTGACCGCCTCGGCCGAGATGGATACCGCGGTTGCGGCGCTGCGCGGTGGGGCTGCGGACTTCGTGCCGAAGTCGGTGGGCGACGATTTCCTGCTGCTGCTCGCCTCCGCCCTCGAGAACGCCATCGAGAAGACCCGGCTGCGGGCCGCCCGCGACGCGGCCGAGCAGAATGTGCGCGAAGCGCGCGACCATGCCGAAATGCTGCTGCGCGAAGTCAACCACCGCGTCGCCAACAGCCTGTCGCTCGTTTCGTCGCTGGTGAGCCTGCAGGCCAACGCGATTACCGACCAGGTGGCCAAGGACGCGCTGGCGGAAACCCAGGCGCGCATCTTCGCGGTTTCGGCCGTGCACAAGAGCCTTTACGCCTCCGGCGACGTCCGCTCGGTGCAGCTGGACGACTACCTGGCGTCGCTGCTCGACAACCTCGAGGGAACGATGCGGGGACAGGGTTTTGGCGCGTCGATCGTGCGGCAGCTCATTCCGGTGAGCATCAGCACGGACAAGGCGGTGTCGGTGGGGATCATCACCACGGAACTGGCGACCAATGCCTTCAAGTACGCCTATCCCGCGGGTGGTGGCGGAGAGGTGAGGGTCGTGCTCGATGCGGAGGGCAGCAGCGTGTCGCTGACCATCTGCGACGACGGCCCGGGCTGGGACGGCAAGGGCGCCGCCAAGGGCACGGGGCTTGGCAGCAAGATCATCGGCGCCATGTGCAGGACGCTCGGCGCGACGATCGATTACCGCGTGGCCGGTGGGACGGTGGCCGAGGTCAGGTTCGTGCTGCAGGCGTAAGGCGAGCCGTCACGGCAGCGACATCGGGATTGGGTAGGAGCGGGGCTTCCCGCAACCTTGCAGATCCCCGCTCCCGCCATGTCCCTCGACCTCGTCAAACCCGCCCAGATCGCCCTCCTTGCCGGACCGTCGCAGGAGGAGCGCGACCGACTCGCGAGCCTCGAACGGACCGAGGCGAACCATGCCGAAGCGCTCGCGGCGCTCCACTGCCTGCAACGCGTTGAGGCCCCGGTATCGGAGCTGTTGGCGCCGCTGAGCTTTCCGCTGACGGTCGCCGCGTGGAACCTCGAACGCTGCTATGCGGTGGAGAAATCGGCCGAGGCGATCGCGCGCGAAGGCGCGGACATTGTGCTGCTCTCGGAAGTCGACAATGGCATGGCGCGCACTGGGCAGTTGCACACCTCGCGCGAAGTGGCCGAGCGGCTGGGCATGGCCTATGCCTTCGGGGTGGAATTCCTGGAGCTGGAACTCGGCGGCGAGGTGGAGCTCGAGTTCTGCACCGACGACTTCAACCGGCACGGCTTTCACGGTAACGCGCTCGCGGCGAAGACGGCGCTGCAGGCGCCGGTAATGATCCGGCTCGAGGACTGGGGCCACTGGTTCACGCCCGAAACGCCGGCGCAGCGGATCGGCACGCGCTGCGCCATCGCTTCAGCGGTGATGACGACGGAAGGGCCGCTCTATGCCGTGTCGGTGCATCTCGAAAACCGTGGCGATGCCGCCTATCGCGAGGGGCAGGTGCGCCGGCTGCTCGACGCGATCGACGCGTTGGCCGGGAATGCGCCGGTGATCATCGGCGGCGACCTCAACACCGGGCTGGCTGATGGCGGCGACTTCGAGAAGGAGACGCTGTTCGGCCATGCGGCGAGCCGCGGCTACGAGCGACATGGCGGCCCGATCGACCAGATGACGACACGGCCCAGCCGCGTGAGCCGCAACCCGCGTGGCGTGTTCAAGCTCGACTGGTTTTTGACGCGGGGGCTGGTGGTTGAAGAGAGCCGCATCGTGCCCGCGTTGGCGCCCGAGGGCGAGGTGCTGTCGGACCACGAAATGATCGTGGCGAAGGTGGGCGGGTTCAGGGACTCGCCGCGGGGGAACCTCTCCCGCTTGCGAGCAGGGCAATCGCATGTGGATCGTGGAGGCCGCGAGTCACCTTCCCCCTTGCGGGGAAGGTACCGAAGCTTGGCGTGTCAGCGCCATAGCGGAGTTAGGAAGGGGGTTTCGG
>CAIMLX010000279.1 GCA_903842455.1 uncultured Hyphomicrobiales bacterium | reverse complement strand
CCGGTTTGACCCAAAGGGTCAGAACCGGTCTGACCGAGGGGGCCCAGACCCGGCCTGACCCAGAGGTCAGAACCGGGTCGTCAGTTCGACGATCCACTGCGGCATGATCCCCACCAGCCAGGCCTCGATCACCTTGTCGAGGCCGGTGATCACCAGCACGCCGATGGTGACCAGCACCGCGCCGAGGATAGGCTTGCCCCAGCCCGCGCCGCTTGCCAGCCGCTTTGACCAGGCCCGGAGCGCCGTGCCGGAGAGCGTCGCCAAAAGCAGCAGCGGCAGCGCGGCGCCCACGGCGAAGATCAGCGTCGTCGCGACCACGCTGCCGAGGTTCTCGCCCTGCGCCGCGAGCAGCGATGCCGCACCGAGGGTCGGGCCGACGCAGGGCGCCCAGACGACGCCGAGCAGCATGCCCAGCGCGAACTGGCCGCGCGGCCCGCTGGTCGAGAGGCCGCCGAAGGTGGATTCGGTCCAGTTCTGCAGCGGGCCGGCGGCCATGGCCCAGCGGACCTGCGCCACCGGCACCAGCAGCACGAGGCCGATGCCCACCATCAGCACGCCACCCACCGCCCGGAACAGTTCGCCGGTCAGCCCCAGGCCGTAGCCGATGGTGGCAACGAACAGGCCGATGCCGGCAAACGATAGCGCCAGCCCTGCCGTCAGCGCCAGCGGCCCCAGCCGGTGCTGGGCCGTCGCGCCGAGCAGGATCGCTGGCAGCAACGGCAGCACGCAGGGCGACAGGGTCGAGAGCGCGCCGGCGATGAAGCTGAGGCCAAGCGTGGTCAGGTCCATCGCGATCAGCGCGTGCTGGCGACCAGCGCCGTGATGGCGGCCCGGTCGGTGATGCCGATGGCCCGGCCACGTTCATCGGCGCCGTTGAAGGCGACGAGCGTGCTCTGCTGGCGGACATTGAACTGCCGCAGCACATCCTTCTGGCTGTCGAAATCGACCTCGAACACCACGAGATCCGCATTGTCGGGCGCACCGGCGAGATCGGAGATAACGGGGTGCTGCGCCTTGCAGGTCGGGCACCAGGGGGCGGTGACATGGATGAGGATCGGCCGACCCTCGGCCTGCAGCGCGCCGAAGCGGGATGCATCCCAGGGGGCGATCTCGCCCGCAGTGGCGAACGGCGTGAAGGCGAGGACGGTCAGCAAGGCAAGGACGGTTCTGCGGATCATTGGGGATACTCCTGGGGGTCTCGCGAAAGGGATCAGGCGGCCGTTCGCCGTGCAAGCCAGCGCTCGATGACGTGATCGAGCGACAGCACGCCGGGGCCACGGGTGAGGAGAACCACGAGAGTGCTGGCCCATAGCAGGTGCTCGACCCAGGCCTGCGGATAGACCAGCACCTGGATGACGATGACCATGCCGAGCAGCGGCAGCGTGGCAAGACGGGTGGCGAGGCCGACGAACAGGAACAGCGGTACGACGATCTCCACCGACATCGCCATTCGGGCCGCCAGCTCCGGTGGCAGCAGCGGCAGCCGGTACTCGTCCTGGAACAGCTTCACCGCGAACTCGAACGAGCGGGCTTTGAGCATGCCGGAGTTGAAGAACACGAAGCCGATCGCGATCCGCATCGCCAGTTGGATCAGCGAGAACGGCAGGCGCTCCAGCAGGGCGCGAACCGCAAGGTAGCGGGTCCGCAATGCGGCGATCGGGGACGGGGTGGCAGGCGAGGCGAGGTCGGCCATGGGATCACTCCGCATCTGGGGGAAGGATGTCGACGACAAGTCCGGCCGCGAACAGCGCACCGAGCGCTGCGGGCACATCGAACTCGGGATCGGTGGAAAGCCCGGCTTCGAGGGCAGCGCCCAGCGTCGCGCCGGTGCGAAGGGCCGCGCGGAACGCGAACTCCGCCCGGTCGAGGCGGCCAATGCCGAACTCCCCGCGGCCGCCGCGCACTTCAAGCGCTACCGGCAGGGCAGTGAACTCCAGCCTGTCCGGCACGCGCTCGTCGAGCCGCACCCGGACCAGGTCATCGACCGGCCAGCTGGAATGCAGGTACCCCGCACCGGGCTGCAACACGAGCCTGAGGTCGGGAAGACGGTCGCCGGGCCAGGTGCCCAGCGCGGTGATGACAAGCGGCGGCAGGCCGATGGACACTGCGGCATAGCCCAGCATCCAGTCGAGCCGCGCGACATCGGCGAGGTAGGGGAGTTCACCGGCGAGGCCGTGATGCTCGAGGGCTGCGGCAAAGCCTTCGCCATATTCGGCCATGCAAGGCACGCTCGGCGGCGAGGTGCGGATGAACGGTTCGGCGAGTTCCACGAACCGTGCGGTTCCGAGCAGCCACTCGACCGTTGGGAATCGCCCGGCGAGGTGGCGGATCAGCGACTCCCGGTGGTGCCGGCGGTAGATCGCCAGCCGCCCGGCCGTCGGCGCGGGCGCCACCAGCATGGCTGGCGCTACCCCCGTGCGATCCACCACCGCCAGCCGGAACGCGGCCTGCGTTTCAGACAGCGACGGCATGGCGGACGCTCCCCAGGGCCTCGGCCGTCACGCGATCGGCGCGCCGGGCCTCGTCGGTCAGGGTGGCGAATGCGGGCAGGTCGTTGTCCCACTCGATCAGCGTCGGCTTCGGCCCGAAGCGCCGGACCGCGTAGGCGTAGAGCTCCCAGGCGTTCTCGTCGATCGGCCGTGAGTGCGTATCGATCAGCACCTGCGTGGGTTCCGGCCCCTCCTCGTCCTCGACCACGAAGCCGCCCAGATGCATCTCGCCGACGGCCTCGGCGGGAAACTCGTCGATATAGCGGAAGGCGTCGTAGCCGAGGTTCTGCGCGCTCACATGGATGTTGCTGACATCGCAGAGCAGCCGGCAGTCGGTGCGCCGCACCAGTTCGGCGAGAAAGGCGGTCTCGGTCATCGTCGAGTGGGCGAAGCCCAGATAGCTCGATGGATTCTCGAGGTGGTAGGGGCGCCCCAGCGCGTCCTGGACTTCGTTGATGTGGTCGGCAAGCAGCGCCACCGATTCCGCGTCATAGGGCAGGGGCAGCAGGTCGTTGAGGTAGTCGCCCTCGTGCGTCGACCAGGCGAGATGCCCCGAAACCATGATTGGGTCGAGCTGGTCGACCAGCCCGCGCACCCGGGCCAGATGCCCGCGATCGATGCCACCGACACTGCCCACCGACACCCCGACCGAGTGGACGGAAATGGGATAGTCCCGCGCGATATCCTCGAGCAGTTCGCGGGCATGCGGATTGGCGAGGAAATTCTCCGGATGGATCTCCAGCCACGCTGCCTGCGGCCGTGTGGCGGCGACCTCCGCGAGGTGCTGCAGCCTGAGGCCGACGCCGGCGAGTGCGGGAACGCGGGTATTTCGGGCCATGTCGTCCTCCGGAAAAGGGACGGGGCGGCCATTGGCCGCCCCTTGCCGCATCAGGCAGCGCTGAGCGTGCCGCCGACGATGCGCTCGCAATAGCCCTCGGGCACGTAGACCCACGAGGCCGGATCGGCGTCGACCTTGGAGGTGCCGGCGCACGAATTGTTGCCGGTCGAGGCGCAGTCATTGCCGCCAGCCTTGGCGATGCCGTAGCACTTCTCGGCGGTGAAGGTCGGGGCGGCCTGGGCAAAGGCGGCGGACGGCAGCAGGATGGCAGCGGCGATGGCGGACGCGACGAGGGTACGGTTCATTTGCAGTCTCCCTGAACAGGGCCACTGGCACGGGCCCCACAAAGCACAATTCGGCGCCGCGCGACGTTTGTTACGCCCGGTGGAACACGAAGCCGTGAGCGCGGTCGATGCCCCGTTTGCGATTTATCTAGGCACCCCGTAACAAATCGGTCGGGCCACCGAATTGCTTGAGGAATGCGCTTGAAACCGGAAGACGAGGCAAAGATGGCCGGGCTGATGACAGCGGCGATCCGCGGGGACGAGGCGGCCTATGCCGAGTTCCTGCGGCTGGCTGCCGCGCTCGTTCGCGGCCTCGCGCGGCGCAAGCTGGCCAATGACCGCGTCGTCGGCCCCGAGGATATCGTGCAGGAGGTGCTGCTCGCCATCCACACCAAGCGCCACACCTGGCGCTCGCACGAGCCGATCTTGCCCTGGGTGTTCACCATCACCCGCTACAAGATCGTCGATGTCTACCGCAGGAACGGAAAGCGCGTGTTTCTCGATGTCGATGATTTCGAGGCGCAACTCGCTGCCCCCGAGACAGTTGAACCGGCGCTGCCCGAGCGGCAGGTCGAAGCAGCGCTGACCATACTCAGCGACGGACAGCGCCGCGTGGTGAAATCCATCGCCATCGATGGTCGCTCGATCAGTGAGACGGCGACGGCACTCGACATGAAGGAAACGGCGGTGCGGGTGGCGTTCCATCGCGGGCTCGCCGCCATCGCCGCCAGGTTTGGACGAACAACGTGAAGACAGAAGACCTCATCGACGCCCTCAAGGCCGACAACCAGCGGCATCGGCAACCCCCCGGCCGGGTCTTTGCCATGGCGCTGCTGGCCAGCGTCCTCGTGGCAGGCGCCATGCTGGTATTCACCATGGGCCTCCGCCCAGACTTCGTCGCCGCGCTCGGTACGGTGCGCTTCCCGTTCAAGTTCGTCGTCACCATCGCGCTTGCCGCATCTGCTGCCCTGGTCTTCAGCCGGGCGCTGTTTCCTGTCGCGTCGCGCCGGCCGCATCCTGCCCTGTTGCTGGTCGCCCCCGTGATCCTGCTGCTCGGAGTGGTCGCCGAACTGGTCGCACTGCCGCCCGATGCCTGGGCGATGTCGGCGCAAGGCAAGAACGCCTTCCACTGCCTCACCGTCGTGCCGGCCCTCGGCGTGGTGCCGCTGGGCCTGATGCTGTGGAGCCTGCGGCAGGGAGCGACGACGCGGCCGGTGCTCGGCGGCTTGTGTGCCGGCATTCTCGCCGGCGGCATCGCCGCGACGTTCTACGCCGCCAACTGCACCGACGATTCCCCGCTTTTCGTCGCCACCTGGTACCCGCTGGCGATCGGAATGCTCGGCCTCGCGGGTGCCGCCCTCGCGCCCCGCATCGCCCGCTGGTAGGTGCGGCGATACGTGTCGCTTTTTCCGTCGCGCCGGGCTTGAAGGTTCAATCGGGCGAACCAACCTCAGTAGCGTGACCGGGCCCCTCTGGTGCAGGTGAGCGATAGCCACCCGCACGATGTCGGTTCACCTCAGGGGCCGGCTTTTCATCCACAGCGCGTGGAAGCGTCCACTTGTCGTCAATGCAAGAGGAGATGCAGCATGAAGACGTCACGTTCCAAAGAGAAAGACATCTTTGCCCGTCGGCCGGTGCTTGAGCTTCGCGCCAGCGTCAACCGGCTCGACATCGCGGCCGAGGCCGATGTCGCGGGCCTCGAACCGTTCATCGATGCGACCATCGCGGCCGCCATGATGATCGCCCACGCCGATGGCGACGCCGATGCCGCAGAGCGGCGGCGCATCATTTCGCTGTTCCGGGCAAACCCGGTCCTGCAGCGGTTCTCGGCCGAGGACGTCGCGCGGGAGATCGCCGCACACTCCCAGGCCTTCGAACGCGATCACCAGAGCGCCTTTTCCCACGCCCGGGCGCAGATCGTCATCACCGACCTCACGAGCGAACAGTTCGGTGCCCTGATGCAGGTCTGTGTCTCGGTCCTCGAAGCGGACGGGGTGCGCCATCCCGCCGAGGAACTGGCTCTCGAGCAGATCTCACTCCTGCGGCCGTGGGGCTATCGATAAATGGATCTCCTGTTCGTCGAAGTCCTGAGCAAGCCGCTCTGGACCTGGGTCGCCTTCGTGACGGCCGTCGGCCTTCTGCTGGCGTTCGATCTGGGCGTGCTGCACCGCAAGAGCCACGCCATCGGGGTGCGTGAGTCGCTCGGCCTTTCGGCCTTCTACATCGCCATCGGCCTCGGTTTTGGCGGCATCATCTTCTGGTGGATGGGTGGGCAGGCGGCAACCGAATACCTCACCGGGTTCGTGGTCGAGAAAAGCCTCGCGATGGACAACATCTTCGTCATCGCGATGATCTTCTCGTACTTCGCCATTCCGCCGTCGTATCAGCACCGGGTGCTCGTCTACGGCATCATCGGCGTGCTGATCCTGCGCGGCATCATGATCGCCGCCGGCTCGGCAATCGTCACCGAGTTCTCCTGGGTCCTCTACATCTTCGCGGCCTTCCTGGTGCTGACCGGCATCAAGATGCTGTTCACCGCCGACAAGAAGCACGATGTCGCCGCCAACCCGGTGGTGCAGTTCATGACGAAGCGCCTGAACATGACCAAGGAGCTGCACGGGGAGAAATTCTTCGTGCGCCAGCCCGATGCCACCGGACGGCTGCGTCTTTTCATCACCCCGCTGTTCGCGGCGCTGGTGATGGTGGAACTGGCGGACCTGATCTTTGCGGTCGACTCGATCCCGGCGATCTTCGCGATCACCACCGACCCCTATATCGTGCTGACCTCGAACGTCTTCGCCATCCTGGGCCTGCGCGCCCTCTACTTCGCGCTCGCCGCGATGGTCGATCGCTTCGTCTACCTCAAGTATGCGCTGGCGGCCGTGCTGATCTTCATCGGCTCTAAAATCTTCGTGGCGGACATGCTCGGCCTCGCCAAGATCCCGCCGATGGTGTCGCTCTCGGTCACCCTGGGCATCCTGGCGGTCGGTATCATCGGCTCGCTCTGGAAGACCCGTCGGCCGGTGCTTCCGGAGACGTCCGGGGGCACATGAGGTTGCCAACCACGTTTTTCAGCCCTGGCCCCGCGAGGGGTCAGGGCTGAAAAGGTTGTCCGCTAGATCCTCACCATATGCGCGCCCATGCTGAGAAAGTCGCGTTCGCGACAGGTCAGGATCACGATCTGATGACGCTCCGCTGCCTTGTGCAGAACGAGGTGCATGCGCTCGAGGCGATGCCGATCGGCGTTCACGAGCGGGTCGTCGAGAACGAGGCAGGCGCTCTGCCCGCCATCGGCGAGAATGTCCGCAAGTGCGAGCCGGGTGATGACCGCGATCTGTTCACGCGCGCCCAGGCTCAGGCCGGCAAACGGCTCCACGATATTGTCGCGACGCACTGCGTTGAGCTCGAGCGTGTCTTCGTCGAGCGCGACTTCGCTGCCGGGTCGCAACAGGCTGAGATAGGGGGCCGCGCGCTCATGAATGGGCCGCAGCCAGCGCTCCTTGGTCTCGCGCTGCGCCTGCACCAGCGTTTCGCTGAGCAGCACGGCTGCCCGGGCTTCGACGAGCAGCCGCTCGAGGCGCGCGTCACGTTCGGCAATCTCCCCTTCGACAAAGGCGAGCTGCTCACCCAGCCCTTCGCGACCGTGAGCCTGCAGTGACGCTTCGAGCTGGATCTGGCTGCGCTTCAACTGCTCGATATTGGCCATAGTGGCGTCGAGCGCCTTGACCGCCTTGTCATGGCGAAGCTGCACAAGGTCCGGTTCCGCCCCGCGCAGCTGCGTCCGGGCTGCTTCGAGCGCCAGCGTTGCCTGCTCGAAGGCAGTCGCTGCAACCACTTCGAACTCCTGCAGTTGGGCATCCGAAGTGGCGAGGCGGGCCTCCGCAAGCGCTGCGCGGGCCTGCTCGTCGATGCGTTGGGCGTTCGCTTCACGATCGGTAGCGACCGCGAGCTCGGCCTCTGCACCATGGGCCTGCTTGTTGGCCTGTTCCAGCGCCGCCCGGGCCTGTGCAGCGACCTCGGCGCAGTCTGCAGCCCGCCGCTTCGCCACTTCGAGCGCATCGACGGCCTCCGCTCCACCGACGTCGCCCAACTGGTCGAGCTCCGCCGTCCCGACAGCGAGGTCGAACCGCAGACGCTCGATGCCATCGGGTGCGAGGGCGGCGAGGCTCTGCCGGAGTGAAGGAAGCTCGTGCCGGGCGGCCTTGAAATGCTCCCAGGCGGCACGCGCCGCACCCATGTCAGGCTGCCCCAGCGCGGAGAGCGCGTCCGCAAGCTTGGCCTCCGCTGCCTTGACCGCTGCTTCGAGGCCCGCCACACCGCCGCCGGGCCGGACGTCGATATCCCCGAAGCCGTAAAGATGGACCGTGGTATCCCTCGAGATGACGAACTCGGCCGCCTCGAGAATGACCCCATCGACCTCTGCGGCTCCACCGAACTGCGGCCGCAACTGCAGCCGGACGCTGGCGGCCTCCAGCCGCGACTTCGCTTCAGCGATCGCCGCAGCCAGGGTCTCCAGCCGCGCCATTGCGTCCGCATCGACCTTGATTGCCGCAAGCAGCGCCGTTGCCTCCAGCCGACTGCGTTCCAGGTCTTCCGCCGCCGTCAGCATCTGCTGCCCACGGGCGACGAACTCCCGCAGCCGGCGCGCCTTGTCAGCTGCCTGGAGTTTCGCAAGAGCCTGCCGGGCTGCCTGCTCGTCGGCTACCGCCTTCGTGTCGCTGTTCCTCGCCACGTGACCGGCCGACTGCAACCGTTCCAGGCGACCACGCGCCTCATTTGCGGCCTGCCGATCCTGTTCGAGCCCCGCTGCCGAACGGCGCACCGCCTCGATCATGCCGCTTCGCGCGGCCTGGTCCCGCGTGGTATTGCGACGACCGAGTTCAGCCAGCGCAGCGGAGTCACTTGCGGTGGCGACAAGCTGCTGCAGCGTCCCGAGCGCCAGTACCGCCTCGTGCGCTGCGCTGGCAGACACTCGTGCCTGTCCCAGGGTGTCCTCGGCGCTGTAGGCCTCGAGCCGGGCCGCGATCAGGCCGAGCCGGTCGACGTCCGCCTCGAGCTCCCGCAGCCGCCCCCGCACCATGTCGCGCTGCTCGCGCAAACCTGTCAGGTCCTCGGCCGCCTTCCTGTACTCGCCTCTCGGCCTCCGCAGCTTGTCCCAGAACAGGGCCTGCCGTTCTGCAGCAAGCTGCAGCATCGCGCGTCCATGTTCGCCCCCCGCGACTTCACCCACCTCCCGCTCGATGGCGCCCGCCACCTGCTCCCTGACAGCGCCAAGGCTTGGTGTCTGGTGGGCCGTCCCCTGTGACACCCACATCATGCCAAAGGCACCGTGATGCTGGTCGGGCTTGGACTCCCCACGTCCGGGTCGCGTGAACCGCAGGATGCGGCTCAGCGCGTCGTCGGCCTCGTCCCCTGTCCATTCCGTGCCGCCTGCACCGACGAGGCGTGCCTCTGGCCGCGAGCCGAACGCTTTGAGCAGTCGATAGTCGGAACCATCAAGGCTGAAATCCATCTCGACCGTCGGTCGAACCTGGCGGCCATACGGCAACATCTCTTCGATGACCTGCCCGGTGACCCGGTGACGTTCGAACAGCGCCGCGCGCATCGCCGCGAGCAAGGTTGACTTCCCCGCCTCGTTGTCGCCGGCGATGACGTTGAGGCCGGGCGCCAGATCCTCGACGAGGACGCGCGTCAGCTTGCGAAAGTCCGACACCTCGACACGCGACAGTCTCATTGGCTGCCCTTGGCGTTCATGTGGTCGAGAAACAGCATTCTCAGCGCGACGCGCGCGGCGTCGCGGTCCTGATGAGCCGGCTCCTGGCTTATCGCTCGCAGCCGCTCCACGGCATGTCCGACAAAGCCCGCGCCGATGGCATCGAGGTCGTCGTCGGTGGGTTCTTCGCGCAACCCGGCATCATCGACGACGAGGTGGTGGAGCCGCGCACGCCAGGCGCTCAGTTCCAGCTCCACGGCGTGCCGCTCGGCGAGGCTGACAATCCCCGTCACCGTCAACTCGACAACGGCCCGCTGGTGGTCCACCTCCAACCCCTCGAGCGCCCGGGACACACCGCCGGCCCGTCCATCGATCAGCCCGACCTCGACGCGGCGCCAGGCGTACGCCCCGGTCGGCATCGCGGTGACCCGAGGCACCGCCCCGTGGCCGTCTATCTCGACGACGAGTACATTGCCCGACTGGTTGTCGCGATGCCGGTCGGTCTCCGGCGTTCCGGAGTACCAGGTCTTGTCGGCGATCTGCAGCGTGCCATGCCAGTCACCCAGCGCCAGGTAGTCGAGATCGGCGCTCTGCGCCCGGTCTTCGGCAATGGTGTTGGCGGCCTCGGATCCGGCCGGCAGCCGGTTCGCCACGCTGCCATGCGCCAGCCCCACCCGGATCGCGCCGGGCCGCGTGGCGGCGGCATCGAACCAGGCCGTGAGGTCGGAACTCTCGCGCCGCCTGCGGAGCGGGGCGGGAAGGATCACGGCGCTGCCATGCTGGAGCTCGATCGGCTCCGGCCTGTCGGCGATGATGATGGTGTCGCTCGAACTCAGTCGCCGCAGCCGCGACCAGACGCTGTGCGGAAGAGCTGCGTCGTGATTGCCGGGCAGGAAGATCCAGGGGCCCGCAAAAGGCGAGAGCGCTGCCAGCACCTGGTTGATCGTGCGGTCTTCCACCTCGTTGCTGTCGAAGGCATCGCCCGCCACCAGCACCGCATCCACCTGCTGCTCGGTGGCCAGTTTCGCGAGGTTGGCGATGGTATCGATGCGTTGGCGGCGCAGGGCAGCCCCCGCGTCCCCGGGCACATTGCCGAAAGGCTTGCCGGCCTGCCAGTCGGCCGTGTGGAGGAACCTGAACGACACTGCGCTACCTCGGGGACTTGCGATCGAGCCCAAGCGCACCGGCAAACCTGCGTCGCCGGGGCACCGATCTACGATCGTCGTGCCTGGCCACGCTCTTCAGAACAGCTTGAATCAAAATGAACATCTCCGCTCAGCCTACCGGTGGCCGGCTGGGGTGTCGACCGGCATGGCCCAGTCTGGCGGCGCAGCACGCAACTCTGTCGGTATGAAAAACCCCGACCTCGCGAGAGGCCGGGGTTGATTGGTCGGAGTAGAGTGATTCGAACACTCGACCCCTGCTCCCGAAGCAGACCACGGTAAGCCGGACGGCCGATTTCCGGGCGTTTCAGAGCGAGATCCAGCGCTATAATCTCGTTTTGTTCCGCTAACCCTGTCGGTGCCCTGTCGGTGCCCTGTCGGTGCCCTGTCGGTGGAATAACTAACGCTGGATCGAGCGACAAGCGCGCCCGGTCATCTAGCCTCCGCTTATCTAGCAGGATATCTGCTCGGCTAAAGCTGGGGAGAATTCAATGCTGTCCGCCTACCGATGCAACGCCGGACTTTTGGCCGCGACCGAGTTCCCTGGGCCCGCCGAAGAATTGTCAACGCTGGTCTGGATCGATCTGCTGAACCCCAAGGCGGAGGAAGACAGAGCAGTAGAAGAAGCGATTGGCATTTCGATCCCCTCACAGGACGAGATGCAGGAGATCGAACTCTCGGCTCGGCTTTACAACGAGAACGGCGCCGAGTTCCTTACCATGACGGCGCTGGCAAACCTCGACAGCGACGAGGCGGTCAAGACGCCCATAACCTTCATCCTCAAAGGCAGCGTGCTCGTGACAGTCCGCTGGTTGGAGCCAGCCCGACCCTTGACGGCCTACCGGATCGTGCGGTGCCTCAGAAAGAGCGGTCCCCAACCAACCGGCGCTGGCCCGCCGGAGTTTGTTGGCGCTGGGGCTTGAAGGGGCCGGACGGCGCACCATTTGTTCCCTCGTGACCGGGCCCCTCTGGTGCGGTTGAGGACTATCCTCAGCCCACGATGTCGGTTCACCGCAGGGGGCGTTCTTCACATTCCATCATCCGATGGCAGCGTCCCCTCGTGTTTAACGTCAGGAGGAGATGCACATGAAGAAACCCCGCCCTCACGAATCCGATATCTTTGCGCGCCGCCCAATCGTCGAGCTGCGCGCGAGTCTCAATCGGCTCGATATTGTTGCAGAAGCTGATATCGCCGGCCTTGAACCGTTTATGGAAGCGACGATCGCCGCCGCAATGATCATCGCTCACGCCGATGGGCAGGCGGACGTTGCTGAACGCAAGCGCATCATCTCGTTGTTCCGGGCAAGCCCCCTGCTTCAAGGGTTTTCGGCAGAGGACGTCGCTCGCGAAATCACGTTGCATTCTCAGGCTTTCGAACTGGACCACCAAAGTGCGTTCAAGACTGCCCGCGGACAGATCGTAACCACCGACCTTTCCAACGAGCAGTTCAGGGCCCTGATGCACATCTGTGTCGCAGTGCTCGAAGCTGACGGGGTGCGCCATCCCCTAGAGGAAGACGCCTTAGCCGCCATTTCATCCCTTCGCCCATGGGGCTACCGATAAATGGATCTCTTGCTTTTTGAACTGTTGGGCAAGCCCGCGTGGACCTGGCTCGTGTTTGTCGGGTTTGTCGGCGCGTTGCTGGCGTTCGATTTGGGCGTCCTGCACCGGAAGAGCCATGCAATCGGCGTAAGGGAATCACTCGGCCTTTCGGCGTTCTATATCGCTATCGGCCTCGGCTTTGGCGGCGTCATCTTCTGGTGGATGGGTGGGCAGGCCGCGACTGAATATCTGACTGGCTTCGTCGTCGAAAAAAGTCTCGCGATGGACAATATCTTCGTCATCGCGATGATCTTTTCCTACTTCGCCATCCCCGCGCAGTATCAGCACCGGGTGCTGGTCTACGGCATTATTGGCGTCCTCGTGCTGCGTGGCGTTATGATTATTGCCGGTTCCGCCATCGTCACAGAGTTTTCCTGGGTCCTCTATATCTTCGCCGCTTTCTTGGTTTTGACGGGCATCAAGATGCTGTTCACAGCCGAGAAAAAGCACGATGTGTCGAAGAGCCGGGTGGTTCAGTTCATGAACAAGCACCTGAACATGACCAAGGAGCTTCACGGCGAAAAATTCTTCGTGCGTCAGCCTGACGCTGCGGGGCGCGTGCGCACACTTGTTACGCCGTTGTTCGGAGCGCTTGTCATGGTCGAGCTCGCCGATCTTATCTTCGCGGTCGACTCGATCCCGGCGATCTTTGCGATCACCACCGATCCCTACATCGTGCTAACCTCGAACGTGTTTGCGATCCTGGGCCTGCGGGCACTCTACTTCGCGCTCGCCGCCATGGTCGATCGGTTCGTCTACCTGAAATACGCTCTTGCTGCCGTGCTGATCTTCATCGGTTCGAAGATTTTCGTCGCGGACATGCTCGGCCTCGCCAAAATCCCGCCGATGGTATCGCTCTCAGTCACTCTGGGCATCCTCGCGGCTGGCAT
>CAIMLX010000278.1 GCA_903842455.1 uncultured Hyphomicrobiales bacterium | reverse complement strand
TGGGCTATCGACCACCGGCACCGGAGGCGCTCGTCTGGCCTGCTCCAACCCCCGGGTCAGTTGCACCGGCAACACCAACCTTGGCGCCACGGCCGGTCATGCACTAACATCAAACCTGGACCACCTAATGGGAGCCGGCCAAGAGGGCCTGGGCCGCTTCATCCGCTCGTTGGTGGGCCTGGAACGCGGCGCCGTCGCCGAAGCCTTCAGCACCTTCCTGAGCAGGGGGACCGCGACGGCCGACCAGATGGAGTTCGTCGACCTGGTCATCGAGCACCTGACCCACGAGGGCGTCATGGACCCCAAGCTTCTCTACGAGAGCCCCTTCACCGACATCGCCCCATCCGGCCCGGAGCAGGTTTTCCCCTTCAAGCGCACCGATGAGTTGATCGAGATTATCGAGCTGATCAACGCGAGCGCGTCAGGGTGAACGCAGTTCGACGATGCCCTCGTTGCGCTCGGCGTGATGGCGCACGCCGGTCCCGAGTTGCTTCGAGCGCTCGGAGACTTCGCCGATGATCTTGCTTCCGATCGCCTGGCCGGCGAGGCGAGGCCGGCCGCGGTCGGCGTCGGCGGCATCGAACTGCAGGTCAATCGTTAGGAGGCGCACCCCGGTAATGCCAATCGGCGTTCAAACGGGGCTCTGACGCACATTTCATGATCGTTGCACCAGACTGCTCCGATCAAGTCGTCAATCGCAGCAATCCGATCTGTGATTCGCCGTCGATGAGCGCTGGCAACAAGCCCATCGATGGCGGTCACTACATTTTCACGGAGGACGAAAAGGCTGCATTTCTTGCGGTACCTACCGCGCCAGCCGAGATCAGAAGTGGAAGTTGATGCCGCCGCGCACCGCGTGGCTGCTGGTCGACGAGGTGTTCGCGTAGACTTCGCCTTCGAACCAGGTGTGGTCACCGAAATTGCTGTAGAGATACTCGCCCTTCACCGTGATGGTGTCGGTGACGGCAAACTCGACGCCCGCGCCGACTATCGCGCCGGTCAGGACGGCGTCATCCTCAATATCGCCATCGGTCGCCGATGCGATGCCGTGGGCGAAGACCACACCGCCAGTCACGTAGGGCATGAAGTCGCCGGCATCGAAGCCGAGGCGGCCACGCAGCGAGCCCGTCCAGTCGGTCGTCGAGGTGACGCTCTCGTCCGGATCCCCAATGTCGGGCACTGTATCGGTGATATCGGCTAGGCTCAGGTCAGCCTCGGCGCCAACGACCAGACCATTGCCAATCGCGGAGTTCAAACCGGCTGTCACGCCACCGAACCAGCCGGTTGGCACCAAGTTGAAGCCCGCGGGATAATTATCATAAGAGACGTCGGAATCGCCCGAAGCATACCCCAAGCCGACGCCGGCATAAAAGCCGTTCCAGTCAAAAGCTGCGGCCGGTGCGGCCTGCGCGGCCATGACGGCGAAAGCTGTGGCGGCAAACATAGACTTGTTCATAATAAACCCCCGTTACGGTAGAAATGCATACAGCAGCAACGGTTTCCCACAAATGGAAATTACCGAAGTGGCGATCTGGAAACTGATCTGTTGCAAATTGGGCGCAATTACCCACCCCCTTGCGTCGGGCTAGCCCGCCCTATTCATCAGGAGCGAGCCTTGCGTCGCGGCCAGGGTTGAGATGCGCGTTTTCGCTACGGGCTTTTCGCCGCGGCTGAGGCTGGACTTGAGGAACGCGTTGGGGGTTTAGGGGACTGGCTCAGCGGAGCGGCTTGCCCCGTCGGCTATGGTTCGGCAGGCTGCAGCGCGATGGCGATGGTGCGGAAGAGCTCGGCTTGTGGGCAGGAGGCGGCGAAGGGCAGGCGGACGCGCGAGACCGTCTAGATGATGCGAGCGCCGAGCGTATCGGCTCAGTGCGGCGGACTTGTCCGACCGCAGCGAGCAGGGCTTCGACCTCGG
>CAIMLX010000277.1 GCA_903842455.1 uncultured Hyphomicrobiales bacterium | reverse complement strand
GAGCACAATGTCTGTTGCCGCCGCAAGTGGAGCATCCTTCGGCTTGGCATAGAGCGCTGGCGAACGAACGGCCGTCCAGTCCAGACCGCTTTGTTCGAGCAGACGCTCCATGGCTTCCTTGTCGCGCTGGACCGGTGCGAGCAGGGTATTGAGCATCCAGCCGTAAAGTCCATGGCGACTGTCGCCCGTGCCATAGGCCGAAAGCGCAATAAGGCGTTTCAGCCTCGCCGCTTTCATCGCCGCGATGATGTTGCGGATACCGTCGGCACAGGGCGGTGCATTTTTCATCGAACGATTGTTGCCTAGTGTCGAAATCACCGCGTCCTGCCCCTCAAGGGCCGCGGCCACCGCCTCGGCATCGCGCACATCGCCTGCCACCAGTCGAACCTCGGGGGTGAAGCCACCGCTCTGGGGGTGGCGCGAAAACGCCGTCACTTTGTGTCCCGCAGCCAGCGACGCCACTACGACGTCGCGCCCGCTGGGACCTGTGGCCCCGACAACCAGAATGTTCATGCTGTGCCTCTTCCTGATGGAGCAAACCGTAACGAAGGTGTCGGCAGGGCACAATGCCACCTGATGGCCCGCTATAGGACCACAACCATCCACATGGTGTTGCCCTCGCATTGTGCCCTGCATGCGCATTCCACGGCATCGCCCGCATCGTCGGCGACACGGCAACGGCCGCGCGCATGGAGCAGATCGCGGCTGCGGTGAAGGCCGCTTTCGCCAGCGAGTTCATCACCGCATCGGGGCGGCTCGCATACGACGATCAGACCTCGTACGCGCTGGCCTTTCCTCCACGACCTGATTCCGGAACAAAAGCGCGAGGCGGCGAAGCGCTACTTCAAGGCGGCCATCCTGCGCGCCGACGGCAAGGTCGGCACCGGCTTCATCGGCACGCCGGCGCTGCTGCCGGCGCTGGTCAAGATCGGCGAGCCGGGCATCGCCGCCGGCCTGTTCCTGCAGGAGGGCCTTCCCGGCTGGCTCTACCAGGTGAAGATGGGCGCGACGACCATCTGGGAGCGCTGGGACGCGATGGCGCCCGATGGGACCATCTACAATCCGCAGATGAATTCCTACAATCACTACGCCTATGGCGCGGTGTGCCAGTGGCTGCTCGAGGGGGTCGCAGGCTTCCGGCCGGTCGCCGAGGATCCCGGCTTCGCCACGATCGTGTTCGAGCCCGTCGTCATCGCCGAGCTGTCGCCCGTGCGGGCAAGCCACGATATCGCACGCGGCACCATCCGCGCCGGCTGGACGGTGGAGGGCGAGAAGGTCCGCTACGAAGTGACGGTGCCGTCCGGCGCGCGCGGGCTGCTGCGTCTCGCCGCGCCGAACATCACCGTCGATGGCAGAGCCTGGACCGGCGGCGAGTGCGAGCTGGCGCCGGGCGATCACCACATCAGCTTCGATCATGTCGCGCTCAACCGGCTGGAGATCGCTAGGCTCGACACTAACGCGCGCACGCCCTGAGCGAGGCGCGACGACGCTCAGAACTCCAGCGGCTCCTGGGTCAGCGTTACGCCGAAGCGGCTGCGGACGGCGTCGCGGATCGCGGTTGCGAGCGCCGCCACCTCGGCATAGGTGGCGCCGCCGCGGTTGACCAGCACCAGCGCGTGCCGGTCCGAGACGGCGGCACTGCCGAGGCGGTGGCCCTTGAAGCCGCAGGCGTCGATCAGCCACGCGGCCGACAGCTTGACCCCGTCGGGGTGCGGGAAGCGCGGGCCGCCATCGATGGTTTCGGCGACCGCCGGCGTAACGACCGGGTTGTGGAAGAACGAGCCGGCATTGCCCTGCTGCCGCCAATCGGGGAGCTTCGAGGCGCGGATGGCCAGCACATGCCGCATGATGGTGAGGGCATCGCTGCCCGGCGGCAGTTCTCGGAGCCCCGCATAGCCGAGCACCGGCGTCCAGCGCCGGGGCAGGGCGAGGGTCACTTCGAGCACCACGTAGCGTCCGGCCTCGGCCTTGAACACGCTGTTGCGGTAGGCGAAGCCGCAGTCGGAGCCGTCGAAGCGGCGGGTGCGCGCCTCGGCAAGGTCCCAGGCGAGCAGTGAGTGGAAGCGGTCGGCCAGCTCCAGCCCGTAGGCGCCGATATTCTGCACCGGCGCGGCCCCGACAGTGCCGGGAATGCCGGCGAGGTTCTCAAGGCCCGGCATGCCCTGCGTGACGGTGTGCTCGACCAGCCCCGACCAGCTTTCGCCGGCCTGCGCGGTGACGAGGGTGGTGTCGGGCGATCGGTCGTCGACGCTCACGCCGCGCGTCGCCATTACCGCCACGATTCCCTCGATGCGCGGGCGGAGCAGCAGGTTGCTGCCCTGCCCGATGACGTGGAACGCCAGCCCTTCCGCCCGGGCCGCTGCGGCAAGGGCGACGAGCTGGTCGACGCCCGTCACCACGGCGCCGAACGCGGCGCGGGAGGCGAGGCCCATGGTGTTCCACGGCGTGAGGTCGAAATCCGCCACGAGGCCGGTCACCGCCGGAGTGCTGCCGTCAGAACCCATCGAATACATCCAGGCCGAACCAAATCACCACCCACTGATATGGCCCCCGACCGGTGAACCGCAACTTGTTCGAGCGATGGCTTGACCTGTGTCAATGATGGCGAGGCGCACCCGGCGCCTCATCGGCCGGCGCCAGCGCGCGAGGGAGGCAGGAAAATGAGCGTCACCACGGAGCCGGGACACGGGCGTCGACAGGGCGCGCCCTCCATCCTGCTGCCCGTCTGCTCCTGGCCCGACCCGACGCCGGCGGCGGGGCTGCTGCGGGCATTCGACATTGCCGCCAGCCTCGGCGCGACGATGACGGCGGTGATCCACGAGGTGGATATCCCTTCGGTCAATTCGTTCATCGGTGACGCGCTGATCAACGTCTCCCGCCTGATCACCTCTGCCGAACAGCACAGTGCCGCCAGCGCCGATCGCCTGGGCGCCCAGCTGCATGCGCTGGCGGACCGGTTCCATAGCCCCCTGCAGGTCAGGCGCTGGCGCGGGCGTCTCGACGACGCGCCGGCTCACTTTGCCCTGGCCTCCCGGACCGTCGACCACACCTTCCTCGTGCCGTTGCCCGGCAATGCCAGCCAGCAGGCGATCGCCGAAGCGGTCCTGTTCGGCAGCGGCGGACCGGTATGGGTGTTCCCCGCCGCAGAAACGTCGGCGCACCTGCGGACCGTGGCGATCGCCTGGGATGGGGGACGGGCCGCGGCGCGCGCCGTGCGCGATGCCCTGCCGATCCTGGCAGAGGCCGACGACGTGACCATTCTCTCGGTCTCCGACGACAAGCCGATCGAAGGCGCCTCGGTCGAGGCATTGCGCCACTACCTCAAGGCGCATGGCGCGCCGGCGGTGTCGGTGAGTATAACGCGGGGCGATGAACCGGTTGGCGACACCCTGCAGGCGGCGGCGCTCGCCTGCGGCGCGGGCCTGCTGGTGATGGGCGGCTACGGCCACAGCCGGCTGCGGGAATTCGCCCTCGGCGGCGCCACCAGAAGCGTACTCGGCCGTGCGGCCCTGCCGATCTTCCTGTCTCACTGAGCTTGCTGCACATCAAGGCCAGACGCGCGCGCCGGGCTAGCCTGCAAATCTGTACTACCGGTTCAACGGCGCATGGCGCCAAACACGGAGGCTGGCGCAATGGAGCGCATTCACATCACCCAACACACTTCGCTCGGCGCGTTCTGGTTCACCGGCTGGCTGTTCGCCATCGGCTACCTGAAGCTCGACTTCTGGATGGGTCTGCTGGGACTGATCGTCTGGCCGTTCTTCATCGGCTCGCATTTCGCCCCCGTTGCGATACCGGTTTGAGGAGGCATTCGTGATCAAGGATATTGCTGTTCATCTTACGGGGTCCCAGGAGGACGCCACGCGCCTCGCCCACGCCGCCGCCCTGGCGCGCGCGCTCGATACCCATCTGACGGGCCTGCAGGTGCATGAAATGCCCGAGGCCCTGGCCATTACCGATCCCAGCGGCTCGGCGTTCCTGCAGCAGCTCATCGCCGAGTCGGTCGATCGGGCAGTGGCGGTGACTCACAAGCTGGCGCCGATGTTCGAGGCGACCGGCATCAACCATGAACTGCGCCGGCTCGACCTGTACCCGGGCCAGGCCGGCACGGCGCTGGCGTATGAGGTGCGGCTCTCCGACCTGTTCGTCGGCACCCGGCCGTATGGCGATCCGTTGAAGCAGCAGCGCATCGAGGAAGCTGTGCTGTTCGAGTCGGGCCGTCCATGCCTGTTCGTTCCGCCTGCCCATGCGGCGCCGGTGCGCTACTCAAGCGTGCTGGTGGCCTGGAAGAACACGCGCGAGGCCGCCGTGGCCCTCGCCGCCGCGCTGCCGCTGCTGCGGCAGGCGACCGAAGTGACGGTGGCGGTGATCGAGGAAAGCGCCAGCGAGCAACGCCGCGAGGCGCCCGATGGCGATATCGGCCGCTATCTCAGCCGGCACGGCATCAACGCCGAGATCCGGCTGGTCGCCGGCTGGACCGATGTGACCGGCGCCATCCTCAACGAGGCAGAGAAGTCCGCTGCCGACCTGATCGTGCTGGGCGCCTACGGGCATTCCCGCCTGCGCGAATGGGCGCTGGGCGGCGTCACCCGCGACATCCTGAGCCGGGCCACCGTGCCGGTGTTCACCGCGAGGTAGGCGCCATGGCGAAGCTCAACCGGGAATGGCACCTGCAGCACAAGCTGCCGCGCAACGCCACGCGCGAGGAGCGCCTGGACTGGCACCTGCTGCACGCGGAGAACTGCCAGTGCCGCGAAATGCCGGAATCGATCCGGCTTGAACTCGAGGCGCGGGGCTGGACGGCGCCGACGCCGCGCAGCCTGAAGTAAGGACCAGAGGCGCGGCGGCACTTGGTGCTGCCGCGCCGTTTGCGTCTTCAGGCAGGAACACCCGGTGCAAGCGCTGGCTGCGCATTGCCCCGCGACAGCGCCACCCGCAACATGCCGCCGAAGCCGAACGCGATCAGCAGCAGCACCATCAGCCAGCCGAGCAGCGGCACCATGCCGAGCAGCCCCGCCACCACGATCGAGACCGCCAGCGCCACCGCCCGCTTCATGGCGGTGTCGAGCGGCATCAACGTGCCGACCAACCGGCTGCCGACCAGATAGGTGCCGGCGAGGTAGGCAAGGCCGGACATCACGAAGGCGAACAGCACGAAGAGCGGGGTGACCAGCAGGCCGATCACGGTCATCGCCGAAACCGGCACCAGCCCGATCACGGCCGCAAAGCCGAGAAGGCCAAGGCCGAGATTGCGAAACGGCCGCTTTGCCGTCGCCGTCCGGAGGCTTTCCACCAGCCGGGGCGCAAAGCCGAGGAAGGCAAGTCCGACCACGAACAGCAGCAGCCACCAGATCCCGGTCGCCCACACGGCTGGCCAGAACGACTTCACCACGTGTTCTGCGGTGCGCCCTGCCTCTGTGGCGTAGTCCGGCACGACCAGCTGCTGGTAGCTGACGCGCTCCGGTGCCGCCACGCTGGCGGGAACCGCGATCTCGGACGGGGCCTGGATGTTCAGCTTGCCGGTCACCACGGCGTTCGGGCCGAAGCTGAGCTTTTCGCCGAAGAAGTTGAGGTCACCGGTGATCGGGCCGTCGAGGGTGAGGCTCTGCGCGGTGATCAAAGCGGACCCGCCAATCGGGGCCGATACCGTTATCGTGGTGCCGGCGAGCCGCGCATTGCCGGCGATCGTCGCCGACTGGCCGACGGCGATACTGTTCCCCATTGCGGTCAGGTCGGCGCCGATGGGCGCGGTAACGGTGATGGAGAAGCCTCCGAGGTAGCTGTCCCCCCCAACTGCCGAGTCGCTGCGAACATTGAAGCCGGCGAGGTGCGCGTCACCCTCCACCGGGCTGCTGAGCGTGACGTCGTAGCCGGCGGCGAAGGCGTCGCGCGCCACAGCGGGCTGGTTGATGGTGGCGGACTGGCCGGCGGCGTACTCGTCGCCGCCGAAGCTCATTCGAGCCTCGTCCGCCGTCGCTGGACCAACCGCCAGTACCAGGCTGGCCAGCATCATGCTTGCGATCAGTCTCATCTTCGTCTCCTGCACGGAAATCCATGCCTTCGAAGGCTAACAGGCCCGCAGTCCGCGCGGTTGACCGAGATCAAGTACCGCAAATCGGCGGGTACTTGATCCCGATCAAAGACGTGCAGAGGGGCATTTGGAATGCATGGATTTCAGCCAATGGAGGTCGTCATGGACGAGGACAAGAAGAGCAGCTGGGAGACGTTCACCGAGGAGATCGAGGTGGCGGGGCACCAGTTGCTGGAGGAGATCAACCGGCTGCTGGCCGAGGGCAATGTCCGCCGGCTGCAGATCCGC
This sequence comes from uncultured Hyphomicrobiales bacterium, assembly GCA_903842455.1. GTDB lineage: Bacteria > Pseudomonadota > Alphaproteobacteria > Rhizobiales > Devosiaceae > Devosia_A. Next base: position 19,285 of record CAIMLX010000277.1, on the reverse strand, counting down.
TCGGAAAAGGGCGACATCTACCTGTCGGTACCGCTGACCGCCGGGGCCGTTGCTGGCGGCGTCGTGGTGGTCGCGGCGCCCTGGCTCGCCGTGATCGCTGCCATCGCGGGCATTGCCGGCAAGCTCAAGCTCGAGATCGCCCGCGAGACCGCCGAGCCCGACAAGCCCGCGGAACCGGATCAGTCGGTCTGAAAGGGAGATTGGCCATGAGCCGGCTCATGCAGATCATCATGGACCTGGCGCGCGAGCCGGGCCATCCGCACGGTGACGCCCGCCACGGCTACCTGATGCACCTGCCGTTGACCGAAGCGGGCAGGATTGACGAGGAGCAGTTCGAGCAGCGCCGCAACGTCTGCACTGTCAGGCGTTTCCGCCCGGACGAGACCCCCCGGGACGGCAAGGTAAGCCGCAGCCGGAGCGGCGAGTGGAGCATCGACTACGACGATCGCCAGGAGTTCGACGACGAACACGGTTTCCGCCTGGGCGAGGAACGTTTCGTGCCGGGCGAGTATGTCTCGATCCGCGAGGACGATGGCGTGATGCACACGTTCCAGGTGATCTCCGTCCGCCCCTGGATGTAAGGGCGGACCGGCCTCAGTCTGCCGCCGGGATCAGGGGCCAGATCACCTCGGTGCAGAAGTGCTCGACGGGGGTGTCGGGACTGTTCGGGTAGCTCTCCCAGATGTCCCGGGACCCGCTTATGGCCAGCCGGCGCATCGCCTCGTCCATCACGATGTAGGTTTCCGAGAGGCTGTCATACGGGCCCAGATGCCGTGCGGTCATGCTGGGTCCGCCGGGCGTCTCGCCGATCGACAGCCCCGCGGCGCGCAGCCGATCCACGTCGCCGGGCCGGGCGGGGTAGCCAAAGTCGAAATCCACCAGCCTTGTATCGAATGCCAGGTAGTGCACCAGCGGGCTGCCGGCAAAAAGCGCGTCCGCCCTGGCGAACAGGTCGGCGAGGGTGTGGAAACCGCTGGCGACCACATTGGGCATGGCGAGCAGGGTCGACTCCATGCTCAGATACGCGAAGGGCCTGGCCTGCAGATCGACGATGACGGGTTCGGACATGGTTGTTTCCTCCATGGACCAAAGGTTTAGCCTCTTGTTGGCCCGAGGTTTTTGACGCCGATCAAGGACGCCCCGCCGCAGCGATGCAAAGCATCCCCCTCGCTGGCGAAGCCGGCCAGCCCCGGGAGTTACTCGATGACCATCCGCAACCTCGACCAGTGCTTCCGGCCGAAATCCATCGCCGTGGTGGGCGCTTCGCAACGGGCCAGGTCGGTTGGCGCCATCGTGCTCGACAACATCGTCGCTGCCGGCTTCACGGGTGCCATCTACCCGATCAACCCCAAGTATAGCCGCATCGGCGCGCTCACCTGCTACCGGTCCGCCGACCGGCTGCCCGAAGCGCCCGACCTCGCCATCATCATCACTCCGCCCGGCGCGGTGCCCCGCGTCACCCGCGAACTGGCCGAGGCCGGGTGCCGCGCCGCCGTGGTGATCACCGCCGGCCTCGACGCCACGCAGAAGCAGGCGATGCTCGATGCGGCACGCCCGCACCTGATGCGGATTGTCGGGCCCAACACCATCGGCTCGCTGTCGCCGCTGGTCGGCCTGAACGCCAGCTTCGCGCACCTCGCCCCGATGGCGGGCGGGCTCGGCCTCATCTCCCAGTCGGGCGCCGTGGTGTCGTCGATCGTCGACTGGGCCGCCGGCGAGGGGGTAGGCTTCTCGCAACTGATTTCGCTCGGCGACATGGCCGATGTCGATGTGGGCGACTGCATCAACTGGCTGGCCGCCGATCGCGCCACCACCTCCATTCTCATCTACCTCGAATCGATCCCCGAGCCGCGCAAGTTCATGTCGGCCGCCCGTGCGGCAGCGCGGCTGAAGCCGGTCATCGCGGTCAAGCCCGGGCGCCACAGCGAGGCGGCGATGGCGGCCGCGACCCACACCGGGGCGCTGTCGGGCGCCGACAGTGTCGTCGAGGCGGCGCTCCGGCGGGCCGGGGTGATCCGGGTCCCGACGCTCGAACAGCTCTTCTCCGCCGCCGAGGTCACCACCCGCTTTCGTCCGCTGCGGACGGGGCGGCTGGGCATCGTCACCAATGGCGGCGGTGCCGGGGTGATGGCGGTCGATGACGTCCTCGACCTTGATGGCGCGCTGGCGAAGATTTCGCCTGACACCATCGCGATCCTCGACAAGGCGCTGCCCGCCAACTGGTCGCGCGCCAACCCGGTCGACATCATCGGCGATGCCGAGCCGCAGCGCTACGTGACGGCGATCGCGGCGGTGGCCGCTGACCCCGGCGTCGATGCGGTGCTGGCGATGAACTGCCCCACGGCCCTGTCGTCGCCGCTCGATGCGGCGCGCGCCATCGGCGCGATGGCCAGCGGCGGACTGGTGTCCGGCAAGCCCGTCATCGCCTGCTGGATGGGCAAGGAAACGGCCGAACCGGCCCGCGCCGTGCTGCGCGAGGCCGGCATCGTGGCGGTCGACACCCCGGCCGCCGCTGCGCAGGCGGTGTCGTTTCTGACCCGCTGGTCGCGCCTTCTCGCCGGGCTGGAACGCGTTCCGCCCAGTGCCGGCCAGGTGACCGGCGACGCGAGCCTTGTCCGCACCATCCTGCAGGCGGTCGCCGACGATGGCCGGACGCTGCTCACCGAGCCCGAGGCCAAGGCCGTGCTTGCGGCCTATGGCGTGCCGGTGCCCGATACCCGCATCGCCACCACCGAGGCCGAGGTGGAACGGCACGCCACCGAACTGCTCGCCGCCCACGAAGCGGTGGTGGTGAAGCTCTATTCGACGACGGTGAGCCACAAGTCCGACATCGGCGGCGTGGTGCTCGACCTGCGCAGCGGCAAAGCCGCAGCCGAAGCGGCGGCCGCCATCCGGGCCCGGGCCACCGCCGCCGGGATCGACAACCTGGATGGCTTCACCGTGCAGCCGATGGTGCGCCTGAAGCATGCGCACGAACTGCTGGTCGGCCTCACCACCGATCCGAGCTTCGGGCCGGTGATGGTCGTGGGCGCTGGCGGAACCTCGGTCGAAGTGGTGCGCGATACCGCCACCGGCATCCTGCCGCTCGACGAGGTGCTGGCCGGCGACATGATCGACGCTACCCGCATCTCGCGCCTGCTGGACGGTTACCGGGACCGGCCGGCCGCCGATCGCGGCGCGGTCGTCTCCACCATGCTGTCGCTGTCGCAACTGGCCATCGAGCATCCGGCGATCGTCGCCGTCGACATCAACCCGCTGCTGGTGAACGAGACCGGCGCCGTGGCGCTCGATGCGCGCATCGAGATCGCGCCCGAGCGGCTGGGCGAGACGGCGCCCAATCGTCGCCTCGCTGTGCGCCCCTATCCCTCGGGCTGGGACCGGCGCGTCGAGGCCGGGGGCGATGTCTACGATACGCGGCCGATCCGGCCGGCCGACGCCGTGCTCTACCCCCGCTTTCTCGAGCGGGTCACGGCCGAAGACATGCGGCTGCGCTTCCTCGTCCCGACGGTGCTGTCGCAGCAGGCGATGGTGCGCCTGAGCCAGCTCGACTACGACCGCGACATTGCGCTCGTGGCCCTCGAGGTGGCGACGGGCGAGCTTGCCGGCATCTGCCGCTACGCCTCCGACCCGGACCGTGAACGGGCCGAGTTCGGCCTGCTTATCCGCAGCGACCTGCAGGGCAGGGGGCTGGGCACGGTGCTGATGGAGCGGCTGCTCGACTATGCTCGCGCCCACGGCATCGGCCGGCTCGAAGGCCTGATCCTGCGCGAGAACCGCGTGATGCTCGAGCTGGCGGCGCGGGTGGGCTTCGTGCCGGTCGCTGAACCCGATCTCAGCGAGGTCCTGCGCGTCCGCCTGTCGCTGCGCTAGGCGGCTGAAGGCAGCTCCATCGGCTGCCCGATGGCGGCGGCAAGGTTGCCGAGGTTCGGCTTCCGGCCCTCGCGAGCGGTATCCTCGGCGGCTGCCGCCAGGTCGCCGATCGCCGAGAATCCCAGCGTGCGGGCCATGCCCTTGAGTGAATGGAGGGCGCGGATTTCTGCCGCAGAACCGGCTTCGGCCTCTGCCTCAGCCATGAGGTCGATGGCGTCCGCGTGGAACTGCTGCACCAGTTCGCGATACATGTCGGCCCCGAGTTCATCGATCAGCGACTGCTGCTGCGCCTTGTCCACCCGGACCACCTGCTCGGGTGTGGGGAGGGCGGGTTGCGCCGTCGCGTCCGGCAGCAGACGCACAATGGTTTCCTCGAGCTTGGCCCGCGTCACTGGCTTGCTGACGAAGTCGTCCATCCCGGCAGCGAGGCAGTCGGCGCGGTCCGACTCAAAGGCATTGGCGGTAAGGCCGGCAATGGGAATGCGGCACCCTTCGGCGCGCAGGGCGCGCGTGGCGCTGAGGCCGTCCATCACCGGCATCTGCATGTCCATGAAGATCAGGTCGAACTGCTGCGCACGCACCATCTCGATCGCGTCGGCGCCATTGTCGGCGACGGTCACTTCCATGCCCAGCTTCCGCAGCAGGCCTTCGGCGACCTGCTGGTTCACCGGATTGTCCTCGACCACCAGCACCCGGCCAGACCGCTTTAGCTGCGGCTGTTCGTGTCGGGCGGCGGGGCCCGCCGTGGCCACTTCGCAAGGCAGCTTGATAAGGAACGTGCTGCCCTCGCCCACGGTGCTGGTAACCTCGATGACGCCGCCCATGGTGTCGATCAGCCGCTTGCAGATGGCGAGGCCGAGGCCGGTGCCGCCGAAACGGCGGTTGATCGATGGGTCGCCCTGCTCGAACTCGCGGAACAGCTTGCCGATCGTCGCTTCCGACATGCCGATGCCGGTATCGGTGACGCTGATCTCAAGGCATGAGACGCCGCCCGGCGCCTCGCCGATAGTCGTCGAAAGCTTGATCTTGCCCGCTTCGGTGAATTTGATGGCGTTGCCGACGAGGTTGATGAGGATCTGGCGCAGCCGCACCGGATCGGTGGTGACGTTGACGCTCGGGCAGCTGACCTCGAACAGCAGGCTCTTCGCCTGCGCTCGCGGCCGCATCATCTCGGCCACCACGCCGACCAGTTCGTCGAGCCGGAAGCTCGACACGTTGAACTCGACCGCCCCCGACTCCAGCTTGGAGTAGTCGAGGATGTCGTTGATCACGTCGAGCAGCAGGTCGCCCGCGCTGCGGATCACCCCCACCTTCTGGCGCTGGCCCGGATCGAGGCGGTCATCGGCGAGAAGGTCCGCCATGCCCAGGATGCCATTGAGCGGCGTCCGGATTTCGTGGCTCATGGTGGCAAGGAACGCCGACTTGGCGCGGCTGCCGGCCTCGGCGTCGAGCGCCGCCCGGTGGAACTTGTCGTTGATGCGGCGGATCTGGCGCAGTTGCAGGATCGGCAGGATGATCAGCAGCCCAAGGATCGAAGCGAGCCCGCCGGCGCTCAAGGCCATCTGCTCGTAATAGCCCTTGACCTCGGCGCGCTCGGCGACCTTGACCGCACTATGGCGGGTATTCGTGGCGATGAGCAGCAGGCCGGCCCGGTCGGTGATGCCGTGGACCTTCCGGTCGAGGGCGGCAAGCTCGGCTTCGCTCGGGGCTATCCCCGCCATCATCGCATCGAAGCTCGGCGCCAACCCGACGATATCGTCCCGCAGCAACGACACCTGCGCTGCGAGTTCCGATGCCTGACCGAACCGGGCGGCCAACTGGCCCTCCGACAGCAGGCCGGTGCGGCTGTAGAGGATATCGTAGTGCTGGGTGACGGCCTCTATCCACGCTCCGATGTCGCCCTGCTCCTCCTCGAGTTCGTCGCGGAGCTTTGCCGCCTCGCGCTCGAGTTGGTAGGCGGCCCATACGGTGTCCTCGCGGGCCGCTTCCTGCTGGGCCCGGCCGCGCTCGTTGAGCAGGCCGAACAACTGCACGAGGTTGAACAACAGCGCCGCGCCGGCAGCCACCAGCAGCACCCTGCCGATCGCTAGGACGATCGGGGTGCGTGGACGGGCAGAGCCGGCGGGGCGCAACACGGTCAGTAGACCTCGATCGACTTCACCTGCCAGGCCGAGCGGCCGTAGTAGGTCTCGTTGTTCAGCGCCGGCTGCTCATCGAACGGATAGATGATGAAGATCGGCCCCTTCTCGCGCACCGACATCGGCTCGCCATCAAGCGTGGTCGCGAGGATGGCGGCGTTATCGAGGAAGTCGGAGACCGGAATCTCGGTCACGTAGTCATTGAGTGCGGTGACCTTGAGCATGTCGCCGCTGGCCCCCACTGCCTCCAGCAAGGCCGAACCCAGCGGACCGTTGCAGGTCCGCGGGCCGTCATACCATGGCGAGTTGGTGACGATGGCGCGTCCGGCGAGGCCGTTGAGCATGTCCATGTCGAAGTCGGCGGTCGCGCCGTCATTGGTGTTGGCGATCTTGCCGCTCACTTCGAGCACGACCTTGCCCGCCGGCATGGCGAGGGCATCGGCGAAGGCAGGGGTGCAGGCGAAAATGGCCAGGGCGGTCCCGGCGAGAAGGGCGAAACGCATGATGTTGTCCTCAGGCTGAAAGGGGAAGCTGGTGCGGTGCGGCCAGCGGGCCGCGGGTCAGATAGAGCCGCTCGATGTCCGGCCACCGGCGCTCGAAGGCGGCGACGCAGGCCGGATCGAACTGGCTGCCCGCGCCGTCCTCGATGGTGCGGCGCGCGTCCTCGATCGGCCAAGCCGGCTTGTAGGGCCGCTGGCTGCATAGGGCGTCGAACACGTCGGCGACCGCAGCGATGCGGCCCTCGATGGGAATGTCGGGACCCTCGAGCTTGTTGGGATAGCCGCGGCCATCCCAGCGTTCGTGGTGCGTGGCGGCAATACGGGCGGCCATGCGAACGAGGTCGCTGGCCCCGTCGGCGAGGATGGCCTCGCCGATCGGCACATGCGCCCGCATGACGATGGTTTCCTCAGGGGACAAAGGTCCGGGCTTGCCCAGGATCGAGTCGGGAATCGCGACCTTGCCCACGTCGTGCAGCGGCGTCGCAAGGTAGATGGTCTTGGAGGTCGCCCGGTCGAGGTTCAGCTCTTCGGCGATCATCCGGGCCACGGTGGCGACGCGGAAGGTGTGATCGCCGGTGTCGGTGTCACGGTATTCCAGCGCTCGCGACAGGCGCCAGATCACTTCCTCCTCGCGCTCGGCGAGGTGGCGGGTGGCGCGTTCGACTTCATCGGCCAGCCACTCGTTGCGGTGGCTGAGGTCGATCTGCTGGCGGCGCATCAGCAGCAGGTTGCCGATCCGCGCCTTGAGCTCGACCGGATCGACCGGCTTGTTGAGGAAATCGGTCGCACCGGCGCTGATGCTGTCGATGCGGGTCTGGCGGTTGCCGTCGGCGGTGATCATCACCATGGGCACGTGGCGGTACTGGTCCCGCGCCCGCAGCCGCACAATGAACTCGCGGCCGTCGAGTTCTGGCATCAGGTAGTCGACGAGGATCAGGTCGAACGTTACTGTCTCGGCGCGGGCAAGAGCCTCGACCGGGTCGAGGAAAGCTTCGACTTCGCAGCCCTCGAATTTCTGCAGGATGCCCTTGAGCACCAGCAGGTTCGTCCTGTTGTCTTCGACAACCATAAGTCGCATCGCGAACTCCTTCCGCTGGGGAAGGTGACTACACGACGGATGCAAATGGCCGATTAATTTCCATATACAACTTTAACGAACTGCGCGTCCCCTAGCCGGCCATGTGATTGAGATCGCGCGAGAAGAAGCGCTTGAAGATGGGCAGATAGGCCGCCCCTCTGGACGGAGCCGCGCCGCCAAGGTGCCCACGGACGATCTGTGGCATATCGAAGGTTAAACTGGGCAATCGCGAGATATTCTCCCGCACCGCCACGAGCAGCCGGTCCACGATTTCCGGCGGCATCACCCCGTCGATCACCGCAGTCCTGAATTCGATCACGGCAGCCGTGTTGAGCACCGCCTTGGCCAGGGCCCATGCCGCATCCTCGATCCACTCGGCGACATGCGGCTCCCAGTCGCTCCACGGCCAGAACAGCGGTGTCGTGGGCGGCACCTCGATCCCGGCGCCGGTGAGGCGCTGCTGCAGCGCATAGATCGAGGCAAGCAGGTGGACGAAGTTCTGGTCGCCGAAGCGATCGGTCACCAGCATCGAGCCGATATTGGCCGAGTTGCCGGTCGGTCCCTCCCACAGGGTGCTCTCCGCCACGATACCCGCACCGATGAACGTGCCGATCAGCAGGTAGGCGAAGCTGGCCGGCCGCAGCGCGGGAAAGGCGCCCAATTCCGCCCAGCAGGCAGCATTGCCGTCATTGTAGAGGAAGGCGCGAAGGCCGGTCACTTTCTCCGCCTCCGCCACGATGTCGATGTTCTGCCAGCGGCGGCCCACTTCGGGATCCGCGTCGAGCAGGCCCACATTGCGCCCGATGCCGGTGGGTGCAGCGATACCGAGCGCCATCAGCTTGGGCCGTTCGGCCTCGGGGAGGCGATCCACGAACTGCCGGGTTATCGATCCAAGTTCGGTGAAGATGGTCCGGGAATCGGGATAGGCGTAGTCTCGGCGGTACTGGGTCAGCACCTCTCCGCCGATATTGACCATCACCGCTTCGATATGCTGCCAGCCGATCTCGACGCCGATGGTGTAAGCGCCCGACGCATTGATGAAGTAGGGCCGCGCCGGCTGGCCGCGACGGCCGCGCAACGGTTCACCCTGCCGCAGCAGACCGCCGCGCTCGAGATCGTCGACCAGCAGCGATACCGTCTGCGGCGCGAGGGTCGACTTCCGGCTGAGGTCGGCAGCCGATGATCCGGGATTAAGAGCCACAAGTGTGAGGATGGCCCGCAGGTTTGCCTGCCGGACGTCCGAGGTCTGCATGCCGAGCCCGGCGGTCTCAAAAAAATCTGGTTCGGTGTCCAATGTCAGTACCGCATTACCTTGAAAGTCCCCTTTCTAGGCGAATCTGCGGGGCATGACCAGTTGCTCTTGGTATCAGCCGTGTGCCCATGGATTTCCCTTCGGAAACACGGCCGGGCACGCTTAACTCATTGCACTGGAAGTATCGAGCGGTCGACGTCGGGCGCCCGGAGAGTCGCTCAGTCGTGGCTGTCGTCCGTGTCGCCGATTCGACCTCCGGCGAGCGCCACCGCTTCGCGCACTGCCTGCGACAGGGCGGCGCCAAGCAGCGGCTTGGTGACCACCCGGAAGCTCACCGGCCATTCGACGCCCGGGGTGCCGTTGGCGAGCAGCACCACCGGCCAGTGCCCCTGGATGAACTCCTCTACCCCGCTTCTGCGCACGGACCGCAGCGCGTGGTGGTCGAGCACGACGCAGGCGAATCCCCCCGGCAACGCAGCGGCTTCCTCGATCGAGGATGCGGTGGTCACCCGGTAGCTCTCTTCCTCGAGCAGGAAGCGCAGCGAGGCGCGCAACGCATCGGTCGGCGCGACCACGAGGATCTGGTCAATCTGTGGGGAGGGCTGGGGAGGGTCGTGCGCCATTCGACCATCCTCGCCAGCTTCGAGGCGATTTTCTTGATACACATCAAGCCCGTTGATCAGGCACACATTTCCGCAAGCGCATCGTGATCGAGAATCTCGATCTCGTTGACAGCAAGCAGGCGGACGATGTGCTGGTCCTTGAGACAGCGCAGGATGCGCGACACGGTTTCGAAGGTGATGCCGAGATAGTCGGCAATGTCGTTGCGCTGCATCGGCAGGTGCACGAGGGCGCCGCCGCCCTGGCGACCGTTCAGGTCGAGCAGCAGCGCGGCCATGCGCTCGCTGGCGTTGCGCCGGCCCAGCACCATCAGGTGGTTCTGGGTGCGGGTGAGGCTGCGGACCGCGAGCAGCAGCAGGCTGCCCGTCGGCTGCGTACCACTGGTGCTGCGCAGCACCCTGACGCCCGCGCCATCGACGCTCTCGGCATAGAAATCGTGCTCGCCCGTCGCCTCGAAGCCGAACACTTCGCCGGCCACATGGAACGAGGTGATCTGGCGCCGTCCATCGGCCGACATCCGGCAGATGCGGACGGTGCCGAACTCGACGAAGTAGAGCGGCCCCGCGCTGTCGCCCTGGGCGTAGATGACCGCGCCTTCGGGGTAGAAGGTGACAGCGGCGGGCTGCATCGCAGCCAGAAGATCCGGAGCCCCGGCGCAGGGGGTAGCAGCAGGAACGGCAGCGCGGAATGTCGACTGGATGTGCACAATGAACCTCTTCGCAAGTGAGGTCAGGTTGCGCGCTCGGCCAGCATTCCGAAATTCGGGTCAGAGTCTTAGGGGGTTTACTTAGGAAGCCCCGCAGACCCCTAGATCGCCAGCGAATGCCGGCCTTTTCCGCCGCCCAGATAGCTGTCGAAGGCCGCCGCGATCGAGCGGACGAAGGGCCGTCCCTTCTCGGTCATGATGAAGCTGTCGCCGTTGAAATCCACCAGCCCGTCATGATCCTCGAAGGCGACGCCGAGCATCTCGGCGGCGACCGCGTCGGCGGGCGGGCCGAATCGGCGCATCAGTTCCTCGAGCGGCACGGCGAAGTCGCACATCAGCCGCTCGATCACCCAGCGGCGCATCCGATCTTCGGGCGTCAGGGCCACGCCCCGCCCGGTGGCGAGCCCATGCTCGGTCACCTGTCGCATGTACTCGCCGGTCGCCACCTGGTTCTGCACGTAACCCTGGGGCAAGGAGCCGATCGAGGAGGCGCCGAAGCCGATCAGCGCCGGGGCGGCATCGGTGGTGTAGCCCTGGAAATTGCGGTGCAGCTGGTGCTCGCGCGCCGACTGCGCCAGCGTGTCGGTGGGGAGCGCGAAATGGTCGATGCCGATCGCCTCGTAGCCCGCCTCGCGGATCCGCTCGGCCGCCATGGCCGATTGGGCAAACCGCTCGATCACGCCGGGCAGCGCCGCTTCGGGGATCATGCGCTGGTGCGTCTTCATCCACGGAACGTGGGCATAGCCGAACAGCGCCAGGCGATCGGGACGGAGCGACAGGGTCTGGGCGACGGTGCGCTCGAGCCCCTCGAGCGTCTGGTGCGGCAGGCCGTAGAGCACGTCGAGGTTGACCGAGCCGACGCCGCGGGCGCGCATCCCCTCGACCACTGCTGCGGTCTGCTCGAAGCTTTGCAGCCGGTTGATGGCCTGCTGCACCTTGGGGTCGAAATCCTGCACGCCGATGCTGACGCGGCTGACGCCGGCTTCCGCCAGGTCGTCATAGCGTTCGGGCACCATGTCGTTGGGATCGATTTCGACAGAGAATTCAAAGCGATCGGCGATGCTGAAGCGGTCGCGGATCAGGGTGCCGAGGCCCTTCAGGTCGGCGCCGCGCAGCATCGAGGGGGAGCCGCCGCCGAGGTGGAGCGCCGTCACGCGTCCCTGGCCGTCGAGCAGCTTTGCCACCGCCTCGATCTCGCGCCGCACCACGGGGATGTAGGCGGCGATCGGGTCGTAGCGCAGCACCTGCTTGGTGTGGCAGCCGCAGAACCAGCACAGCCGGTCACAAAAAGGGATGTGGATATAGAGGGATAGCGCGGTGTCCCGCGGGATCGACCGGAGCCACTCGGCGTAGCTGACGCGGTCGACGCCCGGGTGGAAGTGCGGCGCCGTGGGGTAGCTGGTGTAGCGCGGCACGGGCTTTGAGTGGCGGCGGATGAGGTCGTCGAGCATGGGGCGGCTCCTGTAGCTGCCCCATGCTTAGGATTATCGGCGCGGGCCGCCTTGATGCGCGTCAAATGCCGGCCGGTCGGAATCCTCATCGAGGATACGCTGGCTGGCGCCTTCGAGGTCATCGTACTGGCCCGAGCGCAGGGTCCACAGGAAGGTCGCGAGGGCGACGAGCCCGAGGCCGATGGCGACGGGAATCAGGATCGAAAGGCCGCTCATGCGTGTGCCTCCTGCAGTGTTTGTGTGCGCATAGGCCACGAACTTCTGCCAATGCGGAGGCGGAGCGCATTGGCGACGACGATGATCGAGGACGAACTCATGGCGATGGCGGCAACGAGCGGGGTGACGTGCCCGGAAATGGCGAGTGGCACGGCAACGGCGTTGTAGCCGATCGCCAGCACCAGGTTCTGGTTGACGATCGATGCTGCGCGCCGTGCCGTGCCGATCACCAGCGGGACCGCCCCCAGTTGACCGCCGGTGAAAACGAAGTCCGCCGCACTGCGCCCGATATCGGCGGCGGTCGATGGCGCCATCGACACGTGCGCGGCACGCAGCGCCGGGGCGTCGTTGATGCCGTCGCCGACCATCATGGTGTGGCCATGCTCGACATCGGCGACCTTGTCCTCGGGCAGCATCCGGGCGCGGGCGGTGGTGATGCCGACCTTGGCCGCCACGGCGGCCACCGGCTGGGCCGCGTCGCCCGAGAGGAGGCGAATCGGCAGGCCGAGGGCAGCGATCTGCCGCACAGCGTCGCGGGCGTCGGCCCGCACCTCGTCCTCGAAGCGGAAGGTGGCGCGGACGACCCCGTCGCAGCTGAGCCAGACGGCGGTGGTGTCACCATCGCCTTCGCCGAGACCGCACCAGGTGCGGCTGCCGAGCCGCCAGCGGGCGCCGTCGATCATCGCCTCGACGCCGAGGCCCGGCTGCTCGCGGAGGCCGGTCACCGCGATATCGCCCGGATGCAGGGCGCGGACGATGGCCTGCGACAGCGGGTGGGTGCTGGCGCGGGCGAGGGCCACGGCGACCGCTTCGGCCTCGCTGCCCTCGACGTGGAAGTCGAACAGACGTGGCCGGCCGATGGTCAGCGTACCGGTCTTGTCGAAGGCGACGCTGTCGGCTTCGGCGGCCCGTTCGAGCGCCGCGCCATCCTTCATCAGCACGCCGCCCTCGAACAGCTTGCCGGCGGCGACGACGTGCACGATTGGCACGGCCAGCGCCAGCGCGCAGGGGCAGGTGATGATCAGCACGGCCACCGCGTTCAGCAACGCGTTGTGCCAGTCGCCGGTGAGGACGCCCCAGCCGAGAAAGGTCAGGATGGCAATGGTATGGACGATCGGCGCGTAGACCGCCGCGGCCCGGTCGGCGATGCGGCGGCGCTTCGTCTTGGCGCCTTCTGCTGCCTCCATCAGCGCCACCATGCGGGCAAGCAGCGAGTCCTCGCTGCGCTTGCGAGCGATCATCTGCACGACGCCGCCGAGGTTGTTGGCGCCGGCCATCACCTCTTCGCCCGGCGGGACGGCGCGCGGCGCCGATTCGCCATTGACGATGGAGGTGTCGAAGCTCGCGCTCTCGCTCGTCACTTCGCTGTCGACCGGTACGCGCTCGCCGGCCCTCAGTTCCAGCACCATGCCCGGCTCGATCTCCCTGAGCGGCAGGTACTCGCGGCGGCCATCCTCGTGCACCCGCGTCGCCCCCCTCGGGGCGATGCGGGCGAGGTTGGTGATGGCGCTGCGGGCGCGCTCGCGCATCAGGTAGTCGAGCGTACGCCCGGCAAGCAGGAAGAACAGCAGTGTCGCCGAGGCATCGAAATAGGCGTGCCGGCCGGAGTTAACCGTCTCGTAGAGGCTGAGCGCCGTGGCAAGGATGACGCCGATGGTGATCGGCACGTCCATGTTGGTGCGGCCGACGCGGACGGCGCGCCAGGCCGAGCGGAAGAACGGCTGGCCGGCATAGGCGATGGCCGGCAGCGCAATGATCGCCGAAATCCAGTGGAACAGGTCGCGGGTGGCCTCGTTGGCGCCCGACCAGACCGACACCGAGAACAGCATGATGTTGCCGGCGGCAAAGCCCGCGACGGCGAGTGCCTTGACCAGTTCACGCAGTTCCGTGTCGCCATCCTCGTCGGCCGACGGGTCCAGCACATAGGTGTGGTAGCCCGAGCTGCGAATGGCCCGGGCGAGCTCCGCCGGGTGCCCCAGTTCGGGGTCGAAGACGACGCGCACGCGGCGCTTCGACAGGTTCACCCGCGCCGACTTTACCTGCCGCAGGGTGTCGAGCCCGGTTTCGATCGAGCGGATGCAGGAGGCGCAATGCGCGTCGGGCACCGCGAACTCGAGCTGGCGCGTGCCGTCGCCGAGCTTGCGGCTCAGCGTCAGCAGCGCCTCGTCATCGGTCTCGATGCCGCCCTGCTGGCTGAGCTCGACCGTCTCGGCGGTGGGGACGCAGCAGCTCACGGTGCGATCTCCTCGACCTTGAAGCGCTCATGCAGCTCGAACGGCCCGGTGCTGGTCGTCGCCGTGGCCCGCATCTCCCAGACCCCGGCGTCCAGTGTCAGGGCGGCGGCGTAGCTGCCATCGGTCGAGGCGGCGAGGGTGACCTTCTGGTCGTCGTGGCCACCGACCGGACGGTTGATCATCAGGTTGACCGGCCCGAGGTCGACGGTCTTGCCCGTGCCGTCGGTGACGGTCAGTAGCGCCATCCCGGGCGTGTAGACGAAGCTCGCCTGCCAGCCGGCGGCCATCTGCTGCTCGTGGGCGAGGCGCTTTTCCTCGAACTCCTGGCTCGCGACATAGGAGTTCTGCACCACCAGTCCCGTCCAGCTGGTCGAGGCGACTACCGCCATCCCGATATTCACGCTGAAAATGACGCCGAAGAAACCCAGCGCGAGAAACAGCATGTGCTTGCCGGTGAACTCGCCCTTGTTGGCACGCGCTTGGCTCATCTGGCTGTCTCCGGGGCTTCGAAGTTGACATCGGCGACAGCGGTGAGGCCATCGACACTGGTAACGGTGATCTGGAACCGGGTCTTGGCGGCCTCGAGCTGCGCCGGGTCGGCATGGACATAGAGGCGGAGCGGCAGCACCTTGTCGGGCTCGAGCTCCACCGAGATGGCCTGCGAGGTCGTACCGCGGCTGTCGACCATCGACATGCTGCCACCGGGCAGGCCGTCGAGGGTGACGGCAATGACGCGCGGCGTCGGCGTCATGTTGAGGATCTTCACCTCGTAGCCGTTGCGGACGGTACCGTCCTTCAGCGTCACGTAGACCGGGTTGCGGTCATGCAGCACGTTGAGCTGCAGCGGGCTGCGCAGCGCCAGCACGGTGAGGAGGGCAAGCCCGATGGCGCTCCAGCCCAAGAAGTAGACGATGGTGCGCGGCCGGACGATCGACCGCCAGTTCGTATGCTTCACCTTGTCGATCAGCTTGCCGGCGGCGTCGCGGATCCGGTTTGGCTCGATGGTGCCGAGATCACCGGTGCTGCCGGTGGCGAGCGCCATGTTGGCATTGTAGTCGTTCAGCGTCGTGTAGGAGATCAGCCCGCGATCCTTGCCGATGCGGGTCATCACGTCGTCGCAGGCGTCGATGCACAGCGCGCAGGTGATGCACTCGAGCTGCTGGCCCTCGCGGATGTCGATGCCCATCGGGCACACCGCCACGCAGGCATTGCAGTCGATGCAGTCGCCGACCGGCTTGTTCTCGGCGATGGCCTTCTTCTGGTGCCGGTTGCGGGGCTCGCCGCGCCAGTCGCTATAGGTGACGGTGAGCGAAAACTCGTCGAGCATGGCGCCCTGGATGCGCGGCCACGGGCACATGTAGGTGCACACCTGCTCGCGCAGCAGGCCGCCGAACGTGTAGGTCGTGGCCGTGAGGAGGGCGATGGTGAAATAGGCGACGGGCGGCGCCTGCAGGGTGAGCACTTCGACGAGGAGGGTCGGTGCATCGGCGAAGTAGAAGATCCAGGCACCGCCGGTCAGCACGCCGATGACCAGCCAGATGGCATGCTTGCTGACACGCTTGACCGCCTTGTCAGCACTCCACGGAGCGGCGTCGAGCTTCATCTGGGCGTTGCGGTCGCCATCGATGAACCGCTCGACGGCGAGGAACAGGTCGACCCAGACCGTTTGCGGGCAGGCATAGCCGCACCAGGCGCGGCCGACGGTGGAGGTGACGAGGAACAACCCGATGCCGGCCATCACCAGCATGCCGGCGACGTAGTAGAATTCCTGCGGCCAGATCTCGATGAAAAAGAAGAAGAACCGCCGGTTCTCCAGATCGACCAGCACGGCCTGGTCCGTTGCGTAGGGGCCACGATCCCAGCGAATCCACGGCGTGACGTAGTAGATCGTCAGCGTGATCAGCATCATCAGCCACTTGAAGCGCCTGAACGTGCCGCTCACGGCGCGCGGAAAGATCTTCTTGCGCGCCGCATAGAGCGGCTGGCGCTGCTTCGGTGAATTGACCGGCTCGACGTCGATCCGTTCGGGGGTAGGTTGGTCCGCAAGCATTCCCAGAGTCCCTGTGAGGCAGGTGCTTGTCACATGCAGGGGGACGCGGGTGGTTGATCTGGGTCAAAGGCGGGCTCCGGACCGCGTAGCGCCTGTGGCTCCCCCCTTCCGCCCTGCCGGGCACCTTCCCCCGCAGGCGGGAGAAGGACCGTGCGATCCGCGGCGGTGCCACCGGGAATCCTCTCCCGCTTGCGGGGGAGGGGGACCGCCGTCAGGCGGTGGAGGGGGGAGCAACGCGCGCTATGGCTGACAGGACGGCGGCTGGACGGGCCGCGACGTCTTCTGCGGTGAACCTAACGACGCGGATTCCCTCAGTGGACAACCATGCAGTGCGGCGTTCGTCGCGGGCTGCTGTTTGGTCGTGCACGGGGCCATCGACTTCGATCGCCAGCTTCAGTGCCGCGCAGTAGAAGTCGAGGATGTAGGGACCGACGGGGTGCTGGCGGCGGAAATGCAGGCCGAGCTCGTTTCTGCGCAGCAAAAACCAGAGCGTGCGCTCCGGACCGGTGAGGTTGCGGCGCATGGATCTTGCGCGGTCGCGGATGAAGTCGGGTGACCGCATGTCGAGCCTCGCGGGGGTTGCTCCCCCCTCCACCAGCCTACGGCTGGTCCCCCTCCCCCGCAAGCGGGAGAGGATGGCGCGCGTGACGCCCTATGCGCACAATAGAAAAAGGGGGAGGCGCTTGCGGTCGCCTCCCCCCACCCAAGCGGCTGCCAGTCAGTGCTACTGACCGCCGCCGAGACCGTGAACGTACACAGCGAGCTGCTTGACCGCGCTGTCGCCGAGGCGGGCTCCCCAGGCCGGCATCACTCCGTGACGGGTCTGATTGAGCTGCGCCTTGATGCCATCCAGTGTGCCCTGGTAGAGCCAGATCTGGTCGGTGAGCGACGGGCCGCCGAGCTCGGGCAGGCCCTCACCCTTCTCGCCGTGGCAGGCCGCGCAGTTGTCGGCAAACAGCTGGATGCCCTCCGGCGACGTCACCCCGCCCTCGATGCCCGAGTACGAGGCGACTTCCTTTGCCACCGAGTCGATTTCCTCCGCCGTCAGCAGTTCGTCGGCGCCGAAGTTCGGCATCATGTTGAACCGCGTGTCGGGATCAGCCTCGGACCGGACGCCGTGGGTGAGGGTGGTATGGATCTGATCGATCGTGCCACCCCAGATCCACTCGTCGTCGTTGAGGTTGGGATACCCCGCCGAGCCGGTGGCGCCGGTGCCGTGGCACTGGCTGCAATAGACCTTGAACAGCGACTTGCCGCCCGCGGTGGCAAAGCGCGCCAGTTCCGCATCGTTGAGGATGTCCGCGACCGGGGTCGCCGCGATCTGGGCGATGCGGTCACCCTGCGCCGCGGTGGCCGCTGCCAGGTCCTTGTCGAGCTCGGCGCGGCTCGAGTAGCCGATCACGCCGGGGGTCGCCGAGGTGATCAGCGGCCAGGCCGGGTAGACCACGCTGTAGCCGATGGCGAAGGCGATGCAGCCGTAGAAGGTCCACAGCCACCAGCGGGGCAGGGGCGTGTTGAGCTCCTTGATGCCGTCCCACTCGTGCCCGGTGGTTGCCGTGCCAGTGACGTCGTCGATTTCCTTGTCGCTCATTAACGGTCTCCCGACACAGCGTCGTTTCTGGGGTGCTCGTCGTCGAGCGGGATGCGCGCGGCCGCTATGGCGTGCGCCTTGGCGCCCGGCTTGAGGATGAAGACGACCACCGTGAGGAAGATCGCCATCATGTAGATGAGGCCCCAGCTGTCGGCGAAGTGCCGCATCATGTCGTACTGAACTGTTTCCATGATCCGCGGCCTCCTAGCGGTAGTTCGACTTGGCGTCGTACTGGGTGAAGTCGACCAGCGTGCCGAGCATCTGCAGGTACGCCACGAGCGCATCCATCTCGGTGACCTTGGCGGGGTTGCCGTCGAAGTCGGCCACGCGGGCA
The DNA here is from genome assembly GCA_903842455.1 of uncultured Hyphomicrobiales bacterium. GTDB lineage: Bacteria > Pseudomonadota > Alphaproteobacteria > Rhizobiales > Devosiaceae > Devosia_A. The sequence goes on along the minus strand of CAIMLX010000277.1, from coordinate 1,244 downwards.
TTGGTGTAGCGGCTCGCAAAGCCCGAGCTGTCGCCATCCGGGTTCGTCTGGGCGACGAGGTCGGCCCGGGCGTTGACGATGGCGTCCTGGCTGTAGGGCACGCCGACCATGGCGTTGGCCTGCAGGTCGGCCTGGATCATGTTCAGGTCGAGCTCGGTGTCGCTGAGGAAGCCGTAGCGCGGCATGATCGATTCGGGCACCAGCGCCTGCGGGTGGCGCAGGTGCTCGACGTGCCAGACGTCCGAGTAGCGTCCGCCGACGCGGGCCAGGTCCGGCCCGGTCCGCTTCGATCCCCACTGGAACGGGTGGTCGTACATCGACTCCGCTGCCAGCGAGTAGTGCCCGTAGCGTTCGACCTCGTCGCGGAACGGCCGGATCATCTGGCTGTGGCAGACATAGCAGCCCTCGCGGACATAGATGTTGCGGCCAGCCAGTTCGAGGGGGGTGTAGGGGCGCATCCCCTCCACCTTCTCGATGGTGTTCTGCAGGTAGAACAGGGGAGCGACCTCGACGATGCCGCCGATGCACACGACCACCAGCGAGAGGGTCAGGAGCAGGGTGGCGTTGCGTTCGATGACGCCGTGCTTACCAAGAATATCCATGGGTGTTGCTCCTTACTCGGCCGGCTGCAGCTTGGTGTGGGTGGCCATCGGACGCTCGTCGCGCACCCGGCCGGCGATGGTCAGCCAGATGTTGACCGCCATCACCAGGGCGCCCGACAGGTAGAGCAGGCCACCGAAGGCACGGGCGATGTAGTAGGGGTGGAGTGCCGCCACGGTCTCGGCGAACGAGTAGACGAGGAAGCCCTCGGCATCGTACTCGCGCCACATCAGGCCCTGGGTGATACCCGACACCCACATCACCGCGGCGTAGACCACGATGCCGCTGGTAGCGAGCCAGAAGTGCCAGTTGATCATGCGCAGCGAGTAGAGCTGTCTGCGGCCCCACAGGCGCGGCACCATGAAGTAGATGGCGGCGAACGAGATCATCCCGACCCAGCCCAGCGCACCCGAGTGCACGTGGCCGATGGTCCAGTCGGTGTAGTGGCTGAGGCCGTTGACCGACTTGATCGACATGACCGGGCCTTCGAAGGTCGACATGCCGTAGAAGGCGACCGCGATGACCATCATGCGGATGATGGGGTCGGTACGCATCTTGTCCCAGGCGCCACGCAGCGTCATCAGACCGTTGATCATGCCGCCCCAGCTGGGCATCCACAGCATGATCGAGAACACCATGCCGAG
>CAIMLX010000276.1 GCA_903842455.1 uncultured Hyphomicrobiales bacterium | reverse complement strand
CCGAGGCCGAGCGAGTAGAGCCCGAGCAGCAGCGCACCATCGAGGGCCGTCTGCTGGCTCGAGGCGACCGCGAGAATGGCGGCGAGCACCGGGCCGATGCACGGGGTCCAGCCGACGGCGAAGGCGAGGCCGAGCAGGAAGCCACCAAGCGGACCGGAGGCGACGCCGGGGCCGTTATGGCGCACCTGCATGTCCAGCCATCTGATTCGGAACACCCCGAGGAAGTGCAGGCCCATGGCAATGATGACGATGCCGGCGAGCGGCATCAGGATCGGCAGCACCTGCCGGAACGATTGGCCAAGCGCCGTCGCCGTCGCGCCGAACAGCACGAAGACGATCGAGAACCCGGCGATGAAGAACAGCGAAGTGAAGACCGACTTCCGCCAGATGACGCCTGCCGAGGTGCCATCGGCACGCAACTGGTCGAAGCTCGCCCCGCTCATGTAGGTGAGATAGGGCGGCACCAGCGGCAGCACGCAGGGACTGAGGAAACTCAGCACGCCTGCACCGAATACGAGGGGAAACGAGAAGCCTTCCATGCGCGGGGTGTAGCGGGTTTCGAACTGGGGGGGAATGCGACTGGATGGTCAATGGCACGTGATGGTGCTTGACGTGTGCAGCAGCCGGCTCGCTGCGAGCATCCGGACGACGTTTCGGTCGATTGACATCGCGCGGCATCCCGTTTCACCTCCCCCGCCACGAGCGGCGGCGGGATGTCCCGGGAGACATTCCGGTCGCGATGGGACACTCCGGCGGGGGCAGGACGAAGATGACGGTAAGGACAACGCTGGATATCGTCGGTGACAAGCGCATCGAGGGGCCGTTCGCGGCGGACTGGGCTTCGCTGAAGGCGGGTTATCGCGTGCCCGACTGGTATCGCGACGCCAAGTTCGGCCTCTGGGCCCATTGGGGGCCGCAATGCGTGCCCGAGGCCGGCGACTGGTATGCCCGGCACATGTATATCCAGGGCACGGCGCAATATGAGCATCACGTCCGCCACTACGGGCATCCGGCCGATGTCGGCTTCATCGAGATCCAGCAGCAATGGACGGCCGAGAACTGGGATCCCGATGACCTGCTGACGCTCTACAAGGCCGCCGGGGCGCGCTACTTCGTTGCCATGGCGAACCACCACGACAACTTCGATGCGTGGGATTCGCGCTGGCACCCGTGGAACAGCATGCGGCTCGGGCCCAAGCGCGACATCATCGGCACCTGGGCCGAGAGGGCGCGTCATCACGGCCTGCGGTTCGGGGTCAGCAATCACGCCGCCCACGCGTGGCACTGGTTCCAGACCGCCTATGGCTATGACCCTGAAGGCCCCCGCGCCGGCGAGCGCTACGATGCATTCCGCCTTGGGCGCAACGACGGGGCCGGCACCTGGTGGGAGGGGCTCGACCCGCAGGAGGTCTATGCCGGCGCCGTGATGCCCATGCCCGATGGTCTTACCGATGCCAAGGAGGCGCAGGCCTGGCACGAGGCGCATGACCGCGTCTGGGACGAAAACCCGCCGCTCGCCAACCCGATCTTCGTGCGCGACTGGTACCGGCGCTGCAAGGACCTGATCGACAGCTACGATCCCGATCTCGTCTACTTCGACAATTTCGACCTGCCGCTCGGGCAGGCCGGGCTCGATATCGCGGCGCACTTCTACAATCGCTCGATTGCGACACGCGGCGGGCTCGACGTGGTGCTCAACACCAAGGAACTCGCGGCCGACCGGCAGGGGACGCTGGTGGAGGATGTGGAGCGTGGCTTTCGCTCGAGCATCGTGCCGGACGTATGGCAGACCGATACCTGCATCGGCGAATGGCACTACAAGCGCGAAATTTTCGAGCGCAAGGCCTACATGCGGGCCGATGCCGTGGTGCATCGGCTGTGCGACGTGGTGGCCAAGAACGGCAACCTGCTGCTGAGTATCCCTATGCGCGGCGACGGCACCATCGACAGCGAGGAGCGCGCCATCGTTTCCGCCGTCGGCGAGTGGATGCAGCGCTTCGGCGCGGCCATCCACGAGACGCGGCCCTGGCGGATATTCGGCGAGGGGCCGACCGAGGTGCGGTCCGGCCAGTTCGGCGAAGGGTCGGCGGCGCCCTTCACCGGCGAGGATATCCGCTTCACCACCCGGCCCGATGCGCTGTTCGCCACGACGCTTGGCGTCGCCGCGCCAACCCTGACGATCGCCGCGCTGCGCTCCGGCGGGCAACTGGTCAGCGGCGATGTCGGGCGGGTGGAAGTCGTCGGTGGCGGCGGCGAGGCGCTGGCGTTCCGGCGCGACGAGGCCGGGCTGCATGTCACCGTGCCCGAAGGGGCGCGGCACAGCTTCGGTACGGCGTTCCGGATCGTCGGCAGCGGCCTCGTCGAGGAGTGATCGGCTGGTGGGGTGCCTCGGACGGCGCGACATACGGGTGACAGCGCTGGTGTGACGGGGTAAGCACGGACGAAGCTTCCCACGTGTCCCAGGCCATCCGCATGACCCGTCCGATCCGTATTGCGCCCTCCATCCTCTCGGCCGATTTCACCCGGCTGGGCGAGGAAATCCGGGCGATCGATGCGGGCGGGGCGGAGTATATCCATGTCGATGTGATGGACGGGCACTTCGTCCCCAACATCTCGATCGGGCCGCTGGTGGTGCGGGCGATCCGGCCGCTGACTCGCAAAGTGCTCGACGTGCACCTGATGATCGCGCCGGTCGATCCTTACATCACGGCGTTCGCGAAGGCCGGCGCCGATTCGATCACCGTGCACGCGGAGGCCGGGCCGCACCTTCACCGCTCGCTGCAGGCCATCCGCTCCGAGGGCAAGCGGGCCGGCGTGGCGGTCAACCCGGCGACGCCGGTGAGCGTGCTGGAGCACGTGATTGGCTCTGTCGACCTGATCCTGATCATGAGCGTTAATCCCGGCTTCGGCGGACAGAAGTTCATCCCCGAGGCGCTGACCAAGATCGCGCAGGCGCGAGCGCTAATCGGCGGGCGGGCCATCGATCTCGAAGTCGATGGCGGCGTCTCGGTCGACAATGCCCGGGCGCTTGCCGATGCCGGTGCCGACCTGCTCGTCGCCGGTACTGCGGTGTTCGCCGGCAACGACCCGACGACCTATGCCGGCCGCATCTCGGCCATCCGCAACGCCGCCACCACGATGACTGCGTAACTCATCCGTTACGCGAACAAGACACGAGAAGCTGATGATTCCGCGCTATTCCCGCCCCGAGATGGTAGCCGTCTGGTCCCCGGAAACGAGGTTCCGCATCTGGTTCGAGATCGAGGCGCACGCGACCACCAAGCTCGCCGAACTCGGCGTGGTGCCGGTCGAGGCGGCCGAGGCGATCTGGGCCAAGGGTGGCGCGGCGACTTTCGATGTCGAACGCATCGACGAGATCGAGCGGACCACCAAGCACGACGTGATCGCGTTCCTGACGCATGTGGCGGAGATCGTCGGCCCGGAGGCGCGCTTCCTGCACCAGGGCATGACCTCGTCGGACGTGCTCGACACCTGCCTCGCGGCACAACTGAGCCGCGCATCCGACATCCTGCTCGACGATATCGACCGGCTGCTGGTGGCGATCAAGAAGCGAGCCAAGGAGCACAAGTACTCGATCACCATCGGCCGCAGTCACGGCATCCACGCCGAGCCGACGACCTTCGGCATCAAGCTTGCGCAGGCCTATGCGGAATTCGACCGGGCGAAGGCTCGGCTTAAGGCGGCGAAGGCGGAGATCGCCACCTGTGCGATTTCCGGCGCCATCGGCACGTTCGCCAATATCGACCCGCGCGTTGAGGCCTATGTGGCCGAGAAGCTCGGGCTGACGGTCGAGCCGATTTCGACGCAAGTGATCCCGCGCGACCGGCACGCGATGTTTTTCGCGACGCTGGGTGTCATCGCCTCCTCGATCGAGCGGCTGGCGACCGAAGTGCGGCACCTGCAGCGCACAGAGGTGCTTGAGGCCGAGGAGTTCTTCTCGCCCGGCCAGAAGGGCTCTTCGGCCATGCCGCACAAGCGCAACCCGGTGCTGAGCGAGAACCTCACCGGCCTCGCGCGGCTGGTGCGTGGCATGGTCACCCCGGCGCTCGAAAACGTGGCGCTCTGGCACGAGCGCGACATCTCGCACTCGTCGGTCGAGCGGATGATCGGGCCCGATGGCACGGTAACGCTCGATTTCGCGCTCAACCGGCTGGTCGGGCTGATCGACAACCTGATGGTCTACCCCGAGAACATGCGCCGCAACCTCGACCTGCTCGGCGGCCTCCACAATTCCCAGCGCGTGCTGCTGGCGCTGACCCAGGCGGGCCTGAGCCGCGAGGACTCCTATGCCGCGGTGCAGCGCAACGCCATGCAGGTGTGGCAGGCGCGCGGCGACCGCACGGGGATGTTCGCGGCGCTGCTCAAGGCTGACCCGGAAGTGGCGGGGAAGCTGAGCGCAGGCGACATCGATGCGATGTTCGATGATTTCTACCACCTCAAGCATGTCGATGCGCTGTTCGAGCGCGTCTTCGGGCCCGAGCCATGAGAATCGCCGATGTCGAAATCCTGATCCTGCCGGGGCTCGGCAACTCAGGCCCCGGGCACTGGCAGCGCCGCTGGGCCGAGCGGTTCTCGACCGGCAGGGTGGTGGAGCAGGACGAGTGGGACGAGCCCGACCTCCGCGACTGGACGGCCGCGATCGTCGAGGCCGTCGAGGCGGCGCAGAAGCCGGTCGTGCTCGTGGCGCACTCGCTCGCCGTTTCAGCCTTGGTGCACGCCGCGTCGCGCCTGCCGGCCGGCAAGGTCAAGGGCGCCCTGCTGGTGTCGCCGCCCGATCACGAGGGCAAGGCCATTCCGCGGGCGGCGCAGAGTTTTGGCGCGGTGCCGACCGACCCCCTGCCCTTCCCCTCGCTGCTGGTGGCATCCGACACCGATGCGCTGGTCTCCCGCGACCGCGCTGCCGACATGGCCACGGCCTGGGGCTCGGAGCTCCACTTCGCCGGCGACGCCGGCCACATCAACGAGGCCTCCGGCCACGGCCCCTGGCCCGAAGGCCTGCTGATGTTCACAAGGCTGATGCAGCGGATCTGACGCAGCAAAAAGAAACCCCGCGCTGCTGGCGCGGGGTCCCCTGCTAGTTCGCTTTGTTAAAGCTCAGCCCTCATTGAGGACCTGCTCGCGGGCGACGGCGACGAGTTCGGCCATCTTCTGGCGAATCATGTCGTCGGAGACCGAGGCGCCCTTGGCCTTGAGGTCGCCTGAAACCTTGCGGAACACGTCCTCGTCGCCGGCTTCCTCGAAATCGGAGGCGACGACTGCGCCGGCATATTCCTTAGCGTGCTCGTCGCTCAGGCCCATGTGCTCTGCGGCCCACAGGCCCAGGAGCTTGTTGCGGCGCGCTTCCGCCTTGAAGCGCAGCTCGGAGTCATGAGCGAACTTCGCTTCCTGACCTTTTTCGCGATCGTTGAAAGTCGCCATCTCGGCTCTCCGCTGTTGTGCCCTTGCCGGGCGCCCTCGTGTGCCACCGGAGATAGGATGGATGGCCGGGCAAATCAACGGCCTCACCCCCGCGTCATAACGTGCCTCCGCCAGCCGGCCCAAAGGCCCAGTGCGATGAAATCGCTATGCTATTGGTAACGCAGCCAGCAGGCGAGACGGTCGCTCCAGTGAAAGGACTTGCAACAAGCGCGGTTTCTGGCGCATGAGAGCCGCAATTCCTCCCCCGCATCGTGACAGGCAGAACATATGAACCGTCGGCGGAAAATCTATGACGGCAAGGCCAAGACCCTCTACGAGGGCCCGGAGCCGGGCACGCTCATCCAGTATTTCAAGGACGATGCGACTGCTGGCAACGGCGCCCGCCACGAGATCATCGATGGCAAAGGCGTGCTCAACAACCGCATCTCCGAGTACATCTTCACCAAGCTGAATGGCCTCGGCATCCCGACGCACTTCATCCGCCGCCTCAACATGCGTGAGCAGCTGATCAAGGAAGTCGAGATCATCCCGCTCGAGATCATCGTGCGCAACGTCGCCGCCGGTTCGCTGGTGAAGCGCCTCGGCCTTGAGCCCGGCACGCAGCTGCCGCGCTCGATCATCGAGTTCTGCTACAAGGACGATGCGCTCGGCGACCCGATGGTCTCCGAGGAGCACATCACCGCCTTCGGCTGGGCCACCCCGCAGGAACTCGACGACATCATGGCGCTCGCCATCCGCGTCAATGACTTCCTCAGCGGCCTGTTCATGGGCGTCGGCATCCAGCTCGTCGACTTCAAGATCGAGTGCGGGCGCCTCTATGACGGCGACCTGATGCGCGTGGTGCTGGCCGACGAGATCAGCCCCGACAACTGCCGGCTGTGGGACATCAAGACCCGCAACAAGCTCGACAAGGATCGTTTCCGCGAGAACCTGGGCGGCCTCGTCGATGCCTATCGCGAAGTGGCGCAGCGGCTCGGCATTCTTGTGGAAACCGACAACGCCCTGACCACCGGTCCGCGACTCGTGCAATAGCGGCGGCGGGGGCCGAATGGTCCCTGCCCTTCTCCTCCATCGGGGATCATTGCGATGAAAGCTCGCGTCACAGTCACGCTGAAATCCGGCGTTCTCGACCCACAGGGGCAGGCCATCCAGGGCTCGCTCAAGTCGCTCGGCTTCGCCGGCATCGGTGCGGTGCGGCAGGGCAAGGTGTTCGACCTCGACCTCGGTGAGTCGGATTTGCCACAGGCCGAAGCCGACGTCCGCGCCATGTGCGAGAAGCTCTTGGCGAACACGGTGATCGAGAACTACACCATCGAAATCGCGCCTTAAGATTCTCCGGCTAACGTAGCGCCGCGCTGCGTAGCGCGCCTCCAGTCCCAGTAAAGACCACCCAGATGATCAAGACCGTCTCGCTGTCGCTCGCGTTCTTCCTGACGCTCGGCCTGCTGTTTGCCGCCTACGCCTCGGTTCCCATCTGATCCTTTTCTGCCGGTCATCGCCAACAGAGTTCACACTCCGTTCAGACGTCCGGGCGCAATCCCTCATTCGCAGGCGGCATTTGCCTCTGCCCCAGCGGCTCCAGGACGGAGCCGGCCTAAGCGCATGACGATGATCAAGACCTTTTCGCTTTCCGCCCTGTTCTTCATGAGCCTTGGTGTCGCGTGCGCGACGCATTTCGGCCTGCCGTTCTAGGCGACCGGGTCGCCCTTCGGACCAAATGTTAAGTATTCTGCTTAAGCGTAACTGCAGACTTTCCGGTTAGCGGAGGATGCGAGGCGCTATACCGCCTTGAACCAAGCGCGGAGCCCGCAATGTCCGTGAAGCCGAACCGTCTCGATTGGGTCGATGCCGCCAAGGGCATCTCGATCATCCTCGTGGTGATGATGCACTCCGCCTATGGTGTCGGCGAAGACCTGAACGATACAGGCATCCTCCACTACGTCATAGGCTGGGCGGCACCCTTCCGGATGCCGGAGTTCTTCCTGATTTCGGGCCTGTTCCTGACCCAGGTCATCGCCCGGCCCTGGCGGCTCTACGCCGACCGGCGGGTGGTTCACTACATCTATTTCTACGCCCTGTGGGTGGTACTGCAGGTGGGCTTCAAGGTCGGGCTCGGGACCGGCGATGTGGGCTCGGCCCTGGCGCAGGTCGGCTGGGCGGTCGTCGAACCCTACGGCGTGCTGTGGTTCATCTACATGCTGGCCGTCTACTCGCTGGTCGCCAAGCTGTTCCACGCGCTGAAGGTGCCCCACTGGGCGGCGCTGCTGCTCGGTACCGGGCTGATGCTGGCCCCGATCCAGACCGGCTACGGGCTGGTCGATCACTTCGCGGCCTACTTCGTCTATTTCTACGCGGGCTATGTCTTCGCGCCGCAGGTGTTCCGCATCGTCGATTGGGCGCAGCGGAACGCGCTGTCTGCCACGCTCGGGCTCGTCGGCTTCGCCATCGTCCTAGGGTACCTCGTCTTCGCGGGCGGCGCAGCGATGCACCCGCGCGGCATCGACATGGGTTATGCGGGCTTCGCGCCGCTGCATTTGCTGCTCGCACTCACCGGCTCGATCGCGGTGTGTATCGCTGGGGGACTGCTGGTGAACCTGCCCTGGATGAACTGGATGCGCTGGCTTGGCGAGCACTCGATCGTCATCTACCTGAGCTTCTCGATCCCGATGGCCGCAAGCCAGACCGTTCTGCTCAAGAGCGGGCTGTCGACCGATACCAGCGTGATGAGCATCGCAGTGATGACCATCGCGCTCGTTTCGCCGCTGGTGCTCTACTGGCTGATCCGCAAGACCGGCTGGGGCCGCTTCCTGTTCGAGCGGCCAGCCTGGGCGCATCTGCCGGGCAGCCGCAGTGAGGTCAAGCCGGCGGCGAACCCCGTTCCCGCCGAATAAGTCACAACCGCGCAGGCGGGTTTTGCCACCCACCCTTGCTTTTGCCATCGAGACTCATCAAAGCATCGGCATCCGCAGTGGAGCTTGCCGATGAAAGCCGCCGTCATCGTTTTTCCCGGGCTGAACCGTGACCGCGACATGATCGCGGCGCTGACCAAGATCGGCGGCGAGGCACCGGCGGTGATCTGGCACCAGGATGCCGATATCCCAAAGGTCGACCTGATCGTGGTGCCCGGCGGCTTCTCGTACGGCGACTACCTGCGCGCCGGCGCGATTGCGGCACGCTCGCCGCTGATGAACATCATCCGCGAGCGTGCCGAGCAGGGCGTGCGGGTGCTGGGCGTCTGCAACGGCTTCCAGATCCTCACCGAGGCGCAACTGCTGCCCGGCGTGCTGATGCGCAATGCCTCGCTGCGCTTTGTCTGCCGCGAAGTGAAACTCAAGGTCGAGAACGCCGACACCGATTTCACCCGCGGCTACCAGCAGGATCAGATCATCCGCTGCCCGGTGGCGCACCATGACGGCAACTATTTCGCCGATGCGGAGACGCTGGCGCGGGTCGAGGGCAACGGCCAGGTGGCGTTCCGCTACGCCGATGGCACCAACCCCAACGGCTCGATCAACGATATCGCCGGCGTGTTCAATGAACAGAAGAACGTGCTCGGGCTGATGCCGCATCCGGAGAATTTGATCGAGGCGGCACATGGCGGCGACGACGGTCGCGGCCTATTCTCGGCTCTCTATCAACTGGTTGCCTGAGATATAATTGTGCGGATTGCCCTCGCCTGGGCGGGTGCCGGTGTGGCCGTCGGCGCTGCCGGGCTCGTCATTGACGCCTCGCTGATCTTTCCATCGATGAGCGTCGTCAGCCCCACCAATCCGGTGGCGCGGTCGTTCCTCGATACGTTCGTCTATTTCTGGACCTATTTCACCCACCTGACCAACCTGTGGCTGGTGGTGTGCTACCTGGCCTGGATTACCGAGTGGCGCTGGCTGTCGCTGTTCCGGCGCACGACCATGCTGGCCTCGGCGGCGGCGTTCATCACGCTGGTGATGCTGTTCTATCACTTCATGCTGGCGCCCTACATCAGGATGGAGGGCGCGCTGCTGGTAGCGACCTACATGCTCCACTACATCGCGCCCGTCATGTACCTCGTGTGGTGGGTATTCGGCGTGCCGCACGGCCGCCTGACCTGGAGCCGCCTCCCGCTGATCCTACTGCCCGGCGTCCTCTACATCGTCTGGGTATTGCTGCGGGGCGCAGTGGTGAACGAGTATCCCTACGACATCCTCGACGCGGGCCAGAACGGCTACGCCGGCGTGGCCATCGGCGTCCTCATCCTGCTGGTTGCGGTCGCCATTTTCGCTGCCATACTGATCGGTACGGACAAGCTGCTGGGGCGGCGAAGGGGAAGCTGACGATGGGCGCGAAGCGGGCTGCAACGGTCGTCGGGTTTGCGATCGCACTGGCGGCCCTGCTGCTGCAGTTCGGCCTGACCATCGACAATCGGTTGAACGGCGGCGACAGCCTGGCCGGCGCGGTGGTCTTCTACTTCTCGTTTTTCACCATCCTCAGCAACCTGATGGTGGCGGCGATCTACCTTTCCGACCTCGTCGACTGGCGCTGGCTGGGATGGTGGCGCGAGCCCTGGGTGCGCGGCATGATGGCGGGCGCCATAGTGCTGGTGATGGTGGTGGTGCACTTCCTGCTGTTCGGGCTCGCCGACATCAATATCTGGTTGCTGCACTACGTCGATCCGGTGCTCTATGCGCTGTGGTGGCTGCTATTCCAGGGCCACGGCAGGCTCGCGTGGCGCGATCTCCCCAAGATGCTGGTCTATCCGCTGCTCTACCTGATCTGGGCGATGTCGCGGGGAGCGGTGGTGAACGAGTACCCCTACCCGTTTCTTGCCGCCAACACGCTTGGCTACCCGCAGGTGGTGGTCAATGCGCTGCTGATCCTCGCCGGGTTCGTGGCGTTATACGCCATCGTCATCGCCCTCGATCGCTGGCTCGGGCGAAGGTCGCTCCGGGCTGTGTGACTTGTTTATGACAATCGCCCCTGCCTAAGGTCGCCCACGAACGACGGAGCGATGTGATGGGTTTTCAATGGTCTGCAGACGATACCTCGATCGGCGCGGGCTTCGTCCGGATAGCCCGCGAGCAGATCGACAAGGCCATCGCCATAGCCGACGACACCGACGAGCCCCCCGCCAGGCGGGTGCACGAGGCGAGACGGCGGGCCAAGAAACTACGCGCCCTGCTCCGGCTGGTCCGGTCCGATTTCCGTCACTATGCCGAGGAGAACGGCTTCATCGGCGACGCTGCCCGCCGGGTTTCGTCGGCGCGGGACGTGAAGGTGGCGGCCGATACGCTCAACGAGTTGATGCAGTGGGCGGAACGCGACGTCGCGCCGATCACCGTGCCGGCCGACGCGGGCGGCGAGGAGGAAGCCGGGCTGGTGCGCTACGCGGCCGACATGCGGCAGATCCGGGCACGAACCGACCGCTGGAAGACCGGCAAGATCGATCTCGATACGCTCGCCGATGGACTGGCCGACACCTATCGCCGGGGCCTCGAGGCGATGCAGCACGTCGCTGCACAGCCGAGCGACGATGGCTTCCACGAATGGCGGAAGCATACCAAGTACCACTGGAACCAGCTCGGGCTGCTCGAAGCCTGCGCCGAGGATATCCTGCCATCGGCACACCAGGCGGTCGGCAACCTCGCCGAAATGCTCGGCCTGCACCACGACCTGGCCATGCTGCGCGACAAGCTGACAGCGGACTCCGAGCTGTTCGGCAAGCTCGACATCGGCATGGTGCTCGACGCCGTAGCGCGGCGGCAACGCGAACTGGAGGCTGAGATCGGCACGCTCGGACGGCAGGTATTTGCCGAGACGCCCAAGGGCCTGCACGCGCGCTTCTCGAGTTATCTCGAAGGCTGGGCCGCCGAAGAGGCAGCGGCGTAGATGGGCATCGAGATCGAACGCAAGTTCCTCGTCGCCGGTGACAGCTGGCGCGACCGGGTGAAACGCACGCAAAAGCTTCGGCAAGGTTATCTCGCCACCAGCAATGGCGTTACGGTGCGCGTGCGGACGGTGGACGATCACCGCGGCTACATCACCATCAAGGCCGGTGGCTCGGCGCTGGCGCGCGCCGAGTTCGAATACGAGGTGCCGGTGGCAGACGCCAAACAGCTCCTGGGTTACTGCCGGGGCGCCCAAATCGAAAAGGTGCGGCACACGCTTGAACTGGCGGGCGGCGAATGGGTGGTGGACGAGTTCCGCGGTCGCCACGACGGCCTGCTCCTCGCCGAAATCGAGCTCTACAGTCCTACCGCGGCCTTCGAACGACCCGACTGGCTCGGCGACGAGGTCACCGGCGATCCGCAATACTACAATTCCAGCCTCGCCGCCCTGCCCAGCGGGGAAAAATCATAACGTCAGCAGGGCGCTAACGTCGGCTGTCTCTTGCATTTATACTTCGGTGGCGACGTAATACGTCAAAACAAGGAGAGGTATATGCGTCTGATTGGCCTGGCATTGCTTGCTATTCTAATGATGAGTGCTCCAGCTTTGGCGATGCAAAGCTGTGTCGTGGGGCAGGACGTGCTCACCCCGGGGGGAAAACGCCTGACTGTCACCGAGGTCAACGGCAGCGCCTGTCGCACTCAGGGCAAGATTGACGGCATCACCCACGACGACTGGTGGTCCGCCTTCATGCTCGAGGCAGCATCCGAGGGCGCCATCGTGACCTCCGACGACCGCCGGCTGTTCGTCGGCAAATACGAGTGCTGGGCCAACGGCAACTACCTGTTTATCGACCTCGTCATCAACAACGACGGCAGCTACCAGGATGGGACCGGGGCACGCGGCGAGATGGATTACTTCCTCGATGGCCGTATCGACTTCGGCAGCGGCCCGTTCGCCGGCTATCGCGGCGAAGCGCTGGATGGAGCAGTCTACCTCACGCAGCCGGGGACGCAGTCCGCGGTGCAGTGCGGCTACAAGGGTTAGGGCGGCTGCGGCCGGTAATCCGAGGCAGACAAATCCGGGGGTGAACGGGTGGAGTGGTTTCCCTGAAGCCACGAACGCTCTATAGCGTGCGCACGCCCCCCCATTCCCGGATTCCCCTGATGACGTTCAACAACCATATCGCCATCACACCCCAGTTGGTTGCCGACCACGGGCTGAAGCCGGATGAGTACCAGAAGATCCTCGACCTGATCGGGCGGGTACCGACCTATACCGAGCTCGGCATCTTTTCGGCGATGTGGAACGAGCACTGCTCGTACAAGAGTTCCAAGAAGTGGCTGCGCACCTTGCCGACCACCGGCGAGCGGGTGATCCAGGGGCCGGGCGAGAATGCCGGCGTCGTCGATATCGGCGACGGGCAGGCCATCGTCTTCAAGATGGAATCGCACAACCACCCGAGCTTCATCGAGCCCTACCAGGGCGCGGCGACCGGCATGGGCGGCATCCTGCGCGACGTGTTCACCATGGGCGCACGGCCGGTGGCGGCGATGAACGCCCTGCGTTTCGGCGCGCCGGAGCACGAAAAGACCAAGCACCTGGTGTCGGGCGTCGTGGCCGGGGTCGGTGGCTACGCCAACAGCTTCGGCGTGCCGACAGTCGGCGGCGAAGTAGAGTTCGACGAGCGCTATAACGGCAACATCCTCGTCAACGCTTTCGCGGCCGGCCTCGCCGACACCGACAAGATTTTCTACTCCAAGGCCGAGGGTGTCGGCCTGCCGGTGGTCTATCTCGGCGCCAAGACCGGGCGCGACGGCGTCGGCGGCGCGACGATGGCTTCGGCCGAGTTCGGCGACGACATTGAGGAGAAGCGCCCGACCGTGCAGGTCGGCGACCCCTTCACCGAAAAGCGCCTGCTCGAAGCCTGCCTCGAGCTGATGGCGACGGGCGCGGTGATCGCCATCCAGGACATGGGCGCGGCGGGGCTGACCTGCTCGGCCGTCGAGATGGGCGCCAAGGGCGACCTCGGCATCGAGCTAAACCTCGACCACGTGCCGGTGCGCGAAGACGCGATGACGCCCTACGAGATGATGCTGTCCGAAAGCCAGGAGCGCATGCTCATGGTGCTGCATCCCGAGAAGGAGCCGGAAGCCCGCGCCGTATTCGAGAAGTGGGAGCTCGATTTCGCTACCGTCGGCTACACCACCGACGACCTGCGCTTCCGCGTGATGTGGAAGGGCGAGGAAGTCGCCAACCTGCCGATCAAGGATCTCGGCGACGAAGCCCCTGAGTACGACCGGCCATGGGTGGCGCCGATCCCGCCTGCCCCGCTCGCCGCCGACGACATCCCGCAGATGGACATCGCCGAGGCGCTGCTGCGGCTGCTTGGTTCCCCCGCGCTGTCGTCGCGGCGCTGGGTCTACGAGCAGTACGACACCCTGATCCAGGGTAACTCGCTGCAGCGCCCGGGCGGCGATGCCGGCGTCATCCGCGTCGACGGGCACCCGACCAAGGCGCTGGCGTTTTCCTCCGACGTCACCCCGCGCTATTGTGAAGCCGACGCCTACGAGGGTGGCAAGCAGGCGGTCGCCGAGTGCTGGCGTAACCTGACGGCTACCGGTGCCGATCCGCTGGCGGCGACCGACAACCTCAATTTCGGCAACCCCGAGCGGCCCGAGATCATGGGGCAGCTGGTGCACGCGGTGAAGGGCATCGGCGATGCCTGCCGGGCGCTGGGTTTCCCGATCGTTTCGGGCAACGTGTCGCTCTACAACGAGACCAACGGCCGCGGCATCCTGCCGACACCGACCATCGGTGGCGTCGGCCTGATCCCCGACTGGAGCAAGATGGCGCGCGTCGGCTTTGCCGCCGAGGACGAGGCGATCCTGCTGTTCGGCGCCCCGGACTGGTGGGGTACGCACCTCGGCCAATCGATCTACCTGTCGCAGATTTTCGGCCGCAAGGACGGCACCCCGCCGCCGGTCGACCTCGACCACGAAAAGAAGGTCGGCGACCTCGTCCGAATTCTGATCCGCGACGGCATCGCCACCGCGGTGCATGACCTCTCCGACGGCGGCCTCGCGGTTGGCCTCGCCGAAATGGCGATGGCCGGCGGCATCGGTGCAACCGTGAACCAGCTCGACGGCGGCGACCCGCTGCCGCTGTTCTTCGGCGAGGACCAGGGCCGGTACCTCGTGACGATGAAGAAGGCCGCGCTGCAGACGTTCTACGACGACGTCTATCCCTACGCCGGCGTCTTCGCCCCGTGGATCGGCACCACCGGCGGCGACAGCCTGACACTGGGCGAGGCGCGTCCAGTGTCGATCGCGGAGCTGCGGGCCGCCCACGAGGGCTGGTTCCCGGCATTCATGGCGGGTGAGATCAGCTGAGGCCGTCGAAAGGGCGTATCGCGAGGGAAACGTCGAGGCAGCGGATGAAGCCGTCGAGCCCGTAACAGGGCGCGATGAGGATTTCGACCTCCTCGCTTTCCCGCTTGGTCGGGAAGTACATGCGCTCGCGGTCTGGACGAACCGGCGCCGGGACGATGAAGGCGATATCCCCTACTACATTCTGCTGTGAGAAACCGTCGAGCATCAGGTCTATGACCTTCCCGATCGTGATCTCGACTACGCAATCATCTACGAACCGACCGGTCTTCCAAGTTTGCAGAGCGATGGTGCTTGCCCCACGCCGCTGGAGGTCGAGGCGAATGATCTCAGCGTCATGGAAAGAGGGACAGAAGCCGAAATGCGCGATCAGTTCCAAGCCACCGGGCAGCGACTCGAGCGCCAAGCGCTGCCTTTCGGTCCACTCCGCCCAGTAGGTTTCGTCCACAGCGTCCCCCGATGCCATTTTCGTGAACAGGTGTAACGTCACGACCCACGAGCACGTATATAGGACGTATTCCAAAACACGGAGAGCATCATGACGACCACTACCGAGCGGGCAGTTCTCGCTGGCGGATGCTTCTGGGGCGCGCAGGAACTGCTGCGCCACAAGGATGGGATCATCTCCACCCGCGTGGGTTACTCGGGCGACGACCGCAAGGCCAACGCCACCTATCGCGACCACGGCGACCACGCCGAGGCGGTAGAGATCATCTTCGACCCCGCCCGCATCTCCTATCGCGACATCCTCGAGTTCTTCTTCCAGATCCACGATCCGACGACCAAGAACCGCCAGGGCAACGACCTCGGCCGGGCCTACCGCTCCGCCATCTTCTACGTGACGCCCGAGCAGAAGGCCGTCGCCGAGGACACCATCAAGGACGTCAACGCCTCTGGCCTGTGGCCCGGCAAGGTGGTGACCGAACTGCAGCCGGTCGGCCCGTTCTGGGACGCCGAGCCCGAGCACCAGGACTACCTGCAGCGCATCCCCAACGGCTACACCTGCCACTGGGTGCGGCCGGAATGGAAGTTGCCCAAGCGTCAGGCCGCCTGATCTGCACTGATTGAACCGAAGGGCGTCGGGCAACCGGCGCCCTTCTTGCGTTCGGGGCGCGCCCGCCGCATATCTCTCCAACCACCACCGAATCCGGGAGAGACGCCATGGGCATGGCTGCACATGAGATCGAAAAACGCATCGTCGCCGCGATCCCCGACGCCAAGGTGGAAATCCGCGACCTCGCCGGCGACGGCGACCACTACGCCGCCACCGTGATCTCCGAGGCCTTCCGCGGCAAGACCCGCGTGCAGCAGCACCAGATGGTCAACGCCGCCTTCGGCACCGACATGGGCACCGTGCTGCACTCGCTGGCGCTGCAGACCAAAGCGCCGGACTGAGGCCGGTGCGGGGGCTGGCCTTTCTGCTGCTGGTTCTCGCCATCGCCGCCACGGCTGCGGGCGCGTTCGGCCTGGCATTTTCGTTCTTCGAGGATCAGGCCTTCATCGTCCCCAGCCTTGCACTGATGGTCGTGCCATGGGCGCTGTGGGTGCCGGTGCGCCGCCGGGCCACGGCGGAAGGCAAGGCTGGTTTTGAAGCCGCCCTGAGCACGATCGAGCCGGAAACGGCCAACTGGTACGATGGCTCGGGCCTGGCGCTCGACCGCGCCAACGGCAAGCTGGTGGTGGGCAGCCGCGGCCAGGTGGCAGTCCACGCCCTCGGCGATCTCACCGAGGTCGAGTTCGTGCCCGAAAGCGCCGGGTCGGTTTCGGCGGCCGGGGTGAGCAACGCCGGTGTCCTCGGCACCATCCTCGCCCTGTTTGCCATCGGCTCGGCAACGTCCGGCCACCTCGGCAGCGGTCTGTTCCTGACGCTCGGCGGGAGGAAATGGCAGGTGTTCGGGGTGGACATGGAAGAGGCGAAGCTCTGGATGGCCGAACTCCGGCAAGTCGCGCCGCAGGCCGTGTTCAAGGAACCGCAATGACCCGCATCGTCCTGTTCGATGTCGATGGCGTGCTGGTCAACGGCTACCACGCGCGGCCTGAAAAGCACGTGCGGTGGAACGAGAACCTGCTCGCCGATCTCGGGGTCGATCCGGAGAGGTTCAACCGCGAGTTCATCTACGATGTGTTCGTCAAGAAGGTGGTGGTCGGGCAGATGTCGCTGCTCGAGGCACTGGAGCGCACCCTGCCCGGCCTCGGCTACCGCGGCCCTGCCATGGCGTTCGTCGGCTACTGGTTGAGCCACGACAGCAACGTCAACGAGCCGATGCTCGACATCGTGCGGCGGCTGCGCGATGCGGGCGGCAGCCGGTTGTTTCTCGCCACCAACCAGGAACACATGCGGGCCCAGTGGCTGTGGCAGACGCTGAAGTTCGGCGAGGTGTTCGAGGACATGTTTCACTCGGCCCGGGTCGGGCACGCCAAGCCGGCAAAGCCCTATTTCGACTGGGTGAACAACCGGCTCGGCCGGCAGGCCGAAAGGCCGCTGTTCTTCGATGACCGCGAGGACATCGTGAAGGCAGCGCAGGCCGCCGGCTGGGAGGCCGTGCTGTTCAACGACATCACCGATGCCACCGGGCATCCATGGATTGCGGAGCGGTTGGCGTGAGTGACTACCTGTTGGTCGAGCGCACCCCGACGGTGCGGGAATTTTGCGACCTGCGCGTCAGGGTGGGGCTGAGCGCCAAGACCACGGAAGCCGCCGCGGTCGGCCTGCCCAATACCCTTTACGCCGTGGTGCTGGAGCACGAGGGCGTGGCGATCGGCATGGGCCGGGTGATCGGCGATGGCGGCACGGCGTTCCAGGTCACCGACATCGCGGTATTGCCCGAGCACCAGAAGCGGGGGCTGGGCAAGCGGATCGTCGAGGCGCTGGTCGGCTGGCTTCGGGCCAATGCGCCGAGATCGGCCTATATCAGCCTGATCGCCGATGGACCGGCCAAGGACCTCTACGCCCAATATGGCTTCAAACCGGTCGAGCAGCACGGCTCGATCGGCATGTATATCTGGATCACCTGAGCCATGCGGATGCGGCCCTTCGGGCGAACCGGCGCGCTGGTGTCGGAACTTGGCTTCGGCTGCGCCAGCTTCTGGGGCCGCTCCATGTTCCCCGAAGCCCAGGCGATCGCGCTGGTGCACCAGGCGCTGGAGCTCGGCATCAGCTTCTTTGATACCGGCGCGAGCTATGGCGGCGGCGTCGCCGAGACCCGGCTGGGGCTGGCGCTCAAGGGCCGCGATACCAGCCGGCTGCTGATCGCCACCAAGGCCGGGCCGGAGAAGATCAACGGCAAGGTGGTACGCGACTATTCGCCCGACGCGATCGAGGCGAGCCTCGCCCGCAGCCGCGAGCGGCTCGGGCTCGACACCATCCCGCTGTTCCAGTTGCACGGCCCGGAAATCCCCGAAATGACCGATGCGCTGTTCGAGCGGCTGTGGCAGTTGCGGGCACGCGGGTGGTTCCGCCTGCTGGGACTCAACAGTTTCGACCAGGAGCCGCTCGACTGGGCCATCGCCAGTGGCCGGTTCGATACCGTGATGCTCGACTACAACGTGCTGCGGGCCGACCGTGCGGCACTGATCGGGACAGCAGCGGGGAGCGGCATGGCGGCGATTGCCGGGATGCCGCTGGCGATGGGCCACATCGACAGGCAGGCGCTCAAACTGCGGCGCCCGTCCGACCTGTGGTACCTGGCGCGCGGGCTGGCCTATCCGCGCCACCGCGCCGATATGGTCGCCGGCATGCGCTACGGCTTCCTGCGCGAGATCGAAGGCTGGAGCGCGGCGCAGGCGGCGCTCGGCTGGGTGCTGGCCAACCCGCAGGTCAGCGTCGCGGTGGTCGGTACGACGCGACCGGAGCATTTGGCCGAACTGGCGATGGTGCCGGGTCGGCAACTGCCCCAGGCCGTCATGGCGCGCATAGCTGACACACAGCATCGGCATTAGCCGATGGAGCACCCTCGACAGCGCGCCCGTGCAGGATTATCTACGGGATCAACCGGGCGGTCCGGACCGCCAGCATGAAAGGCAGAGCCATGAGCGACATCAACGCCAAGATCGACCAGCAGGTGAAGAGTAACGACGTGTTCCTGTTCATGAAGGGCACGCCGGACTTCCCGATGTGCGGCTTCTCGGGCCGCGTGGTGCAGATCCTGAATTACCTCGGCGTCGACTTCAACAGCGCCAACGTGCTGGAAGATCAGGAACTGCGCGAAGGCATCAAGGCCTACGCCAACTGGCCGACCATCCCGCAGCTTTACATCAAGGGCGAGTTTGTCGGCGGCGCCGACATCGTCACCGAAATGTTCCAGGCCGGCGAGTTGCAGACACACTTCGCCGACAAGGGCATCGCCGTCACGCAGACCGCCTGAACGCCTTCTTTTCAAGCGCCTTGAAATCGGCCGCGTAGCGGATCTCCCGCAGCGGCCGAACGCGCCGCGTCGCTTCGGCGTAGATCGGGTGCGCCTTGTAGGCGGCGAGGGCCGCCTCATCGGCAAACTCGGCGTAGACGATCACGTCCACGTCGTTGCCGAACTGGTCGACCTTTGAGTTCTGCACCACCTCGAAATGCTCCGAGTGCGGGATCTGCCCAAGCAGTTCCAGCCCCTCGACGATGCGGCCGAGGTCGGCGGGGTCGCGGGCGGTAAAGAACACGATGTGGCGGATCATTTGATCTCCGTCATGCAGCTGCGGCTGCGCTTCATATAGGGGCTTCGTCTCGGCCGATCACCCCGCAATCAGCGTGCGTGATGGGCCTCATCACTGGAATGCATTTCCTGCATGGCAGTTGCAGGTGTAGCGTCCGCCGGCTCTTCGAGGTTTGCGCCATGTCGTCCGTCACCGCCTCTCGTTCGATCGCCGCGCCGCTGCTACTGCTCATCATCGCCGGCTGCCTGCTGGCCGCGGTGACCAATGGCATCCGCACCAGCTTCGGGCTGCTGACCCTGCCGGTGACTGCCGACCTGGGGCTGACGCGCGAATCCTGGGGCATGGCGCTGGCCATCCAGAACCTCGCCTGGGGGGTGGCCCAGCCCTTCGCCGGTGGGCTTGCCGACCGTTTCGGCACCGCCAAGGTGATAGTCGGCGGCTTGCTGATCTACGCGCTCGGTCTCGTGCTGATGACCATCTCGCCCGATGGCACCGCGATGAGCCTCACCGCCGGCGTGCTGACCGGTGTCGGCATCGCGACGTCGAGCTTTTCGATCGTTATGGCGGCCTTCGGGCGCAGCGTCCCGCAGGAGAAGCGGCCGCTGATCTTCGGTGTCGCCACGGCCGCCTCGAGCTTCGGCCAGTTCGCCTTCGCCCCGATCGGACAGGCCTTCATCCAGAATTTCGGCTGGCAATCGACGCTGATTTACGCCGCCATGCTGCTGGTGCTGGTGATCCCGCTGACCTACGCGCTGCGCGGCAGGACCGAGCATGTCACCGGCCAGGCCGACCTCAAGTTCATGGAAGCGCTGTCGCGCGCCTGGGGCTACGGCTCCTATCGGCTGCTGGTGATCGGCTTCTTCGTCTGTGGCTTCCACATCGCCTTCATCAACGTTCACCTGCCGGCCTACCTGGTGCAGTGCGGGCTGTCGCCGGATGCCGGCAGCTGGTCGATCGCGGTGATCGGCGTGTTCAACATTGCCGGCTCGCTGCTGGCCGGCTACCTCGGCGGCAAGCTGCCCAAGCAGCTGCTGCTCGCCTCGATCTACTTCAGCCGCGTCGTGGCGATCGCCCTGTTCATGTTGTTCCCGGTGACGCTGACCAGCGCGCTGATCTTCTCGGCGGCGATGGGCCTCCTCTGGCTCTCGACGGTGCCGCTGACCGCCGGGCTGGTCAGCCTATTCTTCGGCGCGCGCTACATGGGCATGCTCTACGGCATCGCCTTCCTATCGCACCAGCTTGGCTCGTTCCTCGGCGTGTGGCTCGGCGGCTACGTCTACGACAACACCGGCTCGTACAGCCTCGTGTGGTACCTCGGGATCATTCTCGGCCTCGCCTCGGCGGCAATTCACCTGCCGATCAAGGAGCTTGGCGCCTCGAGTTTCCGCCTGAAGCCAGCGACCTGATTGGTTGGGACCCAGACGATTGTCGCAATCACATTTGCGCTTTCAAAGGTTGCCAAACCGGACCTATGGGGGCATGTTCCGGGCTTTCCGGGCCCCTCCCCCGGCCTGACGAGATTCAAATGTCCGATACTGTTGCCAAGCCGCGGGATATCTCCCGCGTCGAGTTCATCGTCCTTGTTGCCGCGCTTATGGCGCTCAACGCCCTCGCCATCGACGTGATGCTGCCTGCCCTGCCCTACATGGGCGAGGCGCTAGGCGTGTCCAACGAGAACGAGCGACAGCTGGTGATCGGCTCCTACATGTTCGGCTTCGGTATCGCGCAGCTGGCCTTCGGGCCACTCACCGACCGGTTCGGGCGGCGCGGGCCGCTGTTCGTCGGGCTGGCCATCTACCTCGTCTGCGCCTTCGCCGCGATCTTCGCCCCGACTTTCGGCATCCTGCTGGCGCTGCGCTTCGTGCAGGGCATGGGGGCCGCGGGCACGCGCGTCATCGCCACCGCCGTGGTGCGCGACCGCTTCGAGGGCCGCGAGATGGCCGAAGTCATGTCGCTGACCTTCATGATCTTCATGGCCATCCCGATCGTTGCGCCGGGCATCGGCCAGGTCATCCTGCTGACCGGGCCGTGGCAGTATATCTTCCTGTTCATGGGCGGGCTCGCGGCGATGATTGGCCTGTGGGGCTTCCTTCGCCTGCCCGAGACCATGCACGCCAAATACCGCCGGGCGCTGAGCTTCACGTCGGTCATCGACGGCTTCCGCATCGTGCTGACCAACCGCATGGCGCTGTTCTATGGCCTCGCCGGCACGTTCCTCTTCGGCGCGATGTTCGGCTTCATTTCGGCCAGCCAGCAGATCTTCGTCGAGCTCTACGGCCTCGGGCCCTACTTCCCGGTTGCCTTCGCCGTGATGGCGGGAACCATCGCTGTGGCGCAGCTCATCAACTCGCGCGTCGTCAGGCGCGTCGGCATGCGGCGGCTGGCCCACACCGCCAACCTGGCCTATGTGGGGATGGCGTCGGTCTTCGTGATCTTTGCGCTGCTGGGTCCGGTGCCGTTTCCGCTGTTCTTCGGCATGCTCATGGTGATCCAGTTCTTCTTCGGCTGGGCCGCCTCGAACATGAACGCCCTGTCGATGGAGCCCCTCGGCAGCGTGGCGGGCACCGCCGCCTCGGTGTTCGGTTTCACCCAGACCGTCGGCGGCGCTCTGATCGGCACCTATATCGGCCAGCACTACGACGGCACGCTCGTCCCCAACGCCATCGGCTACGCCTCGATGGGCGCGCTGGTGCTGATCTGCGTGCTGATCGCCGAAAACGGCAAACTGTTCGGCGTCGGCGCCCAGTACGGCAAGCCCGCGGCGGATGCCGGGCACTGAGCCGCGGGTAAGCGCGGCCTAGACCGTGAAGATCTCGCGGCGCAGCAGGTCCCAGTTGTCGCGGTCGGTGGCGATGATCAGGCCGCCTTCGCGATGGCTCGGCAGGTAGCGCGAGCCATCGAAGCGGGCCGTATAACCGCCGGCTTCCTCGGCGATCAGGCAGCCCGCCAGGTGATCCCAGGGCATCAGCTTGTTGAACGCGATGAAGTGGCAGTGGCCTGTCGCGAAGGTCCGGTAGTCGTGGCCGGCGACGCGGTAGTTCGCGACCACCCGCACCTTGGCAAGGTTCTGCATCACCTGCGGCTTGCTGTCAGTCGGCAGGTAGGTCATCGAGACGTGGCCGATCATCTCGTCGAGCGCAGGCGCGGTGGAGACCCGGAGGCGCTGCGAGCGGCCATCGGGGAAGCGCATGTACGCCCCTGCCCCGCGCTCGGCCAGCACCCAGTCGTCGCCCATTGGATCGTAGATGATGCCGGCAACCGTCTCGCCACCCACCACCACCGAGGCCATCGTGGCATAGAGCGGCAGCCCGGCCGCGAAGTTGGCGGTGCCATCGACCGGATCGACGATGATGGCGAAATCCGCCGCATCGAGCCGGTCAAGCAGGCGCGGATCGGCCGCCACCGACTCCTCGCCCACGAACAGCGCTTCCGGCCAGGCCTGCTTCACGGCAGCGCCGATGAACCGCTCCGCCGCCTCGTCGGCTTCGGTGACGAGGTCGATCGCCTCGGATTTCTGCCGCACCATGCCGTCGTCGAGCCGGCGGAAGCGCGGCAGGATTTCCGCCTTGGCGGCTTCACGCAGGATGGTGGCGAGCTGGGTGATGACGAAATCGTGCATAGCTGGTCCTTGGCCTTGAATGCGACGGCCGTGGACTAGCACACGCAGCCGCGATGGCATTGGGAAACCTCAGTCGCCGGCCTTCGTTCCGGCGAGGCCGTGAAAGTCGAACAGCTTGGGGTCCAGCAGGTGGCTGGGGCGCACATTGCCCAAGGCGCGGATCATGATGTCCTTGCGGCCCGGCATGCGCTTTTCGATATCGTCGATCATCGCCTTCATGGCGTTGCGCTCGAGCCCGTCCTGGCTGCCGCAGAGATCGCAGGGGATGATCGGGAACGCCATATGCTCGGCGAATTTCTCGAGGTCTGGTTCACCGCAATAGATCAGCGGGCGGAGCACCTCGACATCGCCCTCGTCGTTCATCAGCCGAGGCGGCATCGCGGCGAGGCGGCCGCCGTGGAACATGTTCATGAAGAAGGTCTCGAGGCTGTCCTCGCGGTGGTGCCCCAGCACGAGGGCCGAGCAGCCCTCCTCCCGCGCGATGCGATAGAGGTTGCCGCGCCTGAGCCGAGAACAGAGCGAGCAGTAGGTCGCGCCAGCCGGCAGCGTGCTGGTGACGATCGAGTAGGTGTCGCGGTACTCGATGCGATGCGCGATGCCGTTGGCGGTCAGCCATTCGGGCAGGATATGCTTGGGAAAGTTCGGCTGCCCCTGGTCGAGGTTGCAGGCGATGAGCTCGACCGGCAGCAGGCCGCGCCACTTGAGGTCAAGCAGCAGCGCCAGCATGCCGTAGCTGTCCTTGCCGCCCGAAATCGCCACTAGCCACTTCTCGCCCGGCCGCGCCATGCCGAACGTGTCGATCGCCTCGCGCACGTTGCGGATCAGCCGCTTGCGCAGCTTGTTGAACGCCACCGACCGCGGCGCCGAGGCAAACAGCGGATGCGCCCCGGACAGCTCTTCGGCGTCGGATTCGATCTTGGCGGCGGGGACAATCTCGTTCATGCGCCCGCTGATACCAGAGGCGGCGGCTTACCGGAAGCTTACGGCTGGGTAACTTCGGAGCAAGGTGCGTTCCATTCCTTGCGGGTTGCGAATTTAGTCAGTTAGATGACACCGAGTTTCCGGAGCCCCCAGGAGTCGCTGTGTTCCGCTCGTTCTTCCCAAATCCAAGGCTTTTCTTCCCGGCAGCGGTAGTGTGGACCGCGCTGTGCATGACGGTGTGGTTCACCATCGGCCCCGCGCTGCAGAGCGTCCTCAGCCTCGGCCCGTGGCTGGGCATCGCCCCGACCGAGGCCCAGCCAGAGCCGTTCTTCAGCTCGGACAAGGTCTGGCTCTACCAGTACATCCTCGTCACCGGCTACCTGTTTTGCATTCCCTGGTACTGGATCGGCGGCAATCGCCGCTGGTTCTGGTGGAGTGTGGTCGGCTCGGTGACCATCGTTGAAGTCGTCTACTTCAACGTACAGGTGAGCGCCTGGCTCAACGACTGGTACGGCACCTTCTACAACCTGATCCAGTCCGCCCTGACCACGCCCAACAGCGTGACCATCGAGCAGTTCTACACCGAGATGTCGACGGTCGCGTTCGTGCTGATCCCGAACATCACCGTGCTGGTGCTGAACGCCTTCTTCATCGCCCACTACCTCTTCCGCTGGCGCACGGCGATGACCTTCTACTACATGAGCCAGTGGCCGCTCCTGCGAGGCATCGAAGGCGCGAGCCAGCGTATCCAGGAAGACACGCAGCGTTTCGCCAATATCGTCGAGGGGCTCGCCGTCAGTTTCGTCGCCTCGATCATGACGCTGGTGGTGTTCCTGCCGCTGCTCTGGCGCCTGTCGGAGAACATTACCGAGTTGCCGTTCTTCGGGGCGGTGAACGGCAGTCTGGTCTGGGTGGCGCTGGTCTCGTCGGCCTTCGGAACGGTGCTGCTCGCCACGGTGGGCTTCAAGCTCCCCGGCCTCGAGTTTCACAACCAGCGGGTCGAGGCGTCGCTGCGCAAGGAACTGGTCTACGGCGAAGACCATGCCGACCGGGCCGGGCCACCGACCATCCGCGAGCTGTTCAAGAACGTGCAGTCGAACTACTTCCGGCTCTACCGCCACTATCTCTACTTCAACATCGCGCGCTACGCCTATCTGCAGGGCGCCAACTTCGTGCCGCTTGTCGCCATGGGACCGTCGATCGTCACTGGCGCGCTGACCCTGGGGCTGTTCCAGCAGGTGAACAACGCCTTCGGCCAGGTGGAGGACTCGTTCAAGTTCTTCGCCAGTTCGTGGACCACCATCATCTCGCTGATCTCGGTCTACAAGCGCCTGCGGCTGTTCGAGAGCTATATCCCGAAGGACGCGCCGATCGCCAACGACTACGACGATCCCCGCTTCCTCGCGGCCTGGCACGCCGACCATCCACCCGCGGAGCCGGCCCCAGCGCAATAGGATCTGCGACGCGCCAGACTGACACCACCAAAGACGCGAAGGGCCACCCATCGGGTGGCCCTTTTGCCAGGCTGACCGGCAGCCCATGCGCGTGTGATGTATATGTACCACCACTAGTGGCTCGGCCCCGCGTCCCGGGTATTGAGTTGACCCGGCGCAGCGCACCTGACCCTCTCGTGTTTCCACGAATCCAAAGGGGCCTGATCTTGACCAAGTTCGCACTTTCCTTCATCGCCGCGTCGCTGCTGACCGGAACCGCCTTCGCGGCCGACCTCCAGGTCTACGCACCGGTCGACATGAGCGACCCGGTCGCCGCCGGCAACTTCTACGCCTCGATCTTCGGCGGCGTTTCGATGATCAACGATTTCGATTTCGTGTCGAGCGTCGGCGACACACCCGGCTCGATGCGCTTCGATACCGGCTACGGCATCGATGGCTCGCTCGGCTATGACTTCGGCAACGGCCTGTCGATCGAAGGTCAGGTCGGCTACCTCAACGGCGACGCAAGCGGCGTAACGTATGGCGGCGTGGACGCAGACGTCGACGGTAGCGCCTCGATCACCTACGCCATGGTGAATGGCTGGTACGGCTTCGACCTGGGCGGCATCAGCCCGTTCATCGGTGGTGGCGTCGGCGTGGCGTCGCTCGCTGTGGATGCTGAATTCCCGGCCCTTCCGACTGCGTCGATCGACGACAGCGCTGTCACCTGGGCCGCGCAGGTCGGTGCCGGTGTTAGCTTCGCGCTCACCGAAGATATCTCGCTGACCGGCCGCTACCGTTACCTGACGACCGGCGAAGTCAGCCTGACGGACGTTGACGGCGATGAGAACACCGGCTCGGCCTCGGCCAGCATCCTCGACATCGGCCTGAAGGTCGCATTCTAAGCGTCCTGCTACTGGCAATAATCCAGAACGGGCGGCCTTCGGGCCGCCCGTTTCGTTTGATCGGCGCAAGGATTGCCGCGCGGTTGCGGGACCGGCACCGTGGGAGTTCAGCCGCCAGCCCGATCCTCGTCCGCCAGCCCGAGCCTGTCCGACATGAACGCCGGCAGCAGGCCCGCCACGGACAGCTTGTAGATGAAGTTGTGCTTGACCTCGACGCCGTCTAGCGCAATCCGCTCAACTTCGGCTCCAGCGACGCATTGCGCGATTTCGGCCGCAGCGCTCTCGTCCTTCTCGTCCTGCGCTCCGTAGCCAACGACCACTCGTGTGTGGAGCGATGCTTCCCGCCACTCCCGCAGCCTGTCGGTGAGCTTTGCCCCGCCGGTCTCGTCGAACTGGCCACGCTCCGGGCTGCTGCCACCGCAGACCAGCGTCGCATCGAGGCCCAGCCGAAGCGCCATCACCAGCCCCGGAATCCCACCGGCGCTGACCCCGACCGTGACCGTTCTCTGATAGGGCTTCAGATCGACGAGCTTGGTCAACGCCGGTCCGATCTCGACCATGTCGCCAGCGAGCTTCGGGATACCCCCGCGATACCCCTGCCGGCTACTGTCGCGCACGTAGAGGATATCGGTCGTCTTGCCATCGAAGTTCTGCAGGTACCCGGAAATCGGCATCATCAGCCGCTGGTTGGCGCCGGTGAGCGAGATCAC
Organism: uncultured Hyphomicrobiales bacterium; assembly: GCA_903842455.1. Taxonomy (GTDB): domain Bacteria; phylum Pseudomonadota; class Alphaproteobacteria; order Rhizobiales; family Devosiaceae; genus Devosia_A. Next base: position 5,723 of record CAIMLX010000276.1, on the reverse strand, counting down.
GAGGTTTCGTCGCGGCGTCTTCCGGTCGGCCGAAAACAGCACTACGGCATCGTGTAACTCATAGCGCCGATAGAGCTCGATACGCGGCTTGCCGATTTCCGCCAGCATCGCCCGATGCTGGTCGATCCATAGCCGGCCGGCCTCTTGCAACTGGGGCAGCGTGAACCGGCAGAGCGGACTTAGCTTCGGCGCCTTGTGCTTGCTGCCAGCGAACAGGTTGCCGTGCAGGAACACGATCTCCGTCGGGGTAAGTGAGTTGGCGAACACAATGTGCACCTGGCTCACTTCGTTGAGGCTGTTCGCGTCCGCGATGCGGGCATTGTAGAGGTCGAGCAGGTTCACTGGCCTGCCTCGACGTTCACCCGCCCCTGAGCGAGCGCGACGATGTCACCAAGCGTTGCTATCTCCGTCAGGTCACCCGGCACGATTTCGACGCCGAGGTTCAGCTCGATGGCGATGCACAGTTCCATCGTTGCGAGACTATCGATCTCGAACTCGTCCAGCCGCACATCGCGCCGGCCGGCGACAAAATCCGATTGCTCGGCACTCTCGGCAAAAAGCGGCACAGCCGCATAGACTAGCGCGTCGGAGATCACCTGGCGTATCTCGGCTTCCGTCAACTCTTGCTCCTGGGATTGGGGAACAGCTTGGCGATCTCGCGCCGCAGGATCTTGCCCTGGTCGTTGCGCGGCAGGCGATCCAGGATGATGATGCGTCTCGGCGCCCGCAGCGCAAGATGCTCGCGCGCATATGCCACTAGTTCTCGCTCGGTGGCCACCCCGCCGCTCCGCAGCTCCACCGCGGCCACCGGTATCTGGCCATGAACCGCTGAGTCCAGCGGCAAGGCAGCCGCTGCGGCCACCGCCGGATGGGCCTCAAGCGCGCCTTCGATCTCGGCGGTAAAGATGTTCACGCCGTTGAGGTTGATCATGTCGTCGGCCCGGCCATGGATGGTCAGCCGACCGTCCACAGCGAGGCTGCCCATGTCACCCGGCCAGTACCAGCCGTCGCGGAAGCGCCGCGCTGTCTGTTCGGCTCCGTCAAGGTAGCTCCTGGCGAACCCCTCGCCGCGCATCCGGATGTGCCCCACCTGCCCCGCTGGCACCGGCTGGTCCGCCGCGTCGACGATTTGCAGCGCGATGCCGTCGACGACGTGCCCGACGGATTCGAGAGCGTCGTGCTCCCCGGGCCCCGCGAACGAAACCGTGCCGGACTCGGTCGAACCATAGCGGACGAACAGCCGCCGGCTGAGATTCTGTTCGATTTGTCTGCGCACCTTATATGGCACTGCCGAGCCGCTGACGCGGATATCGACGCCCGCCAGCGCCTCGCCGCGGGCCTTTGCCGCAAGGTCCACCGCTTGCATCAGGGCGAGATCGAGCGTGGTGACTCCCATCTGCCGGCAGTAGGCGATTGTGTCGAATGCGCCCGGCGGGCGGAACACGTTTGTTCCGCCCAGTGCGGCGCAGTAGAGCCGGTGACGCTCGGAATTGTTGTGCTCGATCGAGGCCGGGCGGAATAGCCGGCCCCCATCATACTCGCGGTTCCGGTCGGCCTGCACGCAGAGCTCTGCAGCGCTAAGCGGCACGATGTTCATCGTTCCCGTCGTTCCGGATGTCCGCAGCATGACACCGCCCTCGGGGTGCTCGTCAGGCAACGCCGCCGCTGGGGCGCGCGGCCAGGCGAGGTGCGGCAGCACCGACGCTGTTGGAGCGCTTCCTGTATGCAACACATGCGTTACGCCGGCACGGGCCGCGATGGCCTGACGCTCCAGTTCGGGGTCGTGCGTCGCAAGCGCGATTTGCCATGCGCCGACCCGCAGCAGGGCGAGGCATGCAACGAAATGCTCCACTTCGTCGGCAATGGTAACCCCAACCACGACGCCAGGTCCGATTCCGGCGGCCGCCAACCCGGCAGCTCCCTGTTCAACCCGGCCCAGCATGTCTGCCCAGCTGAGCGAGATCCCCTCGGCGACCACTGCCTCGCCGGTACCGCGCCTGACGTAGTCTCGAAGCCGCGCAGCATAGCCCATCGACGTGATCCAGATTCCTAGCTGCCCAAACCTAGCAGGTCGATCGCGCCCTTCACAGCACTGGCAAGCAAAAGGGCCGCCCATGGGGCGGCCCTTTCCGATTCGATTGCGTGGGTCGCGGCTTAGCGCGAGTAGAATTCCACGACGAGGTTCGGTTCCATCTGGACCGGGTACGGCACGTCGGCAAGCGCCGGGACGCGCACGTAGGTCGCCGCCTGGCGGCTGTGATCGACGTCCAGGTAGTCGGGAACGTCACGCTCGGCCAGCTGGTTGGCCTCGAGCACGACGCCGAGCTGGCGCGAACGCTCCTTGATCTCGACCTTGTCGCCGATCTTGAGCTGGTACGACGGGATGTTGACGCGCTTGCCGTTCACCATCACGTGGCCGTGCGAGACGAACTGGCGGGCGGCGAACGGGGTGGCGACGAACTTGGCGCGGTAGACCACCGAAGCCAGGCGGCTCTCGAGCAGGCCGATCAGGCGCTCGCCAGTGTCACCCTTCACGCGGGCGGCTTCCACGTAGAGCTTGTGGAAGGCCTTCTCGGTCATCGTGCCGTAGTAGCCCTTGAGCTTCTGCTTGGCGCGCAGCTGCAGACCGTAGTCCGAGGTCTTGCCCTTACGGCGCTGGCCGTGCTGGCCCGGGCCGTACGCGCGGTTGTTCAGCGGGGACGACGGACGGCCCCACAGGTTTTCGCCAAGGCGGCGGTCGATCTTGTGCTTCGACTGAATGCGCTTAGTCATCGTAATCCTTTCAAGGATGCGAAAGTGATTGCGCCCTCCTCTGCCCTGTCTTGCGATCAGGACCGACAGACTCCACGCTTTTGGGAATCCCGGGTGCGCTCGTCAGGCCTTGTGGCCCGTCAAGTTGTCCGCGTGATAGTTCGATGACGCTCCGGAGTCAAGCCGGATGCTCACGCGTCCGGAAGGGCGTCGGCGACCATCTTGCGATCGAGCGAGCGCTGCTCCCGCAGCGACGGGAACACCAGGCTCCAGATACCCGCCACCGCAATGGCGCCGAAGCCGCCGATCACCACCGCCGCCACCGGACCGATGAAATGCGCCACCGTGCCAGCGCGGAATTCGCCCAACTCGTTCGAGGCGCCGATGAACACCGAGTTCACCGCGTTGACCCGGCCGCGCACCTCTTCGGGCGTCCACAGCTGCATGATCGTCTCGCGGATAGTGACGCTCACCATGTCGGAGGCGCCCACCAGCGCCAGCGCCGGGATCGACAGCCAGATCGAGGTCGAAAAGCCGAACACCACCGTGAACGCGCCGAACAGCGCCACGAAGACGAACAGGATACGCCCGGCGTAATTCCGGATCGGGAAGCGGGTCAGGTAAATCGCCATGACGATGGCGCCGATGCCCGGCGCGGCGCGCAGCAGCCCGTTGGCGATCGGCCCGCCCTGCAGGATGTCGGTGGCATAGATCGGCAGCATCGCCACCGCGCCGCCCATCAGCACGGCGAACATGTCGAGGGAGATGGCGCCCAACACTACCTTGTTGGAAAAAATGTAGCGAAAGCCGCCGAGCAGCGTCTCCATGCTGGTCGCCTGCGTCGATTGCCGCTGCGGCGGCCGCGGGATCATCAGCACGCTGAACACTGCACAGCAGAGCAGCGCCGCCCCCGTCGCGAACGGTACCGGCGCCGCGAAGGCATACAGCACCCCGCCCAGCGCCGGCCCGGCGATCGAAGCGAACTGCCAGGCCGAGGCGTTGACGGTGATGGCGTTGCTGAGCGCCTCGGGCGGTACCAGGTTGGGCGCCAGCGACTGCGCCGCCGGTCCCCAGAAGGCGCGGGCGGTGCCGAGCACCACGAGGATAATGAACAGCGGCCAGACCTCGTGTGCCTCGACCTCGGTAAACAGCAGGAAAGCGATGGCGCAGAGCAGTTCGACGCTCAGGCAGATCGTCATGATCAGCCGCCGGTTGAAGCGGTCGGCTGCCAGACCGGTCACGAGGATCAGCACCAGCGCCGGCAGGAACAGGCAGAGCCCGACCAGCCCGACCAGCAGCGGCTCGCGCGTCACCTCGTAGATCTTGTAGGCGATCGAGACCGACATGATCTGCACCGCGAAGCTGACCAGCAGCGTCGTCAGCCAGAAAAAGCGGAAACCACGGTAGGTGAAAGCGAGCTTCGACGGCTCGGACGGGGCGGGGGAGATCATCGCGCGCTGGGATGCCACGCGCCCCCCGGCCGGTCAAAGGATAGTTTGATGACTAATCCGGAAGTGGGAGCCCCTATTCCTCGCCGCCCTCGTCTGCACTGTCCTTGGGCGGCCTGCCGTGGCGCAGGTGCATCCGGTCGATGGAGGAGATGACGCCGCGGATGGTGCGGATCTCCTGGCTCGACAGGGAGGCACGGGCGAAGATGGCGCGGAGGTTGTTGACCATGTTCGGCCGCTTGTCCTCGGTCTTGAAGAAGCCGCTGCGGTCGAGGGTCTCCTCGAGGTGGCCGAACATGTTGTGCAACTCCTCGCGCGGAGCGGGCGCATCGAGGCCGCCGTCGAACGGCAGCACCTCGCCCTTGTCGACCTGGCGCCGCCACTCGTAGCTCATCAGCAGCACCGCCTGCGCGATGTTGAGCGAGGCGAAGGCCGACTCTACTGGAAACGTCACGATGGCATCGGCGAGCGCGATTTCCTCATTGAGAAGGCCCCAGCGCTCGCGGCCGAACAGCAGGCCAGCTCCTGCCCCACCGGCAATATGGCTGACGATGCGCTGGCTGCCCTCTTCCGGGCCGTAGACCGGCTTTTGCAGGTCGCGCTGGCGGGCGGTGGTGGCGAACACCATGGACAGGTCCGCGATCGCCTCCTGGACGGTCGCAAAGATGCGGACTTTTTCGATGACGTGGTCGGCGCGGGAGGCGGCCGCGACGGCCCGCTCGTTGGGCCAGCCATCACGCGGATTGACGACGCGCAAGTCCCAGAGTCCGAAATTGGCCATGGCCCGCGCCGCGGTCCCGATGTTCTCGCCCAGTTGCGGCTCGCACAGGATGATCGCCGGGCTGGGGCGGTAGATGATCTCCTGCGACTTGTCGGTACCGGCCATGCGGGTCTCCGTTCGGGCGTTGCGGGATACGTCCGAACGGAGTTTGGATCAAGCTTTGTGCTTAGGCGACCATGTTGCGGTGCAGTTCCTTCACCTTGCTGCCGCGTGTCCATTCGCGGTCGAGGATGGCAAAATGCAGCTCCTCGTCCCACTCGCCCTGGAACAGCGCGTGCTCGCGATAGTGCGCCTCGAGCCGAAAGCCGAGGTCCTTCAGCAATCGCGCCGACCCCTGGCTCTTGCCGCCGCAACGGGCCTGCACCCGGTGGAAGCCGAAATCATTGAACCCGGCATCGAGAAACCTCCGCAGGCTCTCGGCGCCATAGTTCTGGCGACGCACCGCAGGATCGAAGAAGAAGCGTAGCTCGGCCTGCGCTGCGGTCGCATCGGTCCAGATCAGCGAGACATGGCCGATCAGCCGCGCGTCGGACTTGCGCTCGACGGCCAGGGTCAGCGTATCGCCGGGCCGGGTGAGACGGGTCTGCAGCCGCATCGCCTCGAGCGCCGCTTTCACGTCCGCCTTGTTGCGCGCCTTGAGGTCGAGGTAGCGCTGCGCTTCGGGGAACGCGTAAAAACTGGCCAGTTCGTCGATGTCGGTGCGTTCGAAGCCGCGCAGCACCAGACGCTCGGTGTCGAGGGGT
>CAIMLX010000275.1 GCA_903842455.1 uncultured Hyphomicrobiales bacterium | reverse complement strand
GGAGCGGAATTCACCACGCACGATGTCAGCTACCGCACCGGCCCAGCTTTCCAGCGCGCGCGTCTTTTCCAAGAGATAGTCGTGCCGATTGTAGATCGCGGCGACACCGCTCAGCACGCCGCTCTTGTGGTTGAGGACGGCTTCGACGACATGGATCGGATGACTGAGCCGTGCCATGCCGCTCGCCGCCGTTCGGCGTAGGTCGTGTAGCCGCCAGTCGGTGAGCTGGATGTTGGCGGGGTCGATGCCGCGCTCCCGCGCCTCAGCCTGAGCGACCTCAAGCATCCTCCGATCCAAGGCCGCCTTTCCTTTCGACCAGCCCGAGATCGGCACCCGGCCGTCGGTGGTAAAGAGCAAGCCGGAGCCGTCAATCCGGGGCACGTTGGCAAGGACCTCCCGCGCCAGCGGGCTGAGCGGTACGGTATGTGCCCGGCCATTCTTGGTACGCACAGCCGGGATCAACCAGTTCGGTGCAACGCCGAGGTGCAGCTCGCCGTCGGTTAGGCCGCCGACCTCGCTTCTGCGCTGCCCAGTCAGCAGCAGGAGCCTAACCACCGCGTTGAAGGGACCCGCCGGCTCAGTCGCCATCCACAGCCATCGGATTTCTTCATAGGAAAGAACCCGGTCGCGCGAGACTTCCTCCGAGGGAGCCTTGACGCCGGCTACGGGGGAGACCTCAATGATGCTCCGTTCGACGCACCAATTGCCGAACTTGCGCACCAAAGCCAGCACCCGATTGGCGGTGACCGGCGCACCGCGATCTACGATCTCATCCAGCAGCGCAACAACGTCACGCCGCCTAAGCGATTGAATTTTCAGGGCACCCCACGCTGGGCGAACGATAGTTCCGATCAGCCGCTTGGCCTCAGCGGCACTGGACGGTCGAAGCTTGGCGTCGACGTGCCGCGTGATAAAATCGTCCAGCAGCCTGTCGACCAAATCGGAGGTATCCGCCGCCTTGGCCTTGACGGCCTTGCGGGCATCGGCCGGGTCGACTCCGCGCTTGACGGAACGCGCTGCCTCAGCGGCCTCGTCACGTGCGTCAACGAGGCCGAAAGCCGGGTAGGAGCCGATTGTAAACTTCCTTGCCCGCCCATCGACCGGAGACCGGTAGCGAAAGGCCCAGCTCTTCAGGCCGGACGGCTGGACAACGAGGAACAATCCACCGACAGCGCCATCGGAAACCTCAACTCGGGTCTCTCCCGGTTTGAGCGCGTCGATCCCCCTCACCGTAAGGGGCTTTGTAGCCATTCATCCACCTCGTCGGGTACCGCAGGGGTAAACATCCGACACGATAGGTAGCGATACGTTGCGTGAGTAACAAGGGCTAACGATCCGCTGAAACCGCTACTCTGGCGCCAGTTCCCCATTTGATGTACGTTCGGGAGGGTGACGGGTCGTTAGTGCCACACAGCAGTCTTCTAAGCTGTTGGTCGGTGGTTCGAATCCACCCGAGGTCACCAAGTTTTCCGAGCATCTGGCGTGCTGAGGGCAGTGGCTTGATGCACCGAACCGGGTCGTCAGCATGTTTCCGCTTCTCACCCGAATCTTCTGGACGATCGCGCAGCCGGTGTCGCTGGTGGCGCTGCTGCTGGTGCTGGGGCTGCTGCTGATGGCGCTGAAGCGGCGCCGGCTCGCCGCTGCTGCGGTGACAGCCGCCACGCTGCTGCTGGCGCTTTTCAGTTTCACCAGCTTCGGTTACCTGACCATCACTCCGCTAGAGAGCCGCTTCGCGCGGCCGGTCGAACCGGCCCTGATCGACGGGATCGTGGTGCTGGGCGGCGGCATGGATACCGGCGTGAACAACGTCCGCGGCGGCTGGGAACTCGGCCGCTCCGGCGACCGCTTCGTCGAGGCGCTGCGCCTCGCGTTACGCCACCCCGAGGCCCGCGTCCTTATCGCCGGCGGCGGTTCGGCCCTGCTGAGCGGCCGGGAATCCGAGGCCGAGGCGGGAGCCCGCTTCTTCACCGACTTCGGCATCGCGCCCGAGCGGCTGATCCTCGAGGGCCAGTCGCGCAATACCGAAGAGAACGCCATCAACGCCCGGGCGCTCGCCGCGCCGAAGCCCGGGGAGACCTGGCTTCTGGTCACCTCCGCCTTCCATATGCCCCGCTCAGTCGGGCTGTTCCGCCGTGCCGAATTTCCGGTCGTGCCGTGGCCGGCAGACTACCTCGCGGCCGGCAACGAGCAGTTCGGCATCAAGCTGGATGAGATCGCCGAGAACCTCGTCACCAGCAATGTTGCGCTGCGCGAATGGATCGGTCTCGTCGGCTACTACCTTACCGGCCGCATCGACGAACCGCTGCCGGGGCCCCTGCCCTAGAGGTCGAAGAACGACAGTTGCGGCGCGGGGACGGGCGGCGGCGGGATGACCTCACGGGGCAGCTGCGGACGGCGTTTTGGCTTGTCGGCATCGATAGCGGCAATGGTGATGGGCAGGTCCACTACGGGCGCCGGCGCAACCGCTTCGGGCGCGGCACTGGCGACAGCGGGCTCTGGCGCCACCACCACCGCGTCGACAATGCTCTTTGCCTTGCCGGCCTTCTTCGACGCCCGGGCGGTCCGGTGCTTTTCCAGCCAATCCTGCATCGGCTGCAATTGGGCGCGCTGCAGCGAATAGACGTTCTCGCGCCCGGTCTTTTCCTCGACCACCAGCCCGGCGTCTTTCAGCACCTTCAGGTGCCGGCTGATGGCGGGGCGCGAGATGTCGAAGGCCGCGGCCAGTTCGTGCACCGGACGCGACCGCTCATGCAGCATTTCCACCACCCGGCAACGGGTTGGGTCGGCCAGGGCCGAAAACAGATCGACGAGACTCATCACAACGCGCCCACTACCCAGGACCTAGACGGTCGTAACAAGAGCGTTACGTGTCAAGCGAGGTGGAGGCGAATGGGTTGACTGTGACGGCCGGATGACGGGATTGTCACAACTTTCTTGCATGGAGCCTCGCTAGTGCCGCCCGACGCCGTTATTGCCCGAACCTGGTGGACCCGTGGCCGCCCTTTCAGCATGGCCGAACTGGTCGCCGACGGCATCGTGCACGGGGTAGGCATTCTGGTAGCTGTGGCACTCGGCGCGGTGCTGCTGTCGTTCGCCGCCTACGAGACGGCTCCCGAGGAACTGCCAGCGCTGGTGCTCTATGTCGGCTCGCTGCTGGCGGTGCTCGGCATTTCGCTCGCCTTCAACCTCTGCCCGATCGACGCGCGCGCCAAGCGCACGTTGGCGCGGCTCGACCAGGCGGCGATCTTCCTGTTCATCGCCGGTACCTACACACCGTTCCTGGTGCTGCTCGGCGCCACGCCGTTCAACATCGGGCTCGGGGTGCTGATCTGGGGTGCGGCGCTGACCGGCATGCTGCTGAAGCTGCTGGTGCCGCAGCGCTTCGGCCGCGGCGCCATAATCCTCTACCTCGGCATCGGCTGGAGCGGCGTGTTGATGCTGCAAGGCCTCGCCGCGCACCTGCCCCCGGTTTCGCTCTGGCTGCTGGTGGCCGGTGGCGTGACCTACAGCGTCGGCGTGATCTTCCACCTGTGGGAAAAGCTCACCTTTCACAACGCCCTGTGGCACGGCTTCGTGGTGGTCGGCGCCAGCCTGCACCTCGTCGCCGTGCTCGACTGCATGGTGCTGAGCCGACTGTAGACACCTCAGGGGCGAGCAATCCGGTCGTGCACGACCTTGTCGCCGGCGACAATGCCCAGTTCCACCGAGCGGCCTCCCGCAATCTCCAGCACGTACTGCACTGCCCCGTCCGATGGAATCGAGGTGGGATCGAGCGGCCGCGCGTTGACGTGAATGTTGGCGATGGTCCCATCGGCGCGGATGAACATCATGTCGAGGGGAATGAGCGTGTTTTGCATCCAGAAGCTGACACGGCGGCTCTCCTTGAAATCGAACAGCATGCCTGCGTCGGGCGCGAGCTCGGTGCGGAACATCAGCCCCTGGGCCCGCGTCTCGTTAGTATCGACCACTTCGACAGCGAATGCGTGATCGCCGGTGGCACTGGCGATGGTGAGCTTGCCGTCGTCGGCGAGAGCCGCGAACGTCAGCAGCAGGAGTGCCGCCAGCGGGGCGATGAGGGTGCGCAGGATGTGCATGAGGAGCGTCAACTTTGGTGATGGTGCGCCCGATCATAATGCGGACCGGGCCAGAGGAGAAAGCACGTTGTGGTGCATCGCGCCTAGGGCGACGCAGGCGCGAACTCGATCGCTGTGGCGCGTGCCAGCACAAGCAGTGTCACGCGATCGCCGGGCGGGAGCAGGCTCTCGTCCACCGTCGCACAGGCTTCCTTGCTGCCGCCCGCGCTGATCGGGCCGGTGACCTCGAAATTGCCGATTGGCGTTGGCTGCGCGTCCTGGCTGGCCACTGACAGGACGCCATCGACCCTGGCCATCGGCCGCTCGGCCGCGTTGCGGATCAGCAGGTGAACCTGCCCTGCCCCGTCGCAGCCCGGCGTGGTGGTATCGGCGAGGATCAGGGCATCGACCAGTTGCACCTGTGCACCGGCATTCAACCAGCCGACAACCCCGGCGCCAGCCAGAATCACCAGGCCGCCAAGCAGCCAGTACCTGTTCAAGGCGCAGCCTAGTGCGAGCTTGGCGCGTCGCCCCAGCCATCCGGCCGGATTTCGGCGACCATCAGCCCCTTGGGACCATTGCCGTAGCGCACCAGCACATGCTGGCCGGGCCGCAGCTCGGTGATGCCGAAGCGCCGCAGCGTTTCCATGTGCACGAAGATGTCGGGGGCGCTGTCGCCGGCCGACAGGAAGCCGAAGCCGCGGATCCGGTTGAACCACTTCACTTCGAGCCGCTCGAGCTTGCTGGTCGGCTCCACGGTGACGTGGGTGCGCGGCGCTGGCATCTGCGTGGGGTGCTTGGCCGTCGATTCGTCCATCGACAGGATACGGAACGCCTGCAGGCCGCCCGGACGGGCCAGCGCCTCGCAAACGACGCGGGCGCCCTCATAGGCCGTCTGGTAGCCGTCGCGCCTCAGGCAGGTGACATGCAGCAGGACATCGGCCCGACCATCGTCGGGGACGATGAAACCGAACCCCTTGCCCACGTCGAACCACTTGATGGCACCGACAACTTCGATGACATCCAGCCCGGCGTCACCGGTGTGGATATTTGTCGCGCCACCATCCTGATCGGTGTCAGCTGACCCGAATCCAGAATGATCGCCGTCCGACGTGAACTTGGCCCCCATGCCTTCAGCCTTTTCGTACTCGCCCCGCCGCTTAACGGGGTACGCTACAAGCAAGCCTCACTGTGTCCGATTCACCGCGCCCCGTTAAGAACCGATTATGCATTTGTTAAGGTAATTGCAGATTGGCCACACTTAGTCGCGGTTGCCCCGGCCGGCACCGGCTCCTACTGTTCGGCCAACCGGAATCAAGGCGAGGAAAACGCTATGAAATACCTGCACACTATGGTCCGCGTGACCGATGTCGAGCAGTCGCTGCGCTTCTACCGTGACGGCCTTGGGCTCGAGGAAGTGCGCCGCACCGATAACGAGAAGGGCCGCTATACCCTGATCTTCCTCGCCCCTCCCGGCCAGCACGAGACGCCGGTGGAACTGACCTTCAACTGGGACCCGGAAGTCTACACGGGCGGCCGCAACTTCGGCCACCTCGCCTACGAGGTCGACAACATCTACGACTTCTGCAAGCACATGCAGGACATGGGCTACACCATCAATCGCCCGCCGCGCGACGGCAACATGGCCTTCGTGCGCTCACCCGACAACATCTCGGTCGAGATCCTGCAGAAGGGCAGCCCGCTGCCGCCGGCCGAGCCGTGGTCGTCCATGCCGAACACCGGCGCGTGGTAACGGCGCGTTCACCACGCCGCTTAGGCGGCAATTAGCTTAAAATTACTAGCTTCCCGGTAATCCGCCGGCCTTCGGGTCGGCCGCTTGCCGGGAAGTTTCGCATGTTTCGACTGATACTGGCGCTGTGCCTTGCGTCGCTGCTGGCCGGGTGCTTCTCCATGGGAGGCGGCGCACCAGCGAGCTACAAGAGTTTCGTGCAGCGCAACGGCATGTTCCTCGCCTCCTGGGACGTCGACAATTCCTGCATGTCACCCAAGCTGAAGGCGATGCTAGGCTCGTTCGAGCGCAAGTTTGGCCGCAAAGTGGTGCTGACCTCCGGCTATCGCGACCCTATCCGCAACATCCTGGCGGGCGGCGAGGACGCGAGCTACCACACAAAATGCATGGCGGCAGACATCTACATCCCCGGGGTCGACAAGCGTCAGATCATTGCGTTCGCCATGAAGAACCCGCAGGTCGGCGGCCTCGGCTGTTACCCCGGTCGCAACTACATTCACGTCGACGTTCGCGAGCGTCCGCGCGGTCGCGGCAAGCCCATCACTTTTTCGGGCTGCTGAGTGCGGATTTTCGCTTGCCAGCCCGGATGAAGCTTTCTATACGGTCCCCACTTCCGGAGGCGCCCTTCGTCTATCGGTTAGGACGGCACCCTTTCACGGTGCAGAGAGGGGTTCGACTCCCCTAGGGCGTACCACTTCCTTTCCCCCACGTTCCCTCCGCTTCGGCGAATATCCGGCCCCTGCCGGGTCCGCGTACGTCCCGATCCCGCAGGATCCTCGCGTCACGATGGTTCAGTCCGAGTAGCAGCATTAGCGCTCGATTAGCCGCAACGGCGCCTCGACACCATGGCCGGTCGGCTTCTTCCATTCCGAGACCCGCGCCGGTCCTGGCCGAAGCTCCAAGGTGCACCCGACGACTCGCGTGCGCGTTCTGACGGTGAAGCGGCCGATCACGGGCGCCATTGTCCAAAGCGGGCTTGACGGGCCGCCAATCGCCCATTATCAGCACGCCATTCCGGTACGCGCCCTTCGTCTATCGGTTAGGACGGCACCCTCTCACGGTGCAGAGAGGGGTTCGACTCCCCTAGGGCGTACCAAACTTTCCCAGATATCTTCCGAATCCGGGCGTGCAGGCGCTACGCTGGCGGACCTCTCCGTACCGGAAGTTCTGTATGACCCGCATTGCCATCGGCACGTTTGCCGGATTGCCCCTCACCCCCGCCATCGCCACCGAGCAATTCGTGTTCGTCACCGGGCAGGTCGGCTCGCGCACGGATGGGACCTACCCGGCCGATATCACCGAGCAGACCCGCATCACTCTCGACAAGATGGCGGCTCTGCTCGAGGCGGCGGACAGTTCGATGGCCGATGTGGTGAAGACCACCGTGTTCATCACCGACCTCGGCATCTTCCCGGCGATGAACGCAGTCTACACCACCTACTTCCCGCACGAGCCCCCTGCCCGCTCCACCATCGGCTGCCAGCTGGTGGACGCCGGTGCGCTGGTCGAGATCGAGGCAATAGCAGTCCGCCGAGGGCCGCTACTCCAGCCGGCGGTGTGACTGGCCACCCCCGATGATGGTGCCTATCACCACCCCTAGTCCGTGACAGGCACTGATCCACCGCATGCGAAGCAGCGTTCCGCGCGGCAGTCGGTCACGCTCCGGGTGCTGCTCAAGCAGCGTCCGGATTTCCCGGATGCGGCCGCCATTGACCCAGCCGACCATTTCGCGCATCGCGCTACGCGGTGAATTATGGTGGCGGCGCAACGCACTGCCGGTCACCCGGCCGTTCTCGTACGTATGGACCGAAGCCTCCCACCAGTTCAGCGGCTGGTTGTGGTCGACCACCATACCAGGCGGCACCGGGCCGCGGCGACCAAGGACGAACTGCTCGAAAGCGTGGATTGGCAGCGGTCGCCGGCCCACAAGATCGCGACGGAAGACCAGCGTGGTCACCGTCCCGGGCAGCTTGATCGCCGCACTGGGATGCCAGTGGTAGGCAAAGTTGAACAGGAAGCTCGCCCAACTCCAGGTCGAAGTGGAGAGATGGTTGGAGACCGTGCTGGTCAGTGCCAGCTGATCCGGACTGGCAGACCTGACCGCTGCTTCGACCGCCGCGACCCAGCCGGCATGTGGCACGGCGTGATCCTCTACCAGTGCCACCCAGCCCACTTCCTTGAGCACCGCCGGAAGCCTTGCCCGAAGCTCGAAGACGCTGGCTCCAGGCATGATGAGATGCTCGATGTTGGGACCGCTGAGCAGCGTTCCATCTTCAGCATCGGCGCAAAGCAGGGTCAGCAGCGTGCGCGGACCAAGCTCGGGCATGATCCGATCCAGGGTAGCCTGGCACTTGCCCAGTCCTTCGGAGCTGACCACCATGATCTGGAGGTCGTACGTGCGGCTTTCCAACGGCCACAACCGGGCGGCCGCCAGCGCGTTGGCATCCGTAGCCTCGGCATCGCGGAAGCGGTTCCGGTACTCCGGCAACTCCGTCAACTGGGTCACCAAGGCAGCCGGGTCGAGCCCCCGGCAGCGGTCGAGCTCATCGCCGGTGGGCGCTCGTCCGAGAAGGCGCTGGAACCATTCGTCGATCATGACGGTCGGATACGAAACATCGCTCAAGTTTGGCTCCCCAGCGCTGGTTCCAGTGCACAGTACGGACTGTCAGGGGCGAGGAAGTCAACGGCGACGCATGCCTTGTCGCGGCCTCGTGGACGCCGGTGCGCTGGTCGAGATCGAGGCGATCGCGCTCAGGCGCTCGTGACGTCCTGCATTTCGCCGGTCAGGTTGGTCTCCGGCGTCGACCGCGGCATGCGCAGGGCCAGCGGGTCGGTGGTCACGTTGACCTGCACGTCCATGCCCAGATAGTCGCCGCGGTCGCCGATGAAGCTGCCGCTCAGGGGGCGCGCCTTCGTCGGCTCGCGGGCGACGCCGACACGGATCAGGTCCCTGTTGCCGACGATACCGTTGGTGGGATCGAACTCGACCCAGCCGGCGCCGGGCAGGAACACCTGCACCCAGGCATGCGTGGCCCCGCCGCCGCGCAGCACCGGACCGTCACGCGACGGCACATAGATATAGCCGGTGACGAAGCGCGCAGCGAAGCCGAGCGAACGGCAGGCCTCGATCATCAGCCAGGCAAAGTCGCGACAGGTGCCGGTCATCGTCGCGAGCGTCAGTTGCGGCGGCTGCGTGCCCGGGTCGGTGCGGCGCGAGTAGATGAAACTCTCGCGGATGCCCATGGTCATCGTCATCAGCAGGTGCCCGGTCTCCGTCGGCAACCCCGAGCGGGTGAACTTACGTGCCCATGCCGAAAGGTCCTGGCTCGGACTGTGCACGCGCATGTAGGTCGAAAGATCGGGGAGGATGTCCGCGTCGTATTCGAACGGCCAGTGCTTGGCCCGCTCCTCGGTGCGGAAGCGCGGCGCCATCTGCGGCGTGTGGTCGAGCACGATGCCGGTCTCGAAGGTCAGCTTATGGGCAGAGCCCGAGAAGCTGACATTCGTCACGCAGTTGCCGAAGACGTCGTGTATCCACCACGTGTCGGCCGGTTCAGGACCGACCTTCATGTGGGCGCTGAGCAGCCGCTGTTCGTAGCTGTCGCGCGGCCTGAACATCAGTCTGTGGTCGCCGAAGCGGACGGGGCGCGCGTATGAGTACGTGGTAAGGTGCTGGACCCTGAGAATGGTCATCGATTATCCGTGAATTGCCCCGTACCGGAACAATAGCCCGGAACTCGTCCCAGTTCCGTGGAACTTTCGCTTTGTAGCCGAATTGTCGTTTGCCCTGTCCTCTTCCCATGCCCCGAAGGTCCAAGATGCAATTTCGCCTGCGCTGCGAACTCCAGTACGACATCGCCACCCCCACGACGGTGATTTTGAATGTCGAGGCCCAGCGCGGCGGCCGGCAAAGCATCCTGGGCGAGGCCTTCACTGTCGAGCCGCAGGTGCAGTCCGAAGAGTACGAGGTGCCGGAGACGGGCAACCGCTACCGGCGCATGCTGCTGCAGCCCGGCCGGTACAGCGTGTGGTACACGGCCGAGATCGAATCGACCCCGACGACCCGCAGCATCGGGAGCATTCCGCAGGTCCCCATCGTCGAGCTGCCGTTCGACGTGATGAACCACCTCTATCCCAGCCGCTACTGCCAGTCCGACAAGCTGGCGCGCTTTGCCTGGCGGCAGTTCGGCGAGATCGGCGACGGCTACGAGAAGGTCACGGCGATCTGCAACTGGATCTACGAGAACGTCGATTATCTCGAAGGCTCCAGCGATTCGAGCACCTCGGCCTACGACACCTTCACGCTGCGCGCCGGCGTCTGCCGCGACTTCGCCCACCTGGGCATCACGTTTGCCCGCGCGCTGGGCATTCCGGCGCGCTTCGTCTCGGCCTATGCGCTCGACCTGGTGCCGCAGGATTTCCACGCCGTGTTCGAGGCCTATCTCGGAGGCCAGTGGTATCTGTTCGACGCGACGCGCCTCTGCCCGCTCGAAGGCATCCTGAAGATCGCGGTTGGCCGCGACGCCGCCGACAGCGCCTTCCTCACCTTCTTCGGCCAGCTCAGCGGTCCGCCCAAGCTGATCCGGGTCGAGCGGCTGAACACCAGCCAGACCACGCAGTGGACCACCGAGCCGGTCAGCCTCTCGGCCATCTGAGCTTAACTTAAGCTTTCACTTTACCATTGACACGCGACGGGGCATGGCGATACTTAACACCATGCTTAACCAAGAACAGACCCTCGACGCCATGTTCCAGGCCCTCGCCGACCCCACACGGCGGCGCATGGTGGAACGGCTCAGCCGCGGGACAGCTTCGGTGAGCGAGCTGGCGGAGCCATTCAGCATGTCGCTGCCCGCCGTCGTCCAGCACCTGAAAGTGCTCGAGCAGAGCGGGCTGGTGACGACCCGGAAGGTCGGCCGCGTGCGCACCTGCACCATCGATGCGGGAGCCCTCACCATGGTCGAGCAGTGGATCAACGACCGGCGGGTCGGCTGGGAGAAACGCCTCGACCGCCTCGGCGCCTTCCTCGACGCCCTGCCGCCCGACAAGCCGGCGACCTAGACGCATCGAACACAACCAGTGCCGCCGGGCCGATAGCCGGCCACAGCAGCGCACATCCCGACGGAGACCCACGATGACCGAACGTTCAATCGCCCATGGCAGCTTCACCATCGAGCGCACCTACCCCCATCCGGTGGCAATGGTGTTCTCCGCCTGGTCGAACCCGGAGTTCAAGCGCCAGTGGTTCGGCTCCCCCGATCCGCAGAAGCCGCAGCAGGTCTTCGAGTTCAGGGAGGGCGGCCGCGAGTACAATGCTGAAAAGATGGGCGACACCGACTTCATCTACGATGTCAGCTATCGCGACATCGTGCCGGACAACCGCATCATCTACACCTACGAGATGCACATGAACGGCCAGCGCATCTCCGTCAGCGTCGCCACCATCGAGTTCACCGCCAAAGACGGCGGCACCCGCATGGTGCTGCGCGAGGATGGCGCCTTCCTCGACGGGCTGGACACGTCGGCCCAGCGCGAGGCGGGAACGAATTACCTGATGGATCAGGTCGGCCTGTGGCTCGACCGGCAGTGAGCTACTCGGCCGGCACCGCCTGCTTCAGCCGGTGGTGCCGGCCGATGGGCACGATCATCGGGCTTTGCGACACCGGGTCGATCACCACTTCGCTGTCGATGCCGAACACGGTCTTGACCACCGCCGATGTCATCACCGCAGCCGGCGCGCCTTCGGCGACGATCCGGCCGCCCTGCATGGCGACGATGTGGTCAGCGTAGCGGCAGGCGAGGTTGAGGTCGTGCAACACCGCCACCACGGTGCGACCCTGTGTGCGCACGAGGTCGGTGAGGAGGTCGAGCACCTCGACCTGGTGGTTGATGTCGAGGAAGGTCGTCGGCTCGTCGAGCAGCAGGATATCGGTGCGCTGGGCCAGCGCCATGGCGATCCACACCCGCTGCCGCTGGCCGCCGGAGAGCTCATCCACCGCGCGCTGCGCCAGGTCGAGCGTATCGGTCGATTGCAGCGCCGAGGCGACGGCGGCGTCGTCGGTCGCCGTCCACTGGCGGAACCAGCCCTGGTGCGGGTAGCGGCCCCGGCCGACGAGGTCGGCGACGGTGATGCCATCGGGCGCGACCGGCGTCTGCGGCAGCACCCCGAGAACCGTCGCCACTTCCCGCGTCGACATCTGGTGGATGGCGCGGCCATCGAGGTAGACGGAGCCGGAGGCCGGTGCCAGCAGCCGCGCCAGCCCGCGCAGCAGCGTGGACTTGCCGCAGGCATTGGCCCCGACGATCACCGTGAACTTGTCGGGTGGCAGGGTGATGCTCAGCTTTTCGACGATGGTGCGCTCGCCATAGCCGAGTTTCACGTCGGTGGCCGAAAGCTGGTGGTTCTGGCTCATGGCAGTCCTTTCAGCCGCCGCGACCGGAGCGGTTCGCAGCAGCGAGCAGGTAGATGAGGAACAGCGCGCCGATGGCGCCGGTGACGACGCCGGCCGGCAACTGGTTGCGGCCCAGCGCATGCTGCGCGATCAGGTCGGCGCCGATGGTAACGGCTGCGCCGACGAGGGCCGACGGCAGAAGCGGGTTGCCGGCCGGACCCAGCAGCCGCCGCGCCACCGGCCCTGCCGCGAAGGCGACGAACGCAATTGGGCCGACCGTCGCCGTGGCGAACGCGGCGAGCACCACGGCCACCAGCAGCGTGCCGAGCCGCGTCACCTCGACCCGCGTGCCGAGGGCTTTCGCGGCATCGTCGCCCAGCTCGAGGCTGGCGAGGGGGCGGTAGAGGATTGTTGCGACCGGGCCGAGGACCAGGAGGCCCAGCGCCAGCGGGCCGAGAGTGTCGAAGCTGGCGCCGTTGAGGCTGCCGGTCAGCCAGGCCAGTGCCTGCTGCACCTCGAAGATGCGGGCGCGGGTGAACAGGTATGAGGTGATCGCCGCGGCGATGGCCGCCATGCCGATGCCGACCAGCACCAGCCGGTAGGGCGTCACCCCGCCGCGCCAGCTCAGCGCGTAGATCAGCGCCGCGATCAGCACCGCGCCGCCGGTGGCGCTCAGGGCGACCATCAGGCCGGTGGCGTGGAAGACGATGATTGCGATCACTGCCGCCGAACTGGCCCCGGTGGTGATGCCGACGATGTCGGGGCTGGCGAGCGGATTGCGCAGCACCGTCTGGAAGATCACGCCCGATAGCCCCAGCGCCGCGCCTGCCAGCAGCCCGGTGATCGCCCGTGGCAGCCGCACGCCGAGCACGATGAAGTCGCTGGCCGGATCGGTGACGCCGGTGAAGGGCGAGAGCAGCGACGTTACGACCTCTGCGACCGGCAGCGGGTAGTCGCCAATCGTCAGCGCCGCCGCCACCAGCGCCAGCACGATCAGAGTGAGTGCGGCCGTCACCAGCCGGTGGCGGGTCCGCAGCTTGCGCCTCGCGGCGGCCACCGTCGCGGCCGGGGCAAATTGTACGTTGACGTTCATAGCTCGGCCAGCTTGCGGCGGCGCACGAAGGCGATGAAGAACGGCGCACCGATGGCAGCCGTGACGATGCCCACCTGCAACTCGCCCGGCGGCACGATCACCCGGCCGATGATATCGGCACCGAGCAGCAGGATGGGGCCGAGCAACATCGAGTAGGGCAGGATCCAGCGGTAGTTCGGACCGGTCATCGCGCGGGCCACATGCGGGATGGTGAGGCCGACAAACGCTATCGGCCCGGCGGCTGCCACTGCTCCACCGGCCAGGATTACCGCCGCGAGCCCGGCGAAGGCCCGGTTCAGTTGCACCCGCTGCCCGAGGCCGCGTGCCACGTCATCGCCCATCGCCAGCCCGTCGAGGATGCGGCCGGTGGTCAGCGCCAGCGCGATGCCAAAGAGCAGGAACGGCGCCACCTGCAGGAGGATGTCCGTGGTCCGGCCAGTCAGCGCACCGACCTGCCAGAAGCGGATCTGGTCGAGCGTCTCGACCGAGGTGATGAGGATGGCACTGGTCACCGAGCCGAGCGCCGCGGTGACTGCTGCGCCGGCCAGCGCCAGCTTCACCGGCGTTGCACCTTCCCGCCCCATCGAGGCGATGAGGTAGACCGCCACGGCGGCGATGCCGGCCCCGAGAAACGCCAGCCAGACATAACCGGACAACGTGGTGATGCCGAACACCGAGATACCCAGCACCACGCAGAGCGTCGCGCCCGACTGGATGCCAAGCAGCCCGGGATCGGCCAGCGGGTTGCGCGTCGCGCCCTGCAGGATGGCACCCGACAGTCCGAGAGCCGCTCCCACCAGCAGCCCGACCAGCGTTCGTGGCAGGCGCAGCTCGAGGATGATGCGATGCGTCGTGCTGTCCGGAGCGGGCGCGATGATGGCGGCAAGGACATCGCCCAGCGCGATCGGCCGCGCGCCGACCGTGATCGACAGGAACAGCACCGCCGCCAGCACCACGCCGAGCAGCAGCAGGCCGCCGGCTCGCGCCGGCACCCTGCTCGATCGCTGCTCGGCCGCCGCTACCGTCATCGGATCAGTTCGTCAGGTTCTCGTCAGCGGCGTCGATGGCCGCCGTCAGCTCGTCGAGCGCGCCAGCATAGGCCTTGTAGTTGCGCAGCCAGAAGGCCGGCCAGTCTGCCACCTGCCCGGCTTCGGCGGCCTTCATGGCCGTCCACATCGGCTGTGCCGCGGCGGTCTCCATCGTGGCGTCGGAACGATTGTCGACGATCAGCAGGTCGGGCTGATACTTGTCGGCCTGCTCCCAGCTCAGCGTCTCCCAGTAGCCGCGATCGTCAGCCACGTCCGGGGTGATCAGCTTCAGCCCCCAGCTGGCAAAGTCCATCAGCTCGGAGGAGCCCGCGGTGGCAGCGACATAGAGCGCATCGGTGCCGGCCCAGACCGGCAGCACGGTCAGGTTGGGCTTGGCCGCCACGGCGGCCTTGAACTTTACAAGCGACACTTCGAAAGCCGCCTTGTCGGCAGCGATGTCGGGCGCCGACAGATCGGCGCCGAGGCTGGCGGCGAGCGTTTCGTAGTCGGCGATCAGTTGCACGATCGAGGCGCCCTGGGCCGGACCGGTGACCGGCGCGATCTGCACCATCTTCTGGTTCGTGCTGCCGGCGCCCCCTTCGAGCCCGCTGAACGCCTTCTCGAGCGGCCACCACTCGGCCAGCACCAGATCCGGCTTCAGCGCCGCCACTTTCTCGATGTCGATCTCGCCCCAGCCTTCGCCGACGATCTCGATGCCGGTCAGGTCGAGCCCCTGCAGCGACTTGTCCTCGGCCACCGGCGTGTCGACATAGATGCCGACCGGACGGATGCCGAGCGGGATCAGGCCAGCCGCAGTGTTGGCATGCATGACGATGCGGGTGGGGACGTGGTCGAGCGTCACCGTGTTGCCGCTACCGTCGGTATAGGTCCACTCGGCGGCAAGCGCCGAGGTGGCCGCGAAGCCCAACGCAAGTGCGGCGGCGAAGATTGATCTGAACATGACGGAGCCTCGGCGAAAGTGGACAAGTTGTGTCACCTATCGACCGTTAAGATGATTAGTCAAGTCAGGTTTTAATCGCAACAGCACCGCCGTGCCCGGCAGGTCAGGGACCGACCCGACGCGGCACGAACCCGCCGCCCTCGTTCTGGTCGTGGCGCGATGACCAGATGACCCAGTACCGCCCGTCGCCATCGGGCACCAGCACTTCGGCCTCCCGGCCATCGACCCGGACGCGGGCGAGGTTGCGCGCGTCCAGCGCCGCTGCCTCACGGGTCTGGAACGGGCCATGCGGCGTGCCTTCGAAATCCACCCACCACTTGTCCTGGCTGTGGATCACCAGGTAGAGCGCTTTGCCCATTTGTCGACGGTCCCCCAACCGAGCCCATTGACGCTAGGCGGTTTCACCTGAGCCCAGGATGAACGCAACGCACTTTCCTACAACCACGCGGTGCGAATCGAGCCTTGATGTGGAGGCGGCTTTTCATCAGCTCCGACCCATCGGCCCCGAGGCAGGTGGCGTGCGTCGCAGGCGTGGTGCACTATGGGTGCGAGGACTTAAGATCCGCTACGGCGTGCTGCCAGGGAGCCCAGGATGTTTGGAATGATCGGCCGCATCACCGCAACCCCCGGCAACCGCGATGCGCTTGTCGCCATCCTCATGCCCGGCGAAGAGGGCATGCCCGGATGCCTGAGCTACATCGTTGCCCGTGACCCCGAGAATCCTGACGCGATCTACGTCACCGAAGCATGGGAAACCCGCGGGGCCCATGCCGCCTCGCTGCAACTGCCATCGGTCCGTGCCGCCATCGCGCAGGGCCGGCCGCTGATCGCTGGCTTCGAGACCATCGCGCTAACCGAGCCGGTCGGCGGCATCGGGCTGGGGTCGGATTTCGACAATCCGTAACGTCCCCTCACCCGGTCGCTTCGCGACCACCCTCTCCCTCAAGGGGAGAGGGGAGACAGCGCCTCAATGGCATGGGCGGATCCCCCTCTCCCTTCTCCCCTTGAGGGCGAAGGTGGCGCGGCCGAAGGCCGAGACGGATGAGGGGAAGGACCTAACTGCTCCCTAAAGGGGCTTGCGGTACTGATATATGCCCACGTCGATAGAGCCCTCGGCGAAGCCGGCCTCGCAATAGGCTAGATAATACAGCCACTTGCGCTTGAACTCTTCGGTGTATCCGAGCTTCTTGATCTCGTGCCAGCGCTCGAGGAATTTTTCGCGCCACAGCTTCAGCGTCGTGGCGTAGCTGAGCCGGAACGTATCCACCTGCTCGAGGGTCAGGCCCACCTTCTCGCCCTGCTCCCGCATCGCCGTCTTGGTCAGCAGCATGCCGCCGGGGAAGATGAAGCGCTGGATGAAGTCCGGACGGGCGCGGTAATCGGGAAAATCCTGCTCGGAAATGGTGATCGCCTGGATCGAGGCGGTACCACCCGGCTTCAGCCGATCGGCCACGGTCCTGAAGTAGCTCGGCCAGTGCTCTTCGCCCACCGCTTCGATCATCTCGATTGAGGCCACGTGGTCGAACTGGCCTTTGGTGTCCCGGTAATCCTCGAGGTGCAGCGTGGCGAGGCTGTCGAGCCCCTGCCGCTGCAGCCGCTCGGTGGCGAACTTCAACTGCTCGACCGACAGCGTGATGCCGTAGACCACCGCGTTGAACTCGCGCGCTGCCGTTTCGGCGAAGCCGCCCCAGCCGCAGCCGATTTCCAGCACCGTATCGCCGCCCTTCACCCCGGCCATCTCGGCGACGCGGCGGTACTTGGCGTACTGCGCGGACTCGAGCGTCTGGTCGTCCGAGGTGTAGTAGGCCGACGAGTACGTCATCGAGCGATCGAGCCACTGGATGTAGAAGTCGTTGCCCAGGTCGTAATGCTCGGAGATGTTCTTTTTCGAGCCTTCCTTCGAGTTGGCACGGCTCATGTGATAGGCGATGTCCTGCGCGGCGCGCCCGAACCAGGAGTTTTCGCCGCTGTCGAGCACGTCGCGGTTCTGCACGAAATACCGGAACAGCGTGGTCAGGTCGTCGATCTCGACGTCGCCGTCGATATAGGACTGGGCAAATCCGACTGTGCCGCGCTGCAGCGTCTTGGGCAGCACGGAAAAGTTCTTGAGCTGCAGTCGCGCGTGTTCGCCGGTCGCCGGATCGCCGTAGGTGGCACTGTGGCCATTGGGATAGGTCACCGTTACGGCGCCCTTTTTTGGGCGTCCGATCAGGCGCTTGCCAAAGAACGCAGCGATCAACGACAGCATGTGGCTAAAGAGCGACGGCCGCGTCCCACGGGGCTCAAGCGCTAACTGATCCATGACGCTACTTTTCCACCTGACGGGCCGCTGCCTCGGCACCGCCGCGTAACTCACGCCGCCTCATGTGGAGCGGCAATCTACAAACCGATAGCGTAATTTAGCCTCCACCGGGCGATATTCAAGTAGCCATTGTGGCGATCCGGTCACAGGCGGGGCAGTGCCGCCGCATCCTGTACCCGCACCTGCACTTCCTCTCGTCCCTGGTAGTGGTCGAGGCTCAGTGTGCCCGCGATGTGCAACGGCGTATCGTTGCCTGACGACAGCAACGCGTCCCCGAGGGCCGTAGTTGCGGCACGGAAGGCGATTCCCTTCAGTCGCGCCCCGTCATCAGCCGCGAGGGTGAAACGCACATGCCCTCCGCCGCCGACCACCTCGGCAAATTTCGCCCGGTGCGCCGGAAAGGCGAACACCGGCTGCGGGTTGCCCGAGCCGTAGGGCCCGGCCCGCTCGATCTGGTGCACGAAGTCGGTCGTGGCGCCGCGCGCGGTCAACGCTGCGTCGATGGCGAGCGCTGTGGTGGCGCGTGCCTTGCCGACGCTGCCGGACAGCACCTCGTTCATGCGTGCCCGGAACGGCCCGAGCTGCCCAGGCTTCAGCGTCACGCCGGCCGCCATCGCGTGCCCCCCGCCGCGCGCGATCAGCCCCAGTTCCACCGCCTCGATCACAGCCCCGCCGAGGTCGACACCGGGCATGGACCGCCCCGACCCGGTGCCACCGCCATCGGGGCCGAGGGCGATGGCAAAGGCGGGCCGCTCGAACCGTTCGCGCAGTCGCGCCGCGATCAGCCCGGCGACGCCCGGGTGCCAGTCCGCCGACGCGAGCACCAGCACCGGCGGTCCCTCGCCACCGCCGATCTCCGCTTCGGCCGCCCGGGTCGCCTCTTCCACCGCCTCGATCTCGATGCGCTGCCGCTCCGAATTGAGTTCGTTGAGTTGCGCCGCGATGGCCAATGCTTCGCCCTCGTCTTCCAGCGACAGTAGCCGCATGCCCAAAGTCGCGTCGCCGATGCGGCCGCCGGCATTGATCCGCGGGCCGATGATGAAGCCGAAATGGTAGGGGTTGAGTGGCCCGTTGAGCCGCGCGGCCATCGCCAGTGCGCCGATTCCCAGATTGGCGCCGGTCCGCGCCACCTCGAGGCCGCGCGCCACGAAGGCCCGGTTCAGACCCTTGAGCGGCACCACGTCGCACACCGTCGCCAGCGCCACGAGGTCGATCAGCTTCATCAGGTCGGGGCCGGCCATGCCGCGCTGCCGCAGCACGCGGTTGACCGCGACCAGCACCATGAAGGTGACGCCGGCGGCGCAGAGATAGCCGAGCCCGGAGATATCATCCGGCCGGTTCGGGTTCACCAGCGCATTGGCCTGCGGCAGGTCGTGATCGGAGAGGTGATGGTCGATCACCAGCACATCGAGCCCGCGCTGCCGCGCGTGAAGGATAGGGCCGTCGCTGGTGGTGCCACAGTCGAGCGTGACCAAGAGGGTCGCCCCGGCATCGGCCAGCCGGTCGATGGCGTTGGTGTTCGGCCCATAGCCCTCGAAGATCCGGTCGGGGATATGCACCTGCGGGTTGAGCCCGAAATGCCTGAGGTAGCGCACCATCAGCGCGCACGAGCAGGCTCCGTCCACGTCGTAGTCGCCGAACAGCGCCACCGGTTCCTTGTCGACGATGGCCTTGGCCAGCCGCTCGGCCAGCGCATCCATGTCGGCAAGCGTCGATGGATCGGGCATCAGCGCCCGCACCGTTGGCTGCAGGAACACCTCCGCCCCATCGACATCGACACCGCGCGACGCGACGATGCGCGCGAGGATATCCGATAGCCCGGTGCGTTGCCCGATGGCGGTGGCGATACGCTGGGTGTTGAAATCCAGCCGGTCGGTCCAGGGCCGTCCAAGGACGGATTTCGATACACCGAGGAAATAGGGGCGCGGTTCGTCCATGCCCCGAGGTAAGCGCTCGCCCGCCCTTAGTCGAGGGCGAGCGGCACACACTCCACCGCCGCGATGGCAAAATCGGACCTGATGGGTTGCCTGGCCCTACAAGCTTGCCCTATCGCTCCCCATATCTGCTGCCATGCACAACACGGGGACGAAAATGTTTGCTTCGAAGGGCTTTCGCCTGACGGCCCTCTTTGCTTCTTTGCTGATGGTCTTTTCGGTCGTCGCGGTCGATACGGCCGAGGCACGGCGCGGCGGCAGCTTCGGCAGCCGGGGCGCCCGCACTGAAATGTCGGTGCCCGCCACCCAGGCCTCCCCGAACGCCACCACCGGCGTACAGCGCACCATGACCGACGGCACCACCACGCGGAGCGCGGCGACCGCTGGCGCCGCGACCACCGCCCGCCCGAGCCTTTTCGGCGGCTTTGGCGGCGCGCTGCTCGGCGGCTTCCTGTTCACCGGCCTGTTCGGCATGATGTTCGGCTACGGCTTTGGTGGCTTCGGCGGCATGCTGGCCCTGCTGTTCCAGCTGGTCATCGTGGCTCTCGTCATCGGCTGGTTCATGCGACGCCGGCAGCAGCAGCCCGCCACGGCCGGCGCGAGCACCAGTCGCTACGAGGCGCCGAACGCCGCGAGTTACGGCGGCAATGCCGGCCCGGCGCGCAATGCCGCGCCGCGCTCGGCCGCTTCGGCCCGTGCCGGCAAGCGCGACGAGGTCGGTATCACCGATGGCGACCTCGGCAGCTTCCAGCAGCGCCTCGTCGCCCTGCAGGACGCCTATAGCAGCGAGGACTATGCCGCGCTGCGCCAGATCTCGACTCCCGAGGTCATGGGCTACCTGGCCGAAGAGCTCGGCGAGAACGCCTCCAAGGGCGTCCGCAACGAGGTGTTCGACGTCAACCTGCTCGAAGGCGACGTCGCCGAAGCCTGGCGCGAAGGAACCGCCGACTACGCCACCGTGGCGTTCCGCTACGAGTCCCGCGACGTCACCCGCAACCGCGCGACCGGCGAAATCGTCGAGGGCGACGACCGGGTGACCGAGACGACCGAGACGACCGAGGTCTGGACCTTCGTCCGCCGCAACGGCAAGGACTGGCTCATCTCGGCGATCCAGCAGGCCTGAGACCGAGCCAAAAAGACAGAGGGCCGCCCACCGGGCGGCCCTTTTTGTTTGGGCAATCGGTTCGGCCAGCTAGCCCCGGCGGTGCTCGGCGGTGATCCAGCGCACCGTCTGGCTCCAGGATCGCATCACCACGGTATTGGTCCGCACCGAGTTCTTGCCGTAGCGAACGCCGGTGAGCAGGCTGCCATCGGTCACGCCGGTGGCCGCGAACAGCACGTCGCCCGACGCCAGCTCTTCGGTGCGGTATTTCTTGTTCGGCTCCGTAACACCCATCTTCAGCGCCCGCGCCCGCTTGTCGTCGGTATCGAGGATCAGCCGGCCCTGCATCTGCCCGCCGATGCAGCGCAGCGCGGCTGCAGCCAGCACGCCTTCGGGCGCACCGCCCGAGCCGAGATAGATGTCGATGCCGGTATCCTCGGTGTTCACCGCGTGGATGATCCCGGCGATATCGCCATCCGAGATCAGCTTGATCGCGACACCCGCCGACCGCAGCTCCTCGATCAGCCCGGCATGCCGCGGCCGGTCGAGGACACAGGCCGTGATCTCGTGGATCGGCACGCCCTTGGCGCGCGCCAGCGCCGTGAGGTTGTCCTTGGCCGTCGCATCGAGGTCGACGAGGCCGTCGGCATAGTTGGCGCCGATGGCGATCTTGTGCATGTAGACGTCAGGGGCGTTCAGCAGCCCGCCGCGCTCGGCCATGGCGAGCACGCAGATCGAATCCGGCTGGTTCTTGGCGCACAGCGTCGTGCCCTCGAGCGGATCGACCGCGATATCGACCTCCGGCCCGTCGCCGCCGCCGACTTCTTCGCCGATCCAGAGCATCGGCGCCTCGTCGCGCTCGCCCTCGCCGATGACGATCCGCCCGTGGATGTGAACATTGCTCATCTCGGCGCGCATTGCTTCGACTGCCGCGGCATCGGCCGCCTTCTCGTTGCCCTTGCCGCGCCAGGCTGCGGCAGCCAGCGCCGCTGCCTCGGTGACGCGCACCAGTTCGAGCGTGAGCGAACGATCGATCGCCGCCTGCCGGTCTGGATCGGACTTGCTGAGCTTCATGTGGGACTCCCCTGCCCCGCCGCAGGGGCTAGATCGTTATAAGGCTTCGATCCGGATCATCTGCGGATCGCCGACGATGAAACCGTCGCCCTTGATTGCGCTCAGCGCATCGCGAACCGACTGCTCCATGGTGGAGTGTGTGAGCACCACCACCGTACGGGACTCGGTCCCGCTGACGCCGGGTTCGCTAACACGCAAATCCGGACGCTGGATGACGCTTTCGAGCGAAATGCCCGCGGCACCCATGCGGGTAGCAATAGCGGCAAACGCCCCCGGCACGTCCCTGACATTTAGTCGGATGTAGTAGCCGCCCTCGTGCGCCCGCATCGGCGCCTGCCGGTAGGGCGTCAGTTCCGCCACCGGCACGCCGAGCGGCGGCACCCGGGTGCCACGGGCGATGTCGAGGATGTCGGAGAGCACCGACGACGCCGTCGGCGGCCCACCGGCGCCGGGGCCGGCCAGCAGCAGTTCGTGCACATGGTCGGTTTCGAGTGCCACCGCGTTCAGCACGCCATCGACGCCCGCAATCGCCGAGGTCTTCTTCACCAGCGTCGGATGCACGCGCTGGTCGATACCATCGGGCGAGCGCTGCGCGATGCCGAGCAGCTTGATCTTGTAGCCGAGGTCGCCGGCCACCTTGATGTCGGCCTGGCTGATCGTGCGAATGCCCTCGACGAAGATCTCGTCGGGCGCAATCTCGCAGCCAAAGCACAGCGAGGCGAGGATGGCGAGCTTGTGCGCGGTGTCGAACCCATCGACATCGAAGCTCGGATCGGCTTCGGCGTAGCCAAGCTTCTGCGCGTCGGCGAGGCACTCGGCAAAGCCGATGCCCTCGTTGCCCATCCGCGTCAGGATATAGTTGCAGGTGCCGTTCATGATCCCGTAGACGCGCGCGATCCGGGCCGAGCCCAGCCCCTCGCGCAGCGTCTTGATCACCGGGATGCCACCCGCGACGGCGGCCTCGAAGCCGAGCTGCGCGCCCGATTCCTCGGCGATTCTCGCCAGGTTCACGCCGTGGCGCGCCAGCAGCGCCTTGTTGGCCGTCACTACAGGGCGCCCGATCTCCAGCGCCGCTTTCACTGCCGCCAGCGCTGGCCCGTCCTCGCCGCCGATCAGTTCGACGAACAGGTCGATATCGTCGGACTTTGCCAGGGCCACCGGATCGTCGAACCATTTGAGCGCGCTCGCGTCGATGCCGCGATCCCGGCTCCGCGAACGCGCGCAGACGGCGGTAACCGCAATCTTCCGCCCCAGCTTGCGGGTCAGTTCCTCGCCGTCCTTCTGGATAATCCGGACCAGTGTCGCACCCACATTGCCAAGCCCGGCCACGCCGATGCGCAACGGCGCTTCGAGCGCCTGGTCGGCCTGTTCCTGCATCGCCTTGAGGATGCGCGTCCGGGTCTCGGAGCGCGGCTCGCGGCCCTCACGGAGGTCGAAAACGAACAGCGGATCGCCTGCGATGGTCCGTCCGAACCGCGTCGGTGTCCATCCCCGCGCCGCGATGAAGGCTTCTACGGACTGACGGAACGACTGGATATCGGACATGAACATGGCTCTCAGAAAACGCGCCGAGAGCTATGGATAGGAAAGACCCTATCCGTCAATAGGATTGATGACCAGCGCATGCAATGCTAGCATTGCAGTCAATGCATGCATGGAGGTTCTTTTGGCCAGCCTCACCATTCGCCAGATCGACGACGACCTCAAGACGCAACTTCGCCTGCGCGCTGCGGCGAACAACAATTCCATGGAGGAGGAGGCACGTCGCATCCTCCGGTCGGCGCTGACCAAGCCGGTACCGGAACATGGCGACTTCGTGACCCGCATCCGCCGGATGGTCGATGCTGCCGGTGGTGGGTTCGACCTCGAGTTGCCGCCCAGAGGTCCGGAGCGACCACTTCCTGACGTGTTCGAAAAGTGATCATCGTCGATAC
The DNA here is from genome assembly GCA_903842455.1 of uncultured Hyphomicrobiales bacterium. GTDB lineage: Bacteria > Pseudomonadota > Alphaproteobacteria > Rhizobiales > Devosiaceae > Devosia_A. The sequence continues at coordinate 13,306 of CAIMLX010000275.1, read as the reverse complement.
AAACGTGCTCTCCGAACTCACTCGGCCGAACCCCGAACCGAGAGTACTCAGGTGGCTCAGCGAACAGCCGGTCGATGCGATGGTGACCACGGCAGTGACAATGGCCGAGCTTCTGTGCGGTGTCCGGAAGATGGCGGATGGCAAACGGAAGGCCGCAATGGCCGGGGTGATTGCCGCGATCCTCGAGCAGTTTGCAGGTCGTATCCTGCCGTTCGACGAAAGGGCCGCCGAGAAATACGCCCTGATTGTCGCCAGCCGAGAGCGGATAGGACGTCCAATCCAGCCACTCGACGCACAGGTCGCATCAATCGCTGCCGCGCGGGGTGCGGCGCTGGCGTCCCGCGATCGCGACATGCGGGACTGCGGCGTCCCACTTCTCAACCCGTGGGACGCCTGACGCTTTACTGTTTCGCCTTCGCCGCCGCCGCTGCGATCAGCTCGAAATACTGCGGCATGCCCCAGCGGATCGACAGGGCGCTCGACGAGATCACCGCCGAGTTGAGGAGGCGGTCGTCCATCCGGACATAGGCGCCCTTGGCAATCTGCGGGGCGATCTGCACATAGTCGCGGGCAAACCACTCGTCGGCCGCCTGCTCGGTGCTGAAGAAGGTGATCAGCACGTCGGCCGGGATCTGGTCGAAGTTCTCGTAGCTCAGCGCATACCAGAAGCCCTGCGGCTCGCCGGCAACAGCCGGCCGGTCGGGGATGGCGAGGCCAGCGAGCTTCAGCAGCTTGGCCCGTGCATCGTCGGCCGAGTGGATGGCGGCAGCGCCGTTGTAGTCGATCATCGTCACCGCGCTGGTCCCGCCAAGGACAGGGTGCTTTGCCGCCTCGTCCTTGATGAACTGCTCGAGCTCGGCCACCATCGCCCTGCCCTCGTCTGCCTTGCCAAGCGCCTCGCCGACGATGGTGATCGTCTCCTGCCAGGAGGCCGTCCATGGGGTCGTCGGATAGGCCACCACCGGCGCGATCTGGCTCAGCAGCTTGTACTCGTCCTCGGTGATCCCCGAATATACGGCAAGGATCAGGTCGGGCTTCAGCGCCGCGATCTGCTCGATGGGCGGGCTCGCGGCATTGTCGAGGTACACCGGCGTCTGCACACCGGCGGCCTCGATCGCCTCCTGCACCCAGGGAACGACGTCCATTTCGAGCCCTTCGGACCGGAAGGTCGGGAAGCCCACCGGCACGGTGCCAAGTGCAATCGCGGCTTCACTCGACGACCAGCCCCAGGTCACCACGCGCTGCGGCTCGGCGGAGATCACCGTCTCGCCGTGCGCGTGCTTGATGGTGACGGGAAAGCTCTGCGCGACGGCGGGGGTCGCCAGCAAGACCAGCGCGACAAGGCGGCTAAACATGGGTGGCACCTTCAGTTGAACTGAAAGTGGATAATCACAGTCACCTTATATGGGCAAGTCCGAAATGCGAAGGCCCGGTCATCGACCGGGCCTTCCCAAAGCGCTGCGGCGCAATGCCTACTTCGTCGCGGCCAGCGGCACCACGTTGCCGTGGCTAGGGGTACCGGCGAGGAATTTCTTGATGTTGCGCGCCGCCTGCCGGATGCGCTGCTCGTTTTCGACCAGTGCGAGCCGCACGTATTGGTCGCCATACTCGCCGAAGCCGACGCCCGGCGACACCACTACGGCCGTCTCCTGCACCAGCAGCTTGGCGAATTCCAGCGAGCCCATATGGGCAAACTGGTCGGGGATGGGCGTCCAGGCGAACATCGTCGCCTTGGGCGAGGCGATGTTCCATCCGGCGCGCGCAAAGCTTTCGACCATCACGTTTCGGCGGTCGCGATAGATCGTGCGCACTTCCTCGATCACCTTGTCGTCGCCGTTGAGCGCAGTCGCCGCTGCCACCTGGATCGGGGTGAACGCGCCATAGTCGAGATACGACTTCACCCGCGCCAGCGCCGCGATCAGCCGCTCATTGCCGACGGCAAAGCCGACGCGCCAGCCGGGCATCGAATAGGTCTTGGACATCGAGGTAAACTCGACGGTGATGTCGATGGCGCCGGGCACTTCCAGCACCGAGGGCGGCACTTCGCCATCGAAGTAGATCTCCGAATAGGCGAGATCCGACAGGATGAACATGTCGTGCTCCTTGCAGAACTTCACGACTTCCTTGTAGAAATCGAGCGTCGCCGTATAGGCCGTCGGATTGGCCGGATAGTTCAGCACCAGCGCGATGGGCTTGGGGATCGAGTGCCGCACCGCACGGTCTAGCGCGCGCATGAAGTCCTCGTTCGCCTCGGCCGGCATCGAACGGACCACGCCGCCCGACATGATGAAGCCGAACGAGTGGATCGGATAGGTCGGGTTGGGCACCAGCACCACGTCGCCCGGCGCGGTGATCGCCTGCGCCATGTTGGCAAAGCCTTCCTTGGAGCCGAGCGTCGCCACCACCTGCGTGTTGGGGTCGAGCTTCACGCCGAAACGACGGCCATAGTAGCTCGCCTGCGCCTTGCGGAGGCCCGGAATGCCGCGCGAGCTGGAGTAGCGATGGGTGCGGGAGTCCTTCACTGTCTCCTGCAGCTTTTCGACGATGGCAGCCGGGGTGGGCAGGTCGGGGTTGCCCATGCCGAGATCGATGATATCGACGCCGGCAGCGCGCAGCCGCGCCTTGATCGGGTTGATGTGGTCGAAGACATACGGCGGGAGCCGGCGGATACGGTGGAAATCGTTCATCTGGACCTCGGTGACCCGCGACGCGCCCTCGGCGCACGCATGCCCTCTCTTGGGGCTTCGATTATCGCGGAATTATGGTTTGGCTTCGGTTAAGCGACCGGCGATGCGCAGCGGCATCCGGTCCTTTTCTCTTTTGCTTCCGCTCTCCCCAGCCGCGCGGCGGCCATCGGGGAGAGCTAGCGAGCGGGGGCGCTAGCGCAAGCAAGCCCACCGGCAAAACCGGCGACCGCTATCGACGCTGCTACTCCCTGAGCCATAGCCCGTTCCAAGGTTCGGAATGCGTGACCTGTAGGGCCAGCTTGCCGACTGGTCAAGGCGCCCTCGTCTCCCCGAGGGCGCCAGTTGAATCACAGTTCTTCGACGGTCTCGGCCGCACCGGCCCGGGCCTTCAGCGATTCGATGCACTTCACCGCGCTCGCCCGCCGCGTATAGGTCTCCGAGCGCACCATGGTTTCGCCATTGGCGGCCACGAAACGCACGAAGAACTGCCCGTCCTTCGACCCGGCGATCTCGAAGCGGTAGCCCTTGCCGGTCTCTTCCTTGGTGAGATCGACCGTCGGCGCCGAAGGGGCGTTCTTCTTCAGGCTCTCGATGCAGTTATGGGCGCTGGCCTTGCCAGAATAGCCCTCGGACCACAGCATGGTCTCGGCGTTGTAGACGAACTTGGCGACGAACTCGCCGCTCTTGGAAGTGGTGACCTTGAACCTGTGCAACGCGATTCTCCTGTGTCCGCTGCGTGCCCCTTGCTCCATCATCCTACGCCGTGACAACGCTTACGCAACGCCCCTCATGCAGACAGGCTTCAGTGCCGCCGCGCCTCCTTGCGACGGGCCCTTACTGGTTCTGATCCGGCTCGCTCAATGACTTGAGGTAGGCGATGATGGCGGCTGCCTGGTCGGGGTCGAACTCGAACTCGGGCATTGCTTCGTGGGCCGTCACGATCCCCTCCACCAGGGCTTCGCTGAGGTACTCGACGTCATACCTGAGGTGGAGGTCGCGAAAACGCGGGGCGATCGGGAGAGGGCTCTCGCCCGTTTTGCTGATGGCGTGGCAATCCGAGCAGTACGTGTCGACCAGCACCTGGCCATCGGCAATCGGGTCCGCGACAGGCGTGGAGGAGCCAGCCATGGCCATGCTGCTCCAGGCCAGAATTGCGATCGCGCCGCAAATATTGCGCATGGTGTTCTCCGGTTCGACTCGCCGGCAATGATCACCGACCGCCCACCATGGAGGTGGATAAGGTCAGAACCGCGACGGCAGGTACTTCAGGAACTGTTCCGTGCTCGCCGCCCAGCTGAATTTCTCAGCGTAGGCGCGGCACGCCGCCCGGTCGACATCGAGCGCCTTGAGCGCCGCCGTCTTGAGATCCTCGTCGAGCACCCCGACAGGCGCGTCGCCGATTACGTCGATCGGCCCGGTGACGGGGAACGCCGCAACGGGGGTGCCACTCGCCAGCGCCTCGAGCAGCACCAGCCCGAACGTGTCGGTCTTGCTTGGGAACACGAAGACATCGGCTGCCGCAAAGGTCCGGGCCAGTTCCTCGCCCTGCCGCGGACCGGTGAACACCGTATCAGGATACTCGGCCTTGAGCTTGTCGAGGCTGGGCCCGCCGCCGACCACCATGCTGGTGCCGGGGAGGTCGAGATCGAGGAAGGCGCGGATGTTCTTTTCCACCGCCACGCGGCCCACATAGAGAAACACCGGAGCCGGATAGTCCGCCTTGGCTCGCTTGTCGGGATGGAACAGTTCGGTATCCACGCCCTTCGGCCAGACCACGACATTGGTGAAGCCGCGCTGCTCCAGCAACCCTTGCAGGTGTGGCGTGCCGACCAGGCAATACGCTGCCGCGCCGTGGAACCAGCGCAGGAAGCGGTAGCTCCAGCGCAGCGGCACCGGCAGGCGGGCGCGCAGGTATTCGGGGAACTGGGTATGGTAGGCGGTCGAGAACGGGAACCGGTTCTTCCGGCACCAGCGGCGCGCCATGATTCCAAGCGGCCCCTCCGTCGCGATGTGGATCGCGTCGGCGCCTGCCGCCTCGATCTGCCGGTATACCGGCCCCATCAGGGTGCGGCTCAACCGGATTTCGCCGTACCCGGGCATCGGAAAAGTCTTGAACTGCGCCGGCGTCAGCATCTCGACGGCAATGCCGCGCTTCAGCATCTCGTCGGCGACCCGCTCGATCGAACGCACGACCCCGTTGATCTGCGGGTGCCAGGCGTCGGTGACGATGAGAACCTTGCGGGGCGTCGGCATTTGCTGCTCGTTTTTATCGGCGTCATCGGTAGCGCGGGGATCGGATCACCGCAAGCCGCGCCAGCCCATGCCCCAACCCTCGATTTCGGACTGGGGATCCATTCTGCCCGCCGAAAACTCCAGCCGTGAACCAGTTTCCCGCTGTATGTTCCGCCAGCCCAGCGGAGACTGAAATGAAGCGGATTCGACGGATACGCCAGTGGCTGAAACACCGCCCGGCATCGCTGCAGCCCACGGCGGCCGACCGCGCCATTGCCAGCGATTTCCTCGATTCTGCCGCCCCGGACGAAGCGCGCTACGAGGCGCTGTTCCGTTATTTCCGCGACGGCTTCATGGCTGAAGCGACACCGGATTTCGAGCGCATCCACTACCGGGGCCGCGGCAGCGTCTACGGATACGCCGTCACCGGACTCGAGGGTTTCGCTCGCACCGCGCCGCTGCTCGCCGCCTGGATTGCCGCCGGCCGGGAGGGCAGCGAGGCGCTGATAGGGCCGCTGGTTTCCGCGCTCTCCGCCGGCTCGGACCCCGCTCATCCCGCCTTCTGGACCGAGCCCAGACGGCGCCACCAACTGATCGTCGAATCTGCCGATATCGCCATCACCTTGTGGATCGGCCGCGACACGATCTGGCCTCGCCTCGACAGCCGGGTCCGCGGCAACCTCATCGCGTGGCTGCGCAAAGCCGCTTCGGTCGAACCCTATCCCAACAACTGGCTGCTGTTCGGGGTGGTAGTCGAGGCCGCGCTCGATGCCCTCGACGGCCGTCCTCTGGGATCATCCCCGGCATATGATCGGTTCAAGCGCTTCTATCTCGGCCACGGCTGGTTCTCCGACGACGAGCAGAAGCGCGTCGTCGATTTCTACAATCCGTGGGGGATCACCTACCCGTTGTTCTGGATTCACCGGATGCAGCCCGGTTTCGACCCCGACTTCCTGCGCCAGGTAGTGCTCGATTCGGCCGATCTGACCGCGCACCTGATCAGCCCACGGGGCATACCCATCATGGGCCGCAGTGTGTGCTACCGCACCGCGGTTCCAACCCCACTGGTTCTCGCAACCTGGGTGGACCCGTCGCCCGAGCGTCTCGGCGTAGCCCGTCGCGGCCTCGATTGCGTGTGGCGCTATTTCGTTGCCAACGGCGCCCTGCGCGACGGCACCCTGACGCAGGGCTACTTCCACGACGATCCGCGGGTACTGGACAACTATTCCGGCCCGGGCAGCAGTCACTGGGGCCTTCGCTCGCTGATCCCCGCCCTGCTGGACCCGGCGGAATCTGCGTTCTGGACCGCGCCCGCTACCCCGCTGCCAATCGAACGGGGCGATTACCGGCTCGACCTGCCGGAACTGGGCTGGCGCATCGATGGGGATGCGACGAACGGCGACATCCGCATCACCATTCCCAGCAACGCCGGAAACGATCCCCGGCTACGGCCATTCACGTTGGGCCGGCGGCTCTCCGAGTACCTGCAAGGCCGCCCGAGGCGTCCGAATAACCACGCCGCAGCGTATGAAGCCGAGGTTTACACAGCCCTCGCCCCCTACCCGCTTCGACCCTGAAAAAGCAAAAGGGCCGGATTGCTCCGGCCCTTGCATAATTCGGGTGTGCAGACGCTTAGCGCTTCGAGAACTGGAAGCTCTTGCGGGCCTTGGCCTTGCCGTACTTCTTGCGTTCCACCACGCGGCTGTCGCGGGTGAGGAAGCCGCCGGCCTTCAGCACGCTGCGCAGCTCGGGCTCGAAATAGGTGAGCGCCTTGGAGATGCCGTGGCGAACCGCACCGGCCTGTCCCGACAGACCGCCGCCCGAAACGGTGGCAATCACGTCATACTGCTCGACGCGCGACGCGGCGACGATCGGCTGCTGGAGCACCATCTGGAGCACCGGGCGGGCGAAGAAGGCGTTGAACTCCTTGCCGTTGACGGTGATCTTGCCGGCACCCGGCTTGATCCAGACGCGGGCGATGGCGTTCTTGCGCTTGCCGGTGGCGTAGGCGCGGCCTTCCTTGTCGAGCTTCTGGACATGTACCGGCGCGTCGTTGACGACGGCGGCGGCAACGGTCGACGTGCCCAGGTCTTCGAGGGAGTTGATGGTATCGGCCATTACTTGGCCCTCACATTCTTTGAGTTGAACGAGGCGACGTCGAGCGTCTCGGGCGTCTGAGCCTCATGCGGGTGGACGTCACCAGCGTAGACGCGCAGGTTGCCGTACTGCTTGCGGCCGAGCGGACCCTCGGGGATCATGCGGCGCACGGCGTTCTCGAGCACGCGCTCGGGGAAACGGCCCTCGAGCAGCTGGCGCTGCGTACGGTCCTTGATGCCGCCGGGATAGCCGGTGTGCCAGTAGAAGCGGCGCTGGTCGAGCTTCTTGCCCGTCAGCTTCACCTTTTCGGCGTTGATGACGATGACATTGTCGCCCATATCCATGTGCGGCGTGTAGGTGGGCAGATGCTTGCCACGCAGGCGCATCGCGATGATGGAGGCAACACGGCCCACCACCAGGTCCTTGGCGTCGATCAACACCCACTTCTTGTTGATCTCGCTCGGCTTGACCGAGAAGGTGCTCATTCGTTGTTTTCCTTGAGACGGACAGGCGACCCATGCCCGGATTTCGTGGCGCGGATATACGAGCGATGCGCAGGTGCGTCAAGCAGGAAGATTTTCACTATATAAATCAATCACTTGCCACGTTGGTATTATGATACCACATGCTAAGTCATTGATATTAATGGCACTCGTGGCTTCGCGCAGCTGTCATTTCCGCGGTGCGGTGTCCGCCAGGTAGGCGATCGTTGCTCCGGCCAGCATGAAAGCCAGCGCCTGGTGCCCCAGCGCCAGCGAGATCGGCACGCGATAGACCAGCGTCAGAATGCCAAGCAGCACCTGCAGGCCGGTGAGCACGGCGATCCGCGGCAGCCAGCCATGCATGCCGGCAAATCCGCCCTGCTTGAACTGCCGCCACAGCAGCCAGCCGACATAGGCGACGAGGCCGTAGGCAAGCATGCGGTGGTTGAACTGCACCGTCAGGGCGTTCTCGAACAGGTTCTTCCAGAACGGATCGATGACATCGAGCCCCCTCGGGATCAGCGCCCCCTCCATCAGCGGCCAGGTATTGTAGCCCATCCCGGCGTCGAGCCCGGCGACGAAGGCACCGGCCACGATCTGCACCTCGATCAGCACGAGCAGGACCCAGATCGGCCAACCCGCCGGCGTGGAAATCGCACCCGACGACGCCCGCGGCTCCAGCCGCCGCGCCACCCACACCAGCGCCAGCAGCAGCAGCGATGCCGCAAACAGGTGCGTCGCCAGCCGGTACTGCGATACCGAGGTGAGCTGGCTCAGACCCGAACTCACCATCCACCAGCCGATCGCGCCCTGCAGCCCGCCCAGCACGAACAGGCCCGCCAGCGGCCCGGCCAGGTTCCAGCTGAACCGGCGCTGGAACAGAAACACCACGAACGGCACAGCAAATGCCACACCGAGCACCCGGCCGAGGAAGCGATGGGCCCACTCCCACCAGAAGATCAACTTGAAGTCTTCGATCCCCATCCAGCCGTTCTGCACACCCTGCGGGATCTGCTTGTAGGCCTCGAACTCGGCCGCCCAGTCGGCATCGGTGAGCGGCGGGATGGTGCCGGCCACCGGCGCCCATTCGGTGATCGACAGGCCGGATTCGGTCAGCCGCGTCGCCCCGCCGACCACCACCATGCAGAGCACGAGGAAGGCCATCACATAAAGCCAGATGCGGACCGGCTTCAGGCGGTCGCCTTCGATCCGGGTGGCCGGGACAGTTTGTGCAGTTGCGCTCAAAGCCAAGATGATATCCTTTGCGCGCCGAACTACTCCCCTCCGGCGAGCCGCGCAACGGCCCCATTGCCGCACATAATCACGGCCCCGCGATGACCCAGTCCAACCGCAAACTGCTCGGCACCCTGTTCATCATCGGCTCGGTGTTCGTCTACTCGGGCGCGGTGCTCTGGCTCTATACGAGCTTCCTCGAAGGCCAGCCCTGGTACGTGCTGATCGTGTTCTTCGCGGTGACCGGCGTCTGCTGGTTCTTCCCCGCCAGCTGGATCATCCGCTGGATGTCGAGGCCCGACGCGTAGCGCGGGCTTCGTGGCCTGCAACACCCCGACGCGTAACGTTCCGGCTACACCTTCGCGAACGAAAAAATCGCTGGCGTGGCAAACACATCGACGTATCTCTTCGACTGGAACCTGCCGTTCAGCGATACCCGGGGCAGCGCGTGGAGAGTGTTACGGTGGTGCGCGTAGAGCCCGCCCGGCCGCGTCGTCACCGCCGAGCGCAGCCCGAGGTCGCGCGCCAGCCCGAACTCCCGCGGCCCCGCGGAACTGGTCGCGCCGATGGGATAGCTCAGGTGCACCGGCGCCTTGCCGAACTGCGCCTTGATGATCCTGATCGACTGGTCGATCTCCACCCGCGCTTCCGCCGCCGTGAGCTTGGCCAGCTCGTAGTGATGCACCGTGTGCGCCCCGATGGTGCAGAGTTGATCGGCCGAGAAGCTCCGCAGCTCCGTCCAGTCCATGATCAGTTCACGGCACTGCCTGGCCAGGTCGAACCCGTACTGCTGCGCCAGCTCGCGGATCAGCGCCACGCGCTCAGGCTCCGGCATCGCCCGCATGCGCCGGTAGAGCGTATCGTAGGCGGCGTTCTTTTCTTCCTCGGTCGCGCTCGGCAGGTAGGTGGTGTCGCCGTTGGCGTCAGTCACCGCGAGGGCGTTCTGCCCCGCAACGATGTCCTCGAGCGCCTGCCACCACACCTCTCCTACCCCATCAACCAGCGCGGTCGGCACATAGAGGGTAAACGGGCACTGGTTCTGCCGCAGGATCGGCAGCGCGAAGCGCAGGTTGTCGCGGTACGCATCGTCGAAGGTGAGAACCACAAACTTCTTCGAAGGCTCGTTGCTTTCGATCCGCCGGATCGCCTCGTCGAGGTCGACAATGTCGAGCCCGAGCTTGCGCACCCGCTTGATGACAAAATCCAGGTAGTCCGGTTTCACCTGCAGGATGGCGTTGGGCGAAAAGTCTGCCGGGTCGTCGGGCAGCACCCGGTGCAGCGTGAAGATCACGCCCTGCGCCTTTGACAGCCGGCGCACCAGCCACGGCAGTTGCGAGGCCCAGAGCAGTTCGAAGGCGGCGCCGATCGCCGTGTAGCGCAGCCCCGCCATCACGCCGCTACGCGACCGCCGCGACCCGCTCAGTCGGCAGCGTCACGACGCGCCCGACCTCGAGGCCCAGCGACTTGATGTCGGCCCGCGCGGCCACCACCGACTGTACCGAGGCCGTATCGGCCGCGACCAGCACCACGCCGGCGCGGATGTCGGCAAACAGCGGCAAGCTCGACGTCATTCCCACCCGGCCCGTATCGACGATGACCACATGATAGATGTCGGCCAGCGCTTCGACCAGCGTCGCCGGCCGCGCCGACCGACGGTCGATCGTGGCGAGCCGTCCCCAGCTGACCTCGGCCAGATCTTCCGATGCCCGCTGCACCACGTCGCCGTAATCGCAGCGCTCCGCCGCGAGGTCAGACAACCCCTGCGCTTGTGAAATGTCGCCGCTGCCCGCGTCCACCACGACGCAGCTCAGTCCCGCGTTCAATGCGTCCTCGACCAGCCGGTCGATCACCAGCGTAACCTCGTCGCGCTCGCCGACATTGGCCAGCAGCACGGTACGCAACTGCCGGCCGCTCACCGCCTCGGACAGGCGCCCCAGATCGTCGCGCGGGGAGCCGGTCGGCTTGGGCATCGGAATGGCAGCTTCGGGCTCGGCCGCGGCGTCCGCATCATCGGTCAGCATCGCTTCTTCGACCGCCGCGTAGGCCTGGCGCTCGATCAGCGCCCGGCCCGACATCAGTTCGCCGAACAGCACTGCGCCCGCCTGCAGTACCAGCGCCACGAAGCCGACGGCTCCAAGGATCAGCGCCGTCTTGGGCGAACTGGGCACGGCCGACGCCGCCGCTTCAGCGACGATCCGCACATCCGGCAGCGCCGACGTGGCGACCGAGCGCGCTTCGGCATCGTTGAAGCGGGCGAGATAGGTTTCGAGCAGGTCGCGCTGGGCCTTGGCCTCGCGCTGCAACCCGTCGAGCGTCACGCCGCCCTGCGTCGCATCGCCCGAGGCGATCTGCGCCCGGGTCAGTTCGTCGCGCAGCTTCTGCTCGAGGTCGGCCTGCACGCTGGCCTCGGCCTCGAGCGAGTCGGCCACCTTGCGGCTCTCGGCCCGGATCTGGGAATCGAGTTCGGCCACCTGCGCCCTCAGCGCCTTGATCGTCGGATGCCCATTGAGCAGTGTCGTTGACCGCTGCGCCAGCTCGGCCTGGAGGTTGGCGCTCGTTTGCAGCAGGCTTGAAATCACCACCGAATTGCGCACGTCGGACACGCCGTCGAGCGGCTGCCCGGATTGCACCAGCCCGCGGATCAGTTCGGCCCGCGACAGCGCGTCGTTCTTCTTCTGCTGTGCATCGGCGATCTGCTGGGTAACCGTCGACAGCGCCTGGTCGGTGACCGGCGTGGCGTTCGAGCCGACGAACAGCCCGTTTTCGACCTTGTAGTCGGCGACGCGCTTGTCGGCGGCGTTCACCTTGGTGCGCAGCTTGTCGATCTCGCCCTGCAGCCAGATCTTGGCGTCGGTGGTGTCGGCCACCGACTGCGCTGCCCGGCGCGCCACGTGCGCCTCGGCCACGGCGTTGGCGATGCTGGCCGCCAGTTCCGGATCGGTCGAGCGGACGAACACGGAGATCACCGCTGAGTCACGCTCGCGGATCACCGTCATCCGGTCGGAGAGATTGGCGAGCACGGTTTCATCGAGGCTCCGGGCCTCCGGCTTCCGCCCGGTGAGTGCCAGCACGCTAGCGATCGGGTTGAAACCTGCGCCCGAAAACTCCGGCACCGAGCGCAGCTTCTGGCTGTCCACCACTTCCAGCAGCAGGTCACGCGACTTGATCAGCTCGATCTGGCTCGAAATCAGGGCCTCGGCATTCACCGAACTGCCGGAGGACGCGCCGGTATCGGCGGCCGACCGGGTGTAGGAACTGTCGCGCGCCTCGACCAGCAGGCTCGCCGAGCTCTCGAAGGTCTTGGGAACGAACATGAGGATCGCAAAGGTGGCCGCCAGCAGCAGCGCCGTGACCAGCACGATCCTGGGCAGGCGCACCCAGATGGCGCGCAGCAGACCGCCGGCATCCATCCGCAGGTTATCGTCGGCAGGCTGGTAATCGGTACTCATGACACAGCTCGGAACTCACGCAACTTGAGCTAAATCCTGCCTCAGTGTGGTAACCATCCGGTTAAGCGATCGCGCAAACTGCAACGCCATCAATCGCTTCTAAGCCAAATGTTAACCATGCCCCGGCATCCTGTGGCTCCGATCGGTTCCGAGTTTCAGGTCTGGCCATGCGTTGGCTGCGTTTGTTTCTACTCATGTTCCTGTTGCCGCTGGCGGTGTCCGCCTGCGCGCTAAACGCGCGCCCGGCCACCTATTTCGTCGAGACCAAGGGCCCCTACGCCCTCGATACCGGCGACGTGGTGCGGGTCACCGTCTATGGCGAGGCCGAACTCACCCGCAGCTTCCGCGTCGATGACAATGGCAGCCTCGCCCTGCCCCTGATTGGCACCGTCGCCGTCCGCGGCAAGACCACCCAGATGGCTGCCGCGGCCATCACCGCCGCCCTCGCCGCCGGCTATATCCGCGAGCCGAGCGTCGCCGTCGAAATCGAGACCTACCGGCCCTTCTACATCCAGGGCGCCGTCAAGAACGGCGGCCAGTTCCCTTACGTCTACGGCATGAGCATCCGCGCCGCGATCAGCACCGCCGGCGGCTTCTCCGACACCGCCGACCGCTCCAGGGCCATCCTCTACCGCCGGCAGGGCGAGGAGATGGTGAAGGGGTCGGTCAACCTCGACTTCCCCGTCTTCCCCGGCGACACCATCGTCATCTCGGAACGCTGGCTGTAACTACGCCTCGGTCACCGACCGTCGGTCCGCTACGTCGGGGATTATGGGACGGGCGGTTTACCGCCACAGCCAACACTCCATTCACCATCGCCCCAACCCGCAGTTCGCCAGCAAGCATTCGGCAACTCCCGCCCGCGTAAGCCTTTGGCATGACCGAGCCGCTTCGCATCCTCCAGATTCTCCGCGCCCCCGTCGGCGGGCTGTTCCGCCACGTCCAGGACCTGACGCGCGAACTGGCCGCTCGCGGCCATCAGGTGGGCATCGTCGCCGACAGCCTCCACACCGATGCGTTGAGCCAAGAGCGGTTCGACCGCCTCCGCCCCTTTGCCCCGCTGGGCATCCACTCGCTGCCGATCCCCCGCCTGTTCGGCCCCGATGACATCTTTTCGGCCCTGAAG
>CAIMLX010000274.1 GCA_903842455.1 uncultured Hyphomicrobiales bacterium | reverse complement strand
GCCACCCAACCTCCCCCGCACCAACCACTCGTCATGATCTCGCTTCGGTGCGCGGGACGTGGGGAGAATCGCACCGGTGGAATCCGCGGGGATAAGTCGGCAAGTGGCTCTGGGGTATGAGGTTTTCGCTGTCATCCCGGCGAAGGCCGGGATCCAGCCTGAGACGTTGCGGTGCTTATCCGAGGTCTCAGGATGGGCCCCGGCCTTCGCCGGGGTGACAGTGGATATTGGGAGGAAGGAGCTGAATAGGCCGCGCGGTCAGAGCTCGAGCGCGGTGGGGTGGATTGGCTGACACTGGCCCACCGGCCGGAACATGGCTTCCATGCTTCGCCCGCTGCAACCGCCCGCTTCCCAAACCCTGACCCCGGTGGTAATCACCCTCGCCAACCCGTGGGCCGGTAACGAGTCGTCACCGCCCGAGGGCTTCCGTTTTCTGCTGGTTTCAGAAGGAAGGGCCCACCCCTTGGCGAAGATCATTACCTCCATCACCGGCGAGAGCGCGCTGACGTTTGATGACGTGCTGCTGCAGCCCGCCGCGTCGGATATCCTGCCCAACGATGTCGATATCCGCACGCGGGTGACCAAGGATATCTTCCTCAATATCCCGATCCTGTCGTCGGCCATGGACACCGTCACCGAAAACCGCATGGCGATCGCCATGGCGCAGGCCGGTGGCATGGGGGTGATCCACAAGAACCTCGACGTGCTGCTGCAGGCCGAGGAAGTGCGGCAGGTGAAGAGCTTTGAAAGCGGCATGGTGGTGAACCCCATCACCATCGGCCCCGACGCCACGCTCGCCGACGCGCTGGCACTGATGGGCGCCAACCGCATCTCCGGCATCCCGGTGGTCGAGAATGGCGGCAAGGGTGGCCGCAATCTCGGCCGGCTGGTCGGCATCCTCACCAACCGCGACGTGCGCTTTGCCTCCAACCCCAACCAGCGCATCGCCGAACTGATGACGCATGAGGGGCTTATCACCGTGCGCGATGGGGTGAGCAAGGACGAGGCGAAGCGCCTGCTCCACAGCCACCGGATCGAGAAGCTGCTGGTGACCGACGATGACGGCCGCTGCGTCGGCCTGATCACGGTGAAGGACATTGAGAAGGCCCAGCTCAACCCGCATGCGGTCAAGGACGCGCAGGGCCGCCTCCGCGTCGCTGCGGCCACCGGCGTCGGCGATGCCGGCTACGAGCGCTCGATGGCGCTGATCGACGCCGGCGTCGATTTGCTGGTGGTCGATACCGCACACGGCCATTCGGCCGGCGTGATCATGGCGGTGGAGCGGGTGAAGCGCGAGAGCAATTCCACCCGCATCGTCGCCGGCAACGTCGCGACGCGCGAGGCCGTGAAGGCGCTGATCGACGCGGGCGCCGACAGCGTCAAGGTGGGCATCGGGCCGGGCTCGATCTGCACCACGCGCATCGTCGCTGGCGTCGGCGTGCCGCAACTAGCGGCGGTGATGGCCTGCGCCGAAGAGGCCGACAAGCAGGGCGTGCCGGTGATCGCCGACGGCGGAATCAAATTCTCAGGCGATATGGCTAAAGCACTGGCAGGCGGTGCTTCCTGCGTGATGGTCGGCTCGCTGCTGGCCGGCACCGACGAGAGCCCGGGCGAGGTCTACCTCTACCAGGGGCGGTCCTATAAGTCGTATCGCGGCATGGGCTCGGTGGGCGCCATGGCGCGCGGCTCGGCCGACCGTTACTTCCAGCAGGACGTGCGGGACAGCCTCAAGCTGGTGCCCGAGGGCATCGAGGGCCAGGTGCCCTACAAGGGCGCGGCTGGCAATGTGCTGCACCAGTTGGCGGGCGGGCTGCGGGCCGCCATGGGCTATACCGGCGCACACAATCTGCAGGACTTCCGCGACAACTCGGTGTTCGTAAAGATTTCCGGCGCGGCGCTCAACGAGAGCCACGTCCACGACGTCTCGATCACCCGCGAGGCGCCGAACTATCGCGGCGGGAACTGAGGCTTGCGGCAGGGGTTGCTGCCACGATGACAGGTAACGCTCTCTGGCTAATCTTCGCGATGCTGGCGCAAGGTGCGCTGGCGCTGGCGCTGCTGTGGTATCTCGGCTTTGTCCGCATTCCGCTGGTGCTGGGCGGCAAGGTGCGGATCAAGGATATCGCGCTCTCGCGTGAGCCGTGGCCGGAGCGGGAGAAGCAGGTGTCGAACGCGTTCGACAACCAGTTCCAGTTGCCGGTGCTGTTCTATCTGGGCGGCGCGGTGGCGATCTGGTTCGGCCCCACCCTGTTCGAGGTTGTGCTGGCGCTGCTGTTCGTGGTGAGTCGATACGTGCATGCGGTCATCCACGTCACGTCGAACCACGTGATGCGGCGCTTCCAGGCCTATACGGCCGGCCTGATCCTGCTTTGCGTGTTCTGGGCAGACCTGCTGGTGCGACTGCTGCTGACGGCGTTCCAAGCCCCCTGATGCCGGGCTGCCGATTGCGCTAGGCTCGTGCCTTCATCGGTGGGAAGAGGGCTGGGCAAATGTGGGTAGCGTGGGCGATCTTCGTCGTCGGAGGCATGGCGGCGGCGTATGTGTATTGGCGCATTCGGCCGCACTACAAGGCCCTCGGCAGGAACCTCATCGACAGCATCCCGCGCTTTCGTCGCCACGACCTCGAACAGGTGCGCAGCGCGCTCGAGCACCATGCCGTGCTGGCCAAGCACAAAAAGGCGGCTGCCCTCGACCTGTGGCTGGCGCCGCTCGTCACCGCAACGGTCGCGGCGTTCGCCTGGGGCATCGCCGACGGCAGGGCGACTGCATGGGTGCCGGTGGCCCTGGCGATCGTTGCCGGCCTTGGCGACCAGGTGGAGAACCATTTCATTCGCCGCATCCTGGCCGCCCCGCACCGGCCCGTGCCGCAGGGCGATGTCACTGCGCTCGCCATCGCTACGAGCGTCAAGTTCGGCGGCTACATCCTCGCCCTCGTCGTGCCTTTCGTGGTGGTCGCCATAGGCTAGCTTTGCGTTTCGCGGGAGGACTTGATACTGCGGGCGTTTCCTGAAGTTCGGAGCCTCCCCTGATGCGCCTGCCTGGCCGGATTGCTGCCGCCATTGATGTGCTGACCGATATCGACGCACACCGCCGTCCCGTCGCCGAGGGTCTGAAGGCCTGGGGGCTGGCGAACCGCTTTGCCGGGGCCGGGGACCGCGCGGCGATCGGCAACCTCGTCTACGACGCGCTGCGGCGGAAGGCTTCGCATGCCTGGGCCATGGGCTCGGACGCCCCACGGGCGCTGGTGCTGTCGGTGGTGGTGCGGGAATGGGGCGAGGATATCGCGGCACTCAACGCCGGCTTCGAGGGCGATCGCTTTGCCCCGGCGCCGATCTCCGATGAGGAGGCCGTCCGGCTGACCGCGACCGATCCGCTAGCCGGAGCGCCCGACCATGTGCGCGCCGATGTGCCCGAATGGGTGGTGCCGCATCTCCTGGAGAGCTTTGGCGAAGGCTGGGTGGAAGAGGCGCGCGGGCTTGCCGGCCGGCCGCCGCTCGACCTGCGGGTCAACACGCTCAAATCGACGCGCGACCGCATGCTGCGCTCGCTCGATCACCTGAAGCCCGACGAGACGCTGCTGATCGAGAACGGCATCCGCTTCCCGGCCGGCGTGCGCGACAGCCGGACGCCGAACGTGCAGATCGAGGAGGGATTCCTCACCGGCGGCTTCGAGGTGCAGGATTTCGGCAGCCAGATCGTCGCGGCACTGGCGGGCGGCAAGCCCACCGAGCAGGTGCTCGACCTGTGCGCCGGCGCCGGCGGCAAGACGCTGGCCATGGCCGCCGCCATGCAGAATCGCGGGCAGATTTTCGCCTATGACAGTGACCGCTCGCGACTGGCGCCGATTTACGATCGGGTGCAGCGCAATGGGGTCCGCAATGTCCAGGTCCGCCCGCCCAAGCCCGGCGCGCTCGACGACCTCGTCGGCAAGGTCGACCGGGTGGTACTCGACGCGCCCTGCACCGGTACGGGGACGTGGCGGCGCCAGCCGACATCCAAGTGGAAGCTGACGCCCGAGCAACTCGCCCTGCGGGTGGAGGAACAGCGGCAGATCCTGATCGAGGGCGCCCGCTACGTGAAACCGGGCGGCCACCTCGTCTACATCACCTGCTCGGTCCTGCCTGAGGAAAACCAGCATCAGGCGACCGCCTTCCTTGCGGCCAACCTGGACTTCACCGCGCTGCCCGCCAACACGCTGTGGATGGGACAGTTCGCGGGCAGCAAGGTTCGGGCGCGCTTTTCGCCCGAAGGCGGTGTTGCCACAACACCACACACCAGCGGCACTGACGGCTTCTATTGCATAGTTATGCGTCGGGCCGACCAGAGCGCCGCATAGTCGGTCGGTTCTTGCGTTTTGGGCGGGTGAGCATGCCTTCGGTTTCGATCAAGCAGGGCTGGCCCCTGTTGCTGCTGCTCATCGCCATGGTGATGGGCATGGGACTGCTCGTCGGGCTGATCGCCGCCCCCGGTGACTACGTCGCGGGGCTGCGTACCCCCGATCTCGTCCTGCCGACGGCGGTCTCCGGCGCCTTGTGGGTGGTGCTGTCGGTGAGCTTTGCGGTGGCGGGATGGCGCAGCTGGAGCATCGATTCCAACTCCCTGGAGATGCGGCTCTGGCTGGCCGCGCTGATCCTCAGCTGGTGGTTCTCCCCCGCCTTCTTCATGCTGCGCTCGCC
This sequence comes from uncultured Hyphomicrobiales bacterium, assembly GCA_903842455.1. GTDB lineage: Bacteria > Pseudomonadota > Alphaproteobacteria > Rhizobiales > Devosiaceae > Devosia_A. The sequence goes on along the minus strand of CAIMLX010000274.1, from coordinate 2,747 downwards.
CCTGCTGGCGCTGGTGGTAATCGTGCTGCTGCTGGCCGTGATGGCGCTGTACACGGTGCGAACGTGGAAGACCGATCGGCCATCGGCATGGCTGTTCGTGCCCAGCCTGGTCTATATCGGCTATATTGCGGCTATGACCGGCGCGATCGTCGCCATGAACTGAAACCTTGCTGCCGGTGGCGCGTTGCTGCGCGCATGAGCACCTTGACCCAATCCAGCCTCCGCAATCCCCGGGCCATCGGCCTGCTGGCCCTGTTCGTCGTCGTGGTCGTCGGCGTCGGCTCGACCATCGGCATCTTCACCTCCCCCGGCCAGTGGTATGACGGGCTGAACAAGCCGTTCTTCAATCCGCCCAACTGGATCTTCGGGCCGGTGTGGTCGACGCTCTACGTGCTGATCGCCGTGGCCGGCTGGCGCACGTTCATGCGGGAGCCGAACGGGCTCGGCATGAAGCTGTGGTACGGCCAGATGGTGTTCAACTGGATGTGGTCGCCGGTGTGGTTCGGGCTGCAGCTGATCTGGCCGGCCCTCTTCGTGATCCTCGTCATCGACGCGCTGGTGCTGGCCTTCATCGTCAACCGCTGGTCGCGGGACCGGGCCTCGGCGCTGATGTTCGTCCCCTATCTGGCGTGGGTGCTGTTCGCGAGCCTCCTGAACCTGTCGATCGGCATCCTCAACTAGTCCATTGTGAACACTGCAACCAATATGAGCGATTGACCGCAGCCGGGTGCTGCTGCGTATTCTTGCGCAAGTCAGTCAACTGTTTGCGGCGACAATGGATTTCGAGGCTTTTGCAGCGCGGATGCTCGATCCGTCGCACATCCTGACACACATCCCCTATGCCCTTCTGGTGCTGTCCATGCTGATGAACAGCATGGGGTGGCTGCGCGCCATCGCCATCGCGGCCGGGGTGATCCGGATCATCAACCGGGCTTGGTTCGAGATTGATCCGATCATCGTGTTCTGGGAGGTGATCTTCGTGGCCGTCAACGTCGGCCAGCTGCTGATCCTCTGGTACTACGCCCGCCGCCACCGCTTCGCCGAGCACGAGACGCACTTCGCCGCCTCGATGCCGTCGAGCGTCGATCGCCGCTCCATCCGGCGGCTGCTGAAGCTGGCGGACACCCGGCACGCCCAGCCGGGCGAGACGCTGACGACGGAGGGGGCGCCGGTCAAGGACCTCATGTTCATCGCCGACGGCGTGGTGCAGATCGAGCGTGGCGGCCAGATCGTCGCGGTCTGCGGGCCCGGCGATTTCCTCGGCGAGATGAGCTTTGTCAGCGGCAGCCCGGCCTCGGCGACGGCCGTCGTGGTCAAGCCGCTGCGCTACCTCGGATTCGACCAGGGACGCCTGCGGCAGGCACTCGGGGCCGACAGCGACCTGAAGCAGGCGCTGGACGCCAGCTTCAACCGCAACCTCGTCGGCAAGCTGGCAAAGGCAGGGCAGGGCGCGGCACGGTAACGACTTCGCTCTTGTTTGTGACGGCGAGGGCGGTCTAGCTCCCCGGCTTGCGACCAGGAGGCAAGACTCATGGATACTTATGTCGACCAGTTGATCAGCGGGCTCGGTGACCCCGTTATCCTGTTCGGGCATTTCACCTATGCGCTGCTGGTCGCATCGATGCTGATGCGGCGCATGGTGTGGCTGCGAGTGCTCGCGGTGGCGTCGGGCGTGACCAAGATCGCCTATCGGGCCTTCTTCGTCATCGATCCGGTCAGCGTGCTGTGGGAGACAGTGTTCGTGCTGGTCAACGTGATCCAGCTGCTGATCATCTGGTACTACGAGTACCGGCACCGCTTTTCCAACGAGCAGGCGCATTTCGCCGACTCGATGCCTCCCAATGTCGAGCGCCGCGCGATCCGCAAGATGCTCGGATTCTCGCGGCTCATCGACGTCGAGGAAGGCAAGGCGATCACCACCGAGGGGCAGGTGGTAAAGGACCTCGTCTATATCGCCAGCGGCGTCGCCAAGGTGGAGACGGCCGGCCGGATCGTGGCGGTATGCGGCCCGGGGGACTATATCGGGGAGCTGAGTTTCCTCACCGGCGCCACGGCGACCGCGACGACCACGGCGGCGAAGCCGGTCAAGCTGCTGGCCTTCGACCAAGCCAAGCTTCACCAGGCGATCGAGTCCGATGCCGGCATCCGCCGTGCCATGGAGGCGGGGCTGAACCGCAACCTAGTCGGCAAGCTCGTGCGTTCCAATACTACCCATGTTGCAGTGGCCGAATAGCAGAAGGCTTGCGGAATCCGGGGCTCCGCTTTATTTCCCCGCCATGACCGAGCTCGCTGCTACCGCCCCCGCCGACTCCATCCTCATCATCGATTTCGGATCGCAGGTGACCCAGCTGATCGCGCGCCGCTTGCGCGAGACCGGCGTCTACTGCGAAATCCACCCGTTCCAGTCGGCCGGCGAGGCATTCGCCCGGCTGAAGCCGAAGGGCGTGATCTTCTCGGGCGGGCCGGCATCGGTCACCGACGAGGGCTCGCCGCGGGCGCCGCAGGCGGTGTTCGACAGTGGCGTGCCTATCCTCGCCATCTGCTACGGCCAGCAGACGCTGGCGCTGCAGCAGGGTGGCGTCGTCGAGGGCGGCCATGCCCGCGAGTTCGGCCGCGCCGATGTCGAGATAAAGGAAGCTTCCCCGCTGTTCGAGGGCTTCTGGGAGGTCGGCGGGCGCTATCCGGTATGGATGAGCCACGGCGACCGCGTCACCGAGCTGCCCGCCGGGTTCAAGGTGGTCGGTACG
>CAIMLX010000273.1 GCA_903842455.1 uncultured Hyphomicrobiales bacterium | reverse complement strand
CGGTGTGTTGGCCGCTATGGAGCACCTGCGGCAGTCCTCGTGCTGATGGTCTACGGAGTGTTCACGATCAGGGTAAATATTTCGTTGGGAGTGGACGATCGGGTACTGCGCCTTTCGGGCGATACCCACCGATGCTATGAGGGGACGCGTCGAATCCCGTCTCTCCCACTGGGGCGCCGAGCGCATTGCAGGGCCTGGTCTACATCTTCATCGCGCTGGCCGCCCTCGGTGTGGCTGCGGCGGCGTATTTCGGGCTCACCTTCTCGCCAATCGAGGCGGTCGTGACGGCGCTTGCGTTCGGCTCGGTGGCGGTGGTGCTGACCGAGCGGCAACTGCGTCAGCGTTCGGAAGCCCGGCTGGAGAAGGCGGTCGAGGATCTCGCCCGCCTGCTTTCCACCGACGCCAAGGCCGGCCAGGTGCTGAGCCAGCGCATAAACGCCATTGCCGATGCCAATGCCGGCAACCGCCTCGAGGCCATCGAAGCCGACATCTCGGTCCTGGGCACCGTCACCCGCCAGCTTGCCGAGGCCCTTGCCGAGTTCGAGGAGACCCAGCGCAAGGGCAGGGGGGGCGGCCCGGTCATAGAGGAGCCCGAAGTCCTGCCCGCCGAGGACGAGGACGTGCTCCCAGAGCCGTTGGTCCCCGAAGCCGAGCTGCGCGCCGCCCTCGATACGAATCGCCTCGTCTTCCACATCGAGCCGATCGTCATGCTGCCGCAGCGGCGTCCCGTCGGTTACGACCTCGTGCCCCGCTTGATGCGCGAGGAGGGCAGCCTCGCCGATTCCGTCGATTTCATGCCGCGCCGTGGCGGCGAGGACATCATCCGCCGGATCGAATCGCTGGCGCTCGACGAAGCCATCACCATTGCCCGCCGCGCCCGCACCGCCGGCCAGCCGATCAAGCTGATCCTGCAGCTGACCCGCGCCACCCTGCTCGATCGGCGCGCGCTCGAGCAGGTGGGGGCGGTGCTCGGCGCCAATCAGGCCATCGTCCCCTCCCTTGCCTTTGCCATTCCGCAATCCGAATGGAAGGCCATCGGCCCCACCGAGAAGCGCCATCTTTACGAGTTCCGCAAGTCCGGCGCCGGCTTCGTACTCACTGCCGCGCAATCGCTGCGCGTCGATTTCGCCGAGCTCGAAGGCATGGGCTTTGCGAGCGTTCGCTTCGATGCCACCCGCTTCCTGCGTGCGCCCGAGAGCTTCACCGACTTCCACACCGCCGACATCGCCCCCTATGCCAAGCGCTTCCAGATCGAGCTGTGCGGCACCGGTGTCATCGACGAGCAGCAGCTTCTGAGTCTGTTCGAGGATGGTGTCGTGCTGGTCCAGGGGTCGCATATCGGCCGTCCCGGCCCGGTCCGCGCCGACCTCGTGGTCGAACGCCGCCCCGAACCGCGCCGCGCCGGCGCCTGATACACAAGGAAAAACTCCCCGATGAAGGCACTCGACGGCCTGCGTGACCTTGCGCCGCGCTACGACGCGATCCTCTCCGATGTGTGGGGCGTCGTGCATAACGGGGTCGCCGCGCACCCGACCGCCGTCGAGGCGCTGGCCATCTACCGGGCCCAGGGTGGCCGGGTGGTATTGATCACCAACGCCCCGCGCCCCGCCGCCCCGATCATCGACATGCTCGACCGCATGGGCATCACCCGCGACGCCTACGACGCGGTGGTCTCCTCGGGTGGCGCCACCCGCGCCATCCTTGCCGATGAATATCGTGGCCACACGCTTCACTATGTCGGCCCGCCGCATGAGAACGACGCGCTGTTCGAAGGCCTCGACATCACCCTGGGGCCTGCAGAAGCCGCCAGCGCCGTCGTCGTCACCGATCTCGACCGGGATGACGAAATCCCCGAGATGTACGAGGCTCGCATCCGGAGCTGGCTGGCGCTCAAGCTGCCCATGCTCTGCGCCAATCCCGACCGCGTCGTCGAGGAAGGCGATCGCATCAACTATTGCGGCGGCGCCATCGCCGATCTCTACGAGGCGCATGGCGGCATGGTGCGCATGATCGGCAAGCCCTATCGCCCGATCTACACCGAGGCGCTGCACCAGGCCGAGATCGCCGCCGGCCGCCCGCTGGACCGCTCCCGCATCCTCGCCATCGGCGATTCGGTCCGCACCGACGCCATCGGAGCCGCCGGGGCAGGGCTCGACCTGCTCTTCATCACCGGCTCCATCCACGCCGCCGAACTCGACGCCTTCGGCAATCCCGACCCCGCCGCCATCGAAGCCCTGCTCAAGCCCAGCGACGCCAACGTCGCCGGCTTCATGGCCAAGCTCGGCTGGTAGAAGCGAGGGGAAACGGTCGAGTGTTCGCCTTCTCCCCTTGTGGGAGAAGGTGCCCGAAGGGCGGATGAGGGGTGGTTACCACCCGACCGACCTCCGACCATATCCACCATTTCCCCTCTCCCCCTGAGGGAGAGGGTGGCCGCAAAGCGGCCGGGTGAGGGGACGTTCAGCTCTCGCCACCCCGCCCCCGCATACCCGCCTCCCGCCCCTTCGCCTTGCAACCGCGGCGCTTTCTTGCCATATCGCCTGCACCTCTCCAGGGCGGGTTCGAATTGTCCGGCTTTATCAGGCTCGCCGGCCTCGACCAGGTGCCCCCTTCGCTGAAGGGTGCCATGGTCGCGATCGGCAATTTCGATGGCTGTCACCGCGGCCACCAGCATGTGTTCCGGGCGTTGAAGGCGCGTGCCGAGGCACTCGGCGTGCCCGCTATCGTGTTGACTTTCGAACCGCATCCGCGCGACGTCTTCGCGCCCGCGCCGTTCATGTTCCGCCTCACCTACGCCGATCAGAAGGCCCGCATCGCCGAGGCGCTCGGGCTCGACGGCATCGTCGTGATGCCGTTCGACCTGCCGTTCTCGCACATCGAGGCCGAGGCTTTCGTCACCCGCTTCCTCATCGAGGCACTCGCCGTCACCGGCGTCGCGGTCGGCGCCGATTTCCACTTCGGCTACAAGCGCCAGGGCACCCCGGATTTCCTCCGCGACGCCGGCAAGCGCCACGGCTTCGAGGTCGATATTCTCGACATGCTCGACGAGGGCGACGACCACATCTCGTCGAGTCGCATCCGCGCCCTGCTGGGCGAAGGCAACGCGGTCGCCGCCAGCCAGCTGCTCGGCTACCACTGGTACCTTTCCGGTCCCGTGGTGAAGGGCGACCAGCGCGGCCGCGAACTCGGCTTCCCTACCGCCAACGTGCCCACGCCCACTGGATTCGGCCTGCAGCAGGGCGTCTACGCCGTCCGCGCCCGCCTCAACGGCCGCCTGCTCGATGGCGTCGCCAGCTACGGCAAGCCGATGTTCAACAACGAGCGCCCGCCCTTCGAAACCTGGATCTTCGATTTCGACGAGATGATCTATGGCGAGACGCTTGAAATGGCGCTGCTCGGCCACGTCCGCGGCCAGGAGAAGTTCCGCGGCCTCGACGAACTGATCGCCGCCGTCAACAACGACGCCTCCATCGCCCGCCGCCAGCTCCAGTCCACCCAGCCGGTCTCGGAGCTGGACGCAAAGCTCGGCTTCTTCCGGTAGCCCCGACGACAACGCTCCACTGAGGTGTGTCATCCCTGCGAACGCAGGGACCCACCTCTCCACCAGCGCAGGTTTCAAGCTGGGTTCCTGCTTTCGCAGGAATGACACCGGCGGCCCGATTCACCTCCCACCCAATTCCTTCTGGCCCCCATCCCGCTCGCTTGCTAAAAGCCCGCAGCTTTCAAGGTACATGTCCGATGAACGATCACGCACCCGGCGGCGCGGAAACTGACTACAGCGCGACGCTTTTCCTGCCCGAGACCCAGTTCCCGATGCGCGCCGGCCTGCCGCAGCGCGAGCCCGATTGGCTCAAGCGCTGGGAAGACATGGACATTTACGCCCGCCAGCGTGCGGCCGGGCATGGCAAGCCGATCTTCACCCTGCATGACGGCCCGCCCTACGCCAACGGCAACATCCATATCGGCCACGCGCTCAACAAGATCCTCAAGGATCTGGTGAGCCGGTCCAAGACCATGCTCGGCTACAACTCGGCCTATGTGCCGGGCTGGGATTGCCACGGCCTCCCCATCGAGTGGAAGGTCGAGGAGCAGTACCGCGCCAAGGGCAAGAACAAGGACGACGTCGAGATCAACGAATTCCGCAACGAGTGCCGCACCTTCGCGCAGTTCTGGGTCGATACCCAGCGCGAGGAGTTCAAGCGCCTCGGCATAGTCGGCGACTGGTCCAACCCCTACCTCACCATGAGCTTCGACGCCGAAGCCCAGATCGCCCGCGAACTGATGAAGGTCGCAGCGAGCGGCCAGCTCTACCGCGGCTCGAAGCCGGTGATGTGGTCGGTCGTCGAGCGCACCGCGCTCGCCGAAGCCGAGATCGAGTACGCGGACTATGAGAGCGACACGATCTGGGTGAAGTTCCCGATCCAGATCGGCGATGAGCACACTGGTGGCAACTATGTGGTCATCTGGACCACCACGCCGTGGACGATCCCCGCCAACCGCGCTATCAGCTACTCTTCGAAGATTAGCTATGGGCTGTATCGAGTTACGGCAGCTGCCGATGGAAACTGGGCGGCGGTTGGCGACCAGTACATTCTCGCTGACAAGCTTGCTGCTGAAGTCATGGCCAAGGCCAAGGTCGAAGGTTACGAGCGGATCGATGACGTTCCAGCCGCGTCGCTTTCGAAGACGGAAGCGCGCCATCCCCTTAGCGGGCTGGGCGGAGGCTACGACTTCTGGGTCCCGCTCCTCGATGGCGAACACGTCACCGACGATACCGGTACCGGCTTCGTCCACACCGCGCCGGGCCACGGCCTCGACGACTTCGGCATCTGGATGGATTCGGGCCGTGCCCTCGCGGCCCGCGGCATCGATACCGCCATCCCCTACGTCGTCGACGATGGCGGCTTCTACACCGCCGCCGCCCCCGGCTTCGAGGGCGCCCGCATCATCGACGACAACGGCAAGAAGGGCGACGCCAACAACCGCGTCATCGCCGCGCTGGCCGAGCGCAACGCCATGGTCGCCCGCGGCCGGGTGAAGCACCAGTATCCGCATTCCTGGCGCTCCAAGAAGCCGATCATCTATCGCAACACCCCGCAGTGGTTCGTCTACATGGACCGCGACATCATGGGGAAGCCGGGCGACACCCTGCGCGCCCGCTCCCTCGCCGCCATCGACGCGACGAAGTTCTACCCGCAGGCCGGGCAGAACCGCCTCCGCTCCATGATCGCCGACCGCCCCGACTGGGTGCTGTCCCGCCAGCGCGCCTGGGGCGTGCCGATCGCCGTGTTCTACAACGAGGCAACCAACACCATCCTCGTCGACGAGCAGGTCAACCACCGCATCGGCCAGGCCTTTGAGGAAGAGGGCGCCGACGCCTGGTTCAAGGACAGTGCCAAGGAGCGCTTCCTCCAGGGCGCCCTCCACGAGGGCAAGCCGGTCGATCCGGCCGAGTGGCAGAAGATCGACGACATCCTCGATGTCTGGTTCGAATCCGGGACGACGCATTCCTGGGTCCTGCGCAACCCGCAGAAATGGCCGGACATGCAGTTCCCGGCCGGCATGTATCTGGAAGGCTCCGACCAGCACCGCGGCTGGTTCCACTCGTCCCTGCTCGAAAGCTGCGCCACCAACGGCTTCGCCCCCTACGCGAGCGTCCTGACCCACGGCTTCACCCTCGACGGCGAAGGCCGCAAGATGAGCAAGTCGGTGGGCAACACCACCGCCCCGCAGGACGTCATCAAGCAGTACGGCGCCGATATCCTGCGCCTCTGGGTCGCCCAGTCCGACTATTCGGACGACCTGCGCATCGGCAAGGAGATCATCAACTCCACCGTCGACAGCTACCGCAAGCTGCGCAACACCGTGCGCTGGCTCATCGGCAACCTCGCCCACCGTAAGGCCGACGAGACCGTCGACTACCGTGACATGCCCGAGCTCGAACGGCTGGTGCTGCACCGGCTGAAGGAACTCGATGGCATCGTCCGCGAGGCCTACGAAAGCTACGACTACAAGCGCATCGTCGCGGCGCTCTCGAACTTCATGAACATCGACCTGTCGGCGTTCTACTTCGACATCCGCAAGGATGCGCTCTATTGCGATCCGCTGAGCTCGGTCCGCCGCCGCGCCAGCCTCACCGTGCTCGACCAGGTCTTCGACGCGCTCACCGCCTGGCTCGCGCCGATCCTGGTCTTCACCATGGAAGAGGCCTGGCTCGAACGGCACCCCGGCGACGACTCGTCGGTCCACCTGCGCGAGTTCCCGAAGCTTCCCGACACCTGGCTCGACGACAAGCTCGCTGCCCGCTGGGAAAAAGTCCGCGAAGTCCGCAAGACCGTCACCGGTGCCCTCGAGATCGCCCGCCGCGATAAGGTGATCGGCTCTTCGCTTGAGGCCGCCCCGCAGGTCTTCATCGCCGACCCCGACCTCGCGGCCGCCGTCCGCGGCATCGACATGGCGGACGTCTCGATCACTTCCGCCATCGAAATCATCGAAGCCGACGGCCCCGTCGACGCCTTCCGCCTCGACGAGGTCAACGGCGTCGCCGTGGTGTTCGCCAAGGCCGAAGGCACCCGCTGCGCCCGATCCTGGCGCATCCTGCCCGAAGTCGGCACCGACCCCGACTACCCCGACCTCAGCCTCCGCGACGCGCAAGCCATGCGCGAACTCAAGGCCGCGGGGCAGGCGGCTTGAATGCGCTGACGACGCCGGGGTCCTCCACCGCGATAGCGGAGGAGGCGGATCAGCCGAAGGCTGGTGGAGGGGGCGTTCGCGCACCCGGCGCCCTCACCCCCACCCCAGCTCCGCTAGGTCGCTTCCGCTCCCAAGCTTCGCTACCCTCCCCCTGGTGGGGAGGGATCAAGGGTGGGGGGGAGCAACGCGCTCTGCCGTCCCCATGAACCTCCGCGTCCACCTCCCATCCCTCCTTCTCGGCCTCCTCGCCTTCGCCCTCGATCGCGGCCACAAGTTTGCGCAGGTCGATCTCGCCCACTGGCGCGGCGGCGAAATCGTCCCCGTCACCCAGTTCTTCGACTACGTCCTCGTCTGGAACACCGGCGTCTCCTACGGCCTGTTCGGCGACCTACCGGTATGGGTCCTCGGCCTCGTCGCCGCCGTCGCCATCGTCGGGCTTGGCATCTGGTGGTGGCGCACCTCCGATACGCTCGTCCGCTACGGCCTCATGCTGGTCATCGGCGGGGCGCTGTCGAACGCGATCGACCGGCTGCTGTATGGCGCCGTTGCCGATTTCTTTCACTTTCACTGGCAGGATTGGTCGTTCTACATCTTCAACATCGCCGACATGGCGATCACGGCCGGGGTGTTGCTGCTGATCCTCGATGTGCTGGGGATTGGCCGCAAGGCAAGATCCTGATCGTAAAGGTGCCTCAATCTGGCCTTACGGCCCACCATGGTCTATAAGGCCGACCCGTCGGGGAGCTAAGGGAAGTCACATGCTGAATATGGTGTCCGGGCGGCAGTCCGTTTTCAAAGCCGTGTCGCGTGCCGGATTGCTGTCGCTGACCCTGATTCTGGCGTCTGGCCTCGCCGCCTGCACCACCACCGAAGGCACCAACGCACTTTCCGATATCGGCACCTTCGAGCGCGAAGTGATGACCGACACGATGAAGGGCATGGGCCTGCTCGATCGCGAGGAAAAGGACGAGAACATCCAGCCGCGCGGCCCGCTGGTTCTCCCCAAATCGGCCTCGCTGCCACCGCCGGTCGAATCGAATGTTGCCGCCAACGAGGCGCTGCTTCCAGAGGACGCGTCGAACGCTCGCATCGATGCGCGCAACCTCAGCGAAGACGACATCAAGCGTCTGCGCAATGCGCGCGTTGTCGACCTGCGCACCCTCGATGGCCGCCCGCTGACCGATGCCGAGGCCAGGCAGCTGACGGCCCGCTTCACCGCCGCACAGGTGAAGGGCGGTCCTCGTCCGCTCTATCTGCCCCCCGAGGAATACTTCACCACCGTCAAGGGCAAGGACATGGTCTGCCTCGCCGCCAACGGCGAACTCGTGCCCCTCGACGACACCTCGTGCCCACCGGCGATCCGCAAGGCTCTCGCCGCGCAGGCAAACTAGTAGCGCTTCCAGCGCGACCGATACCCCCCGCGGGGCCAGGCACTGGCTCCGCCCACTCGAAAGATGCGCTGACCGGCCTCTCAGGTGAGGGGCGGTCCCGCAGGAGTTGACATCGATGCCTGATTTTTCCGCCACCGCTATGGCCGGCGACCGCCTTGCCAAGGTCATTGCCCGGTCGGGCCTCTGCTCGCGTCGCGACGCCGAGGGCTGGATCAAGGACGGCCGCGTCACCGTCAACAACAAGAAGGTGCTGACCCCGGCCTTCAACGTCTCCGACAGCGATAAGATCAAGGTCGACGGCGAGCCGCTCGCTGCCCGTCAGGGCACCCGCGTCTGGCTCTACCACAAGCCCGCCGGTCTGGTGGTCACCGAGAAGGACCCCGAGGGCCGCCCGACCATCTTCGAGGCCCTCGACGAAAAAGGCCTGCCGCGCGTCGTCTCCATCGGCCGGCTCGACATCAACACCGAAGGCCTGCTGCTCGTCACCAACGATGGCGGCCTGAAGCGCGTGCTCGAACTGCCGGCGACCGGCTGGCTCCGCCGCTACCGCGTCCGTGCCTTCGGCTCGGTCACCCAGGAGCAGTTGAACGCCCTCAAGGACGGCATCGAGTTCGACGGCGTCCAGTATGGTCCGATCGACGCCCAGCTCGAACGCGCCCAGGGCTCCAACACCTGGATGGTGCTGAGCCTGCGCGAAGGCAAGAACCGCGAGGTCAAGAACGTCCTCGCCGCCCTCGGCCTGCAGGTCAACCGCCTGATTCGCGTCAGCTACGGCCCGTTCCAGCTCGGCGACCTTCCCGAAGGCGCGATCGAGACCGTCCCCGCCCGCGTGCTGCGCGATCAGCTCGGTCGCCGCCTCGCTGACGAGGCCGGCGCCGATTTCGACAGCGAAATGCCGGAAGTCGCCGCGCAGAAGAAGCCGGTAAACCCGAAACTCCGTGCTGCCGCACCCGGCAAGACCCTCGACCGGGACGGCCCGCGCCGCACCCGCGACAAGAACTTCCGCTTCGAGGACGACGAGACCGAGGCGCTCGCCGCCGCCGCGCGCGATGCCGCGCCGCGCCAGGACCGCCCCGGCCGTGCGCCCAAGCGCGCCCCAGCCGAGGCGCGTCCCGAACGCGAGCGCGATATCCGCGTCGTGCATTTCGACGATGGCACCGAGGGCGAGCACGAGGTGAAATACCAGCGCCCCGCCGGCGAGAAGCGCTGGGACCCCGACGACAGTTCGGCGGCCAATTTCGGTCGCCCGGCCCACCACGACCCCAAGGCGCGCAAGCCGCGTGAAGAAGGTGCCGAGGATCGTCCCCGCAAGAGCTTCGGCGACAAGCCGGCCGGCGATCGTGCGGCCCGTCCCGGCGCCGACCGCAAGTTCGGCGACCGTCAGCCGCGCGACGGCGACCGCAAGTTCGGCGACAAGCCTTTCGGAGCCAAGAAGTTCACCGACAAGCCCGGCTTCGGCAATCGTGGCCGCGCCCGAGCTGCCGGCGAGGGCGACGATGCCCGCCCCGCGCGCAAGAGCTTCGGCGACAAGCCGTTCAACCGCGGCCCGCGCGAGGATGGCGACCGTCCCGCCCGCAAGTTCGGCGACAAGCCCGCCTTCGGCAAGAAGCCATACGCGCCTCGTGGCGATGCCGGCGATCGTCCGTCGCGCCCGTTCGGCGACAAGAAGCCCTACGCCCCGCGTGGCGACGGGGATCGCCCCGCGCGCACCTACACGGCCGGCACCAAGCCCGCCTATGGCGACAAGAAGCCCTACACCCCGCGTACCGATGGCGACCGTCCCGCGCGCACCTACGCTGGCACCAAGCCCCCATACGGCGACAAGAAGCCCTACGGCACGCGTCCGCCGCGCGAAGGCGGTGACCGCCCGGCCCGCACGTACTCCGCCGGCACCAAGCCTGCCTACAGCGATCGGCCGGGCAGCAAGCCCTATGCCGGCAAGCCTGGTGGCAAGCCCTACGCTGGCAAGCCTGGCGGGGCCCGCCCTGCCGGTGGTGCTCGCCCCGGTGGCGACAAGCCGCGCGGGCCGCGCAAGCCGCGTCCGTAAGCCATGCGCATCGTTGCGGGAAAATTCCGCGGCAAGGCGCTGCTGTCGCCGTCCGACGATAGCGTCCGCCCCACCTCCGATCGGGCTCGCGAAGCGATGTTCAACATCCTCGCGAGCCGCATCGGCGTCCACCTCGATGGCGTGAAGGTGCTCGACCTGTTCGCCGGCACCGGCGCGCTCGGCCTCGAAGCCCTGTCGCGCGGCGCCCAGAGCGCGGTGTTCGTCGATACGGGCGCCGAATCGCGCGGGCTGATCCGCGACAACATCGAAGCCTTCGGCGTTGCCGGCGTCGCCAAGCTGCTGCGCCGCGACGCCACAGCGCTCGGCCTCGCCGGCACCATGGGCCCGTTCGACCTGGTCTTCCTCGATCCGCCCTATAGCAAGGGCCTAGGCGAACTGGCCCTCGGCTCGCTCCGCGACGGCGCCTGGCTGAGCCCCGACGCCACCATCGTGCTGGAAGAAGCCTCCGAAACCGAAATCGTGCTGCCGTCCGGCTTCACCCTCGAAGACCGCCGCGAATACGGCGCCGCGGCCCTGCACTTCATCAAGCCGACTGCCTGAACGCACCACCTCCGCACCTCCCCATTCATGGGGAGGCCGGGAGGGGCCCGTCCGCCAGTTCTGTCCAGCCTACCGCGTCCGCCCGAACAGCCGCTCGATATCGGCTTTCTTCAGTTCGACGTAAGTCGGCCGCCCGTGGATGCACTGGCCCGAATGCGGCGTCGCCTCCATCTCGCGCAGCAGGGCGTTCATCTCCTCGACCTTCAGCCGCCGCCCCGACCGCACCGAGCCGTGGCACGCCATCCGCCCGATGATCGCCTCGAGCCGGTCGGCCAGTGCCGCCGTCGAATCCCATTCGGCAAGCCCGTCGGCGAGGTCCCGCACCAGCCCGTCGATATCCGCCTGCCCCAGCAGCGCCGGCGTTTCCCGCACCGCCACCGCGCGCGCCCCGAACCGCTCGAGGTAAAGCCCTAGCTTCTCCAGCACCGGCGCCGCTTCTTCCAGCCGCGCGCAGTCATCCTCGGGAAGCTCGATCACCACCGGGATCAGCTGCATCTGGCTCGCCACCGGCCCGGCCGCCAGCTGCGCCTTGAACCGCTCGTACACCAGCCGCTCATGCGCCGCATGCTGGTCCACCAGCAGAAGGCTGTCGCCGTTCTGCGCCACGATGAAATTGTCAAACATCTGCGCCCGCGCCGTCCCCAGCGGAAACTCTTCCGAATCAACGGCAGCGACTTCCTTAGCTACTTCGAACCGCGCACTCGGCTCGGCAAACTCACTGAATCGAAGAGCCGAGGCTTGGGGTGGTCCTCCACCGCGAAGCGGGTGAAGGGCTTCGAACCGTCCCGCAGGGCGAATAGCTCCGGTGGAGCTATTCGAGGCGAGAAGGCCTTGAGAGCTATGCTCGAAAGGCCCAGCGGGGCTGGCAAACTCCGGCACCCGAAACGCCCCCACCACATCCTCGGCCACTGTACTCGCCGCCCGATACCCCGCCGCCGCCAGCGCTTCCCCGATCGCCCGGATCACCGCACCGCGAACCGCCCCGGCATCGCGAAACCGCAGCTCCGCCTTCGCCGGGTGCACGTTCACATCCACGTCTGCCGGCTCCACCGCCACGAACAGCGCCACCACCGGAAACCGGTCGCGGAACACGAAGTCCGCGTAGGCCGCCCGCACCGCTCCCACCAGCACCTTGTCCTTCACCGAGCGCCCGTTGACGAAAAAATACTGGCTCAGCGAGTTCGCCTTGGTGAAGGTCGGCAGCCCGGCGAGCCCCGTTACCACCATCCCGTGCCGCGCCATCGCCAGCGTCACGGCATTCTCGCCGAACTCGGCACCCATGACGTCGCCGAGCCGCGCCCTCAGCGCCCCGTTCCCGTCGCGCCCTGGCCAGTTGCTCGCCGATCGGTCCGCTCCATCCAGCACGAAATGCACATCCGGATTGGCCATCGCCAGCCGCCGGACGATATCGGTGATTGCCGCCGCTTCCGCCCGCTCCGACTTGAGGAATTTACGCCGCGCCGGCACGTTGGCGAACAGCTCGCGCACCTCCACGATGGTGCCCCGGTTCATCGCCACCGGCACCACCCGCGACTTCGCGCCGTGCCGCACAGCAAGCCGCAGCCCGGTTTCCGCGTCGGCCTGCCGCGTCGAGATCGTCAGCTCCGCCACCGACCCGATCGACGCCAGCGCCTCGCCGCGAAACCCCAGCGTCCGGATATCATCGAGCCCGTCATCGTCGAGCTTCGATGTCGCGTGTCGCTCCACCGACAGCAGCAAGTCCGCCTCATCCATCCCCACGCCATCGTCCTCGATGCGCATGAGGCCGATGCCGCCGCCTGCCGTCGTGATCGCGATCCGCCGCGCTCCCGCATCGACGGCGTTCTCGACCAGTTCCTTGATGACGCTGGCCGGACGCTCCACCACCTCGCCTGCGGCGATCCGGTTGATCAGGTCTTCGGGAAGCTGACGGATGGGCAAGGGCGATTCTCCTAGGCGACCAATATAGGGCACTCCCACCGCGACGCGCACCTCTTCACCTCCCCCTTCATGGGGGAGGCGGGAGGGGGCCGTCCGCTGGTCGTTGACCACCCGAAATGCTAAGCCTCAATCATGCCCAGCCCCATGGACCTCGCCCTCGATCTCGCCGCCGAAGCCGCCGCTGCCGGTGAAGCTCCGGTCGGCGCGGTCATCATGGAGGGCGATCGCATCCTTGCTGCCGAGCGCAACCGCATGCGTCAGCTCGCCGATCCCACCGCCCATGCCGAGCTCCAGGCCATCCGCGCCGCCCTTGCCACCCGCGGCACCGGGCGCCTTGATGGCTGCGACCTGTACGTCACGCTCGAGCCCTGCGCCATGTGCGCCGGCGCCATCGCCCACGCCCGCCTCCGCCGGGTCGTTTACGCTGCCGCCGACCCCAAGGCCGGCGCCGTCGACAATGGCGTCCACCTGTTCGACAGCCCCAGCTGCCACCACCACCCGGAGGTCATCTCGGGCATCGGCGAACGTCGGGCATCAGAGCTCTTGCGTGAGTTCTTCAAGGCGCTGAGGTAGCCGGTGGTCCTCCCCTGCGAAGCGGGGAAGGGCGTCCCGTGGTCGACGGGGCGTCAGCGCACTCGGCGCCCGCTTACCGCTCTTCCGCCCGGTTCGTTGGTTCCTGGCCGCGGATGAACTGCTCCACCTTACGTTCGAGCGACCGCTTCAGGTTGTCCTTGTCCTTCTCGACATGCGCGAGTATCTCGCGCACCCGCCAGAACTCGTGCGCCGCAAAGTTTCCCAGGTGCGGCCGGACATAGATGTCGGGCGGGTAGGCTGCCATCATATGCGCCGTCAGTGAGTGCATCATGATCTGCGCCGAGCCGAACCACACATCGACGGGGCTGTGGTTGGCCTTGTGGAACTGCTGCTCCGATGGATCGCCGTTCACGTCGATGCCGACGAGAATGTCCGTATCGGCCGCCGCCTGGTCGAGTGGCAGCGGGTTCACCACGCCGCCATCGACCAGCAGGTGGTTGGCGAACGGCACCGGCTTGAACAACGTGGGAATGGCGATCGACCCGGCAATCGCGTCGCGCAGCGGACCATCCGAGAACACCGCCTGGTGCCAGCTCTGAAAGTCCGTCGCCACAACGTAGAATTTGGTCTTGAGCTCGCTGAACGTCTCCGGAAACGGCTCGGGCAGGAATGCATCCACCACCCGGCGCGCATCGAGTTGCATGTTGAAGAAGTTGCCGAGGTTGCGCACCTGCGCCCCCCACAGCCGACCGGTAATGATCCGCAATGTGCCGAGTGCCGAAAGCGCGTGTTCGCGCAGTTCCGCGCCGCTCTGCCCGTTGGCCCAGCCTGAGCCGATCAACGCGCCAATCGAGGTGCCGGCGATCACATGCGGCTTGAGCCCCAACTCGTCGATCGCCTCGATGAAGGGAATGTGGGTGAGGCCCCGCGCCGATCCGCCGCCGAGCGCCACCCCGATCCTGGGGTCACTGCCCCGCTGGCGCGGGATTTCGACGTATTCGTCCCTGAGTCTCTGCACGATCTCGAGGCCCCGCTTTTGCAGCGGCGTCAACGGAGCAGGCACTGGAAGCTCGTGTTTCACGGTTGGGACGCAGGTTGATCTCGGTCCCTTTATAAGCCCTTCGCGGCCGCGTGCGTTCCACAAACGTACGTGGAGTTAACGTACGTTTTCGCGCTCAACCGCGCGCCAGCCGATATCGCGCCGGCAGAAGCCCTCGGGCCAGTCGATCCGGTCCACGGCCGCATAGGCGCGGGCCTGCGCCTCGGCGACGGTCCGGCCCAGCGCCGTCACGTTCAGCACCCGCCCGCCATTGGCCAGCAGCCGGCCGTCGCGTCGCTGCGTACCGGCGTGGAACACCATGATATCCGGACCATCCAGCCCCTCGGCGCCGCGGATTTCGCTGCCCTTGGGCACGTCCACCGGGTAGCCCTTCGTCGCCACCACCACCGTCAGCGCCACCTCGTCGCTGAAGACAGGCGTAACGGACGCCAGTTCGCCCCTTGCCGTTGCGACGAGCAGTTCCAGCAGATCCGATTGCAGCCGCAGCATCAGCACCTGGCACTCCGGATCACCGAACCGCACGTTGTATTCGATCAGCTTGGGTCCCGTGTCCGTCACCATGATCCCGGCAAACAGCACGCCGGTGAACGGCGTCCCGCGCTCTGCCATCCGCTTGACGGACGGCAGGATGATCTCGTCGCGCACCCGCGCCGTCATCTCGTCGGTCATCACCGGGGCAGGGGAGTAGGCGCCCATGCCGCCGGTATTCGGCCCTCGATCGCCGTCCCACACCCGCTTGTGGTCCTGCGCGCTCGGCAGCAGCACCACATCGGTCCCGTCGCAGAGCGCGAACACCGACGCTTCCTCGCCTTCGAGGAACGCCTCGATTACCACGCTCGACCCGGATGCCCCGAACGCGCCCGAAAAACAGTCATGCACCGCGTCCTCGGCCTCGGGCTGCGTCGTCGCCACCGTCACGCCCTTGCCCGCCGCCAGCCCGTCGGCCTTGATCACGATCGGCGCGCCATGCTTCCGCACATAGGCGAGCGCGTCAGCCTCGTTGTCGAAATGCCCGTACCCCGCAGTCGGCACACCCGCCTCGTCGCACAGCGCCTTGGTGAACGACTTCGATCCCTCGAGCTGGGCTGCCGCCTTGGATGGCGAAAAGCACAGTAGCCCCGCCGCCCGCAGGTCGTCGCCAAGACCCGCCACCGCCGGCGCATCCGGCCCGACCACCACGAAATCCACAGCGTTGGCTTTCGCGAACGACACCACCGCCGCATGGTCAGTGATGTCCACCGCGACGTTCTCGGCAAACGTCTCCGTCCCGCCATTCCCCGGCATCACGAACAGCGTCTCGCACTTCGGCGATTTCGCAATCCCCCACGCCAGCGCATGCTCGCGCCCACCCGATCCAATGACTACAACACGCATGCAGGTTTCCTCGACGTTCGAGTGGTCGCCTTCTCCCCTTGTGGGAGAAGGTGGCGGCAGCCGGATGAGGGGTTGCATCGCTTGCGATGCGTTTGCGCCCCTCTAGCATCCCCCGCCGCCCGTCACCAGACTTGACGGACTCACCCCCGTGCCGCACCTCTCACCCATGTCCGCACCCTTCACCAACGCCGCCGAATTCACCGTTTCCGAAATTGCCAACGCGGTGAAGCGCACCGTCGAGGACGAGTTCGGCCATGTCCGCGTCCGTGGCGAAATCTCCGGCTTCCGCGGCGTCCACTCCTCCGGCCACGCCTATTTCACCCTCAAGGACGAGAACGCCGCCCTCGACGCCGTCGTCTGGAAGACCAGCTTCGCGCGCCTGAAGTTCAAGCCGCAGGAAGGCCTCGAGATCATCGCGACGGGCCGCCTCACCACCTTTCCGCGCTCGAGCAAATACCAGATCGTCATCGAGCAGATCGAACCGGCCGGTGCCGGCGCCCTGATGGCGCTGCTCGAGGATCGCCGCAAGAAGCTCGCCGCCGAAGGCCTCTTCGCCACCGAGCGCAAGCGTGAACTGCCCTACCTGCCGCGCACCATCGGCGTCATCACCTCGCCCACCGGCGCCGTCATCCGCGACATCCTGCACCGCATCTCCGATCGCTTTCCCAGCCACGTCATCGTCTGGCCGGTCCGCGTCCAGGGCGAAACCGCCGCCGCCGAGGTCAGCGCTGCCATCGAAGGCTTCAACCGCTTCACGCCCGATGGCCCGATCCCGCGCCCCGATGTGCTGATCGTCGCCCGCGGCGGCGGCTCCATCGAAGACCTCTGGGGGTTCAACGAAGAGATCGTCGTCCGCGCCGTCGCCGGGAGCGCTATCCCCACCATCACCGCCGTCGGCCACGAGACCGATACGACGCTCGTCGACTATGCCTCCGACTGGCGCGCGCCCACCCCCACCGCTGCCGCCGAGGCCGCCGTCCCTGTCCGCTCCGAACTCATCGCTTATGTCGACGACCTGGGTGTTCGCGAGCGCCACGCTGCCCGGCGTATCTCGACCAACGCCCGCGATCGCTACCGCGCCGCGAGCGCCGGCCTGCCGCGCCCAGCCGACCTGCTCGCCACCGCCCGCCAGCGTCTCGACCACGCCGCCTCCAACCTCGACACCGCCCTTCGCCACGCCGGCCAGAAGAAGCGCATCGACCTGGGCAAAACCGCCCCGCGCCTCACCCTGCAGCTCCTCCGCCAGCGTACCCGCGAACTCGACGCCCGCCTCGCTGAGTCCGGCCGCCGGGCCGCAGCCTCCGTCACGCGCGTGCTCGAACGCCGCCGCGCGGCATTCGCCACAGCCTCCGCCCGCCTGTCGCCGAAGGCGCTGCAGGCCGAAATCCGTCACTCCCGCAGCCGGCTGCAACCCCTGGCGCTGCGTCTGCCGCCCACCATCGCCCGCATCCTCGATACCCGCCGCCAGAGCCTCCTCGCCACCGGCAACCTGCTGGCCACGGTGAGCTACCAGAACGTCCTCGCCCGCGGCTTCGCCGTCGTCACCGACGACGACGGCCACATCGTGCGCGAGACCGGCCAGGTCAAGGCCGGCGACCAGGTCCACCTCATGCTGTCTGATGGCACGCTTCCCGCCACCATCGGCGGCGGCCCGGTACCAAGGCGTCGGCCGAGGGTTACCCCAGACGTCGCCGAACAGACCAGCCTGTTCTAGAGACAGAAAGGGCGGCAAGCGCCGCCCCTTCAACGCCACCAGGCCGGATCAGCTCAAAGCTCGTCCTCGCCGATCCACACCGCCGTCACCGGCCCATTGCCGCCATCTACCACGGCGCACCACACGTCCCCGCCGGACTTCTTGATTCCGCATCCCGGCGCGCCCGAGCCGATCGCCACCGGCAGCTGCATCCAGTCCGAGAACTGCCCGTTCCAGCTCTTCACCCAAAGCCGCTTTCCCGGGCCGTTCACGAACACATGCAGATTGTTCCCTTTCTTGCCGCTCACCACTGGCGCTGCCTTGCCGTTGACCTGCCCGCCGAGGTCGGCGATCAGCACGTCGTCACCGCTGGTGCGGGTGAGGTCCGAGAACTGCACAGCCGTGCCGCCCGAGGTGTCGTAGCAATGGGCTCCCACCACAAGGATGTCGGTGCAGGCGACGGCGCCCCCCACCGTCACGTCCAGGTTCTGCCAGTCGCTCCACTCGTCGCCATCGAAGGCGTTGAGGAACAACAGGTTGTTCGGGCCCGAGACAAACACGTCGAGCATCAGGTCGCCGTCCTCGTTCACCGTCCGTGCGATCCCCGGCGCCCCTGTCCCGTAGCCGCCGAGGTTCTCCCACTGGCTCCAGGTGAACGCCTTGGCGTTGTGCCGGGTGCGGTAGATGTTGTTGTTCGGCCCCATCGCCACGCAGTCGATCACCGATGAGCTGGTGGCGACGCAGGCCGGGTCCGATTTCAGCTTGAGCTCGCCGATCGCCGCCCAGCCGGTCCAGCCGCCGCCTTCGCCGTCGCCTACCTGGGCATACATGTGCCCGTCCTTGCCGCGCACGAATACCGCCACGGCGTCAGTGCCGCCCGGCTTGTACCAGACGACACTCGGCACGCCGATCGCTGCGCCGCCCAGATCGTATGTTTCTGCCGCAACGGCCACGCCGCCTGCCAGCATCGAGCCCAGCACCGGGGCGCCGAGAATGGATTTGATCATTTTAGCCCCTCAAGGATCGGGGCACCGTTTCGCCCCAGCAAGGCCACGCTACGACCGTGAGGCTGAACCGCCGCCCAGCGGAGCGTTCAGAATGCCGTCAGTCTCTCGGCTGGTTTGCATTCGCTACCGGCTGGCCTATATGCTGCCCAGCAGCGCAGGACGGCCAGGCGGGAGTGCCAAGTGAACATATTCGACAAGAGTTTCTCCCCCTCCGAGGCGCAACTTCGCTACCTCGATGCCGATTATCTCGTGGTCCGCCCAGGCAGCTTCGTGCGCTGCGCCATCACCGGCGTGCCCATCCCGCTCGACGAACTCACCTACTGGAACGTCGACCGGCAGGAGCCCTACGCCAACGCCGAGGCAGCGCATCAGGCTTTCGAGCGCCACGGCCTCAAGCCCCGCTGATGCCCGCTGAACGTCAGGTTGGTTTCTGGAAGCGCCAGCGCTATCGGCTCGACGCGGCGGTGCTGTTCGGTCTGAGCGGTCTGCTCCGTCCGTTCGGCATCGATCGCGCCACGAAAATCGGCGCCTGGTTCGGGCGCTCAGTGCTGGCTCCCCTCGGCCGCAAGAGCCGCACCACCA
This sequence comes from uncultured Hyphomicrobiales bacterium, assembly GCA_903842455.1. GTDB lineage: Bacteria > Pseudomonadota > Alphaproteobacteria > Rhizobiales > Devosiaceae > Devosia_A. The sequence continues at coordinate 11,677 of CAIMLX010000273.1, read as the reverse complement.
TCGAAACCCTGCGCACCGCCTATCCTGCGCTCGACGAGGCCGAAGTCCGCTCCATGCTCACGGCGAGCTACGAGAATCTCGGCCGCATCATCGCCGAGATCGCACTGCTCGATCGCTTCGTCGCGTCAGACGCATGGCCCCGCTTCACCGTAACCGGCCTCGAGCACCTCGAGGCGGCTCGCGCCCTGAACAAGGGTATGATCATTGCCACTGGCCATTTCTCCAACTGGGAGATCGTCGGCATCGCGCTGCACCACCTCAAGGTGCCGTTCTCCGCCGTCACCCGTCCGCCCAACAATCCCTGGGTCGCCGCGTGGATTGAGAAGAAGCGCGCCGGCATGGGAACGCACCGGCAGATTCCGAAAGGCTCCGAGGGCACCCGGCAGCTCTTTTCCGCCCTGCGGCAAGGCGAGCCGGTGGTGATGCTGATCGACCAGCACCTGGCCGAAGGCATCCCGGTGCCGCTCTTCGGCAAGGACGCCATGACCACCCACGCCCCGGCGACTCTGGCAGGCAAACTCGACATTCCCGTGCTGCCCATGTCGGTCCGTCGCGGCGAAGGCTCGCATTTCGAGGTGATCTTCTACCCCGCGCTGCTCTACCCCCGCACCGGCAACGACGACGGCGATGTCGTGCAGATGACCGCCGAGCTCAACCGCTTTGTCGAGGGCGAGGTCCGCGCTCGCCCCGGCCATTGGCTCTGGATGCATCGCCGCTGGAAGCCCGTCGCCGCCCTCAGCCGCCGCGCCTCCCGCATGGTCGGGCAGGTCGAGTCGGCGCCCGAAGCCTAGGGCCGGAAGCCAGTGCCCACGCGCAGGTCGAGCCCATACATCACCTTGCCCGCCTTGGTCAGGCTGACATCCTCGGCTGGCGTCAGTGCTGCGAACTGGCCCGTCAGCTCGAAGTCCCGCAGCGCCACCGGTACGTCGATCAGGATGCCCGTCCAGCCGGCGTAGTCGGCGGGCGGTTTGGCATAGGCGAAGTGCTTGGGGTCACCGCACAGGCACAGCACCGGCACATCCTTGCCGAACAGCGTGTTGAGCTGCCCCGCCCGCCGCCAGTTGCGCGTCGCGATAAAGGTCCGTTCGTCCGCCGGCAACCCCCGCGCCGCGAGCTGTCCCTTCAGCTCGTCCCAGGGTTGCAGCAGGGCCGTCGGGTCCGATTGCAGGTCGAGTAGCCCCCACCGGGCCTGCGCAATGCCCACACCGACGAGCCCGACCACCGCCACTGCCGTCAAGGCCACGACGGCGCGACTCGCCGCCCTGAGCCACGACCGCAGCCCGGCCAGCGCCTCTCCCAGCAACGGCAGAACGAACACCCAGCCCGGCATCGGCCAGTGCGGCAAGCCGGGGCTGCGCAGCGTCAGCCCGGTGAAGATGACAATCGGCAGCGTCGCGAGGCAGGCCAGCAGCCAGCGTCCTTCGCGTTTCGGGCCACCGAGCAATGCTCGCACCCACACGATCGCCATCGCAACGAGGAACCACGGCAGGAGGTATGCAGCCTGCCCGCCCAGCGACTGCACCAGCCCCAGCGGCCTGAACCCGGTTCCATCGCCACGGCCCGCCTGGAAGACGAACGAGGCCCACTCGTTCTGCCAGTTCCAGACGATAACCGGCGTGAACATCACCACCGCAATGGCCGCCGCGAGCCATGGCCCCGGCGTCGCCAGCCAGCGCCGGCGCCGTGTCGTCAGCAGAAAGCCGAGCGCACCGGCGATCAGCAGCACGCCATGATACTTCGACAGCAGCGCCAGCCCTGCCAGCCCTCCCGCAAGCGCCCACCTGCCGAGCTGCCGCGATCCATCGTCGACGGACACGATCCGCGCCAGCACCACCGCCACGCCGAGGCTCGCCGCCAGCAGCGGTCCGTCGGGCAGCACCAGCGTCCCGTGGGCCACCCCGAACACCGGCGCGACGTTGAACAGCACCACGGCCCACACCGCCGCCGCGTCCCCGAACAGCCGTCGCGTCAGCACGAAGACCAGCCACGACGACATTGCGGCCAGCGCCACGAAGGGCAGCCGCAGCAGCCACAGGCTCTCGTCGCCCCACAGCTTCGCCCAGCCCCCGACCAGCCAGAAATGCAGCGGCGGGTGATCGTAGTAGCTCAGCGAAAACTGCCGGGCGATGCCGATGGCATAGGCCTCGTCCTCGCCCAGCGGCAGCAGTGCCGCCACCACCAGCCGCAACACCGTCGCCACCACAATCACCACCAGCGCCCATCGCACCGCCTGCGGGGCTATGCCCGCGGTGGATGAATCGCTATGGGGAATGCCGTCTGGATGCGTCAGGGCGTGCCTCGGATCCTTGCCGGTCTGCAATCGGCATGGTCCCGGTCTGCTATCGTTCGACCGAATGCGAGTCAAATTTCACGCCAATGAGCGCCACCACCGTCGACGGCTACCGCTTCACCCCCGGCGACCTAAAGGTCGGCGACCGCCGCCCCGGCATCAGCGCCTTCATGCGCATCCGCGATGGGGCATATTCCCTCGAAGCCGCCATCCGCAGCCATATCGGCCACTACGACGAGATCGTCGCCGTCTACAACCGCTGCACCGACGAAACGCCTGAAATCCTGTCACGCCTGCAGCACGAGTTCGGCGACCGGCTCCGGGTCTGGCACTACCTCCCCAGCGTCTTCCCGCCGGGCAGCGATGGTCACCGAACCACGCCCCCGGACAATGCGCAGAGCCTCGTCAACTACTACAATTTCGCCCTCAGCCGCACCCGCTACACCCACGCCACCAAGCTCGACGACGACCATGTGGCGATGGGCGATGCCACCGCCCGCCTTGTCGCCGAGGTCCGCGCCGGCCGGGCAGGGCAGGGCGAACTCGCCTGCTTCTCCGGCCTCAACCTTGCCCGCGACACGACCGGCCGCCTCGGCATCCTGGCGCGCGAGCCCTTCGCCGGCTCCGGCGATCACTGGATCTTCCCGGTCCGCCCCGACACCTACTTCGTGCACGATCGCCGCTTCGAGCGCCTGCAGCATCCGGGCATGCCGCGCCGCTTCTGCGGCTTCGCCTACTGGCACCTCAAGCACCTGAAGCCCGAGTTCGGCTTTTCCAACTATGACCTCGCCGACAATCCGCAGAGCCGCTACGCCCGTCGCCTCGCCGCGCTCCGGGCCGACCATGCCGTCATCGGCACCGCAGGCCTCGCCGCTGCGACGCCCCCCGGCTTCGGCGGCTGGCTGGCCGCCAACGGTCTCCCCGCCCCGGACCGCGACCGCATCATCGCCGCCCGCGCCCGCGCCGCGCGCGATCTCGCTAGCACCGTGCTCGAAATCCTCACCGCCCGCGACCCCGAGCTGGCGCCGTTCATCGCTACTCCGGATAGCGCTTGAGCAGTTCGGCGAGGATCGAGCCCTCCGGCGGCACCGTCTTCTTCAGCGCCCCGAGTTTCTCGTTCCATAGGTGGATCGTCCGCGTCTCCGCCGTCACGATATCGTCGAGGCTGAGCGTCGGATCGTAGAGCCGCTCCGCCTGCCGTGGATGCAGCGGATAGAAAACCGGCTCCGGCTGCGCCGTGTCCGTTAGCCCATGCCGCGCCGCCAGCGCCGTGATCGACTTCGGTCCGAACGTCCCGAACGGCAGTTCCGACGGATGGATCGATGCCCCGAAAGCCTGCTTCACCCATGCCTTCGGCGCTCGGTGGAACGGCAGCCACGGCGGCACCCTGCCACTCCCCGCCATCGCCAGCCAGTCCCGCAGCACCGGCGAATCGGGGCTGAGCTTCAGGATCGCCCCATTGAGGAAGCGGTCTGACTCGCGCCCCACCACGAACGGCCCGTCGATATCCAGCGCCCGCATCGCCACCACGTCGGCATCCACCCAGAGGCCCAGTCCGCGGTGCTGCAACTCCATGCGGAACATGTTCGAGAACAGCGCGAACGAGCCGTTTGCGTAGCGCAGCCGCATCGCCATCGCCTCGGGCAGCACCTCGGCGGCATCCCGCCGCTCCACTCCCGGCGGTACGCCCGTCACTTCGGAGTAGCTGTAGAGCGCGACCGGGTGCCCCTGCGCCACGAACGAGCGCAGGCTCAGCCGCTCGATGGTGCCGAGCCCGCCGCCAATCCACAGGCTTACGATCTGCTGCGGCATGGCGTCATATCAAACAAGGTTCAGTCCCCCGGCGTCCTGGTCTATGAAGCCATCACGTCGATACGGCGCTAGCAATGTCCAGGCAAGTTCCGATGACCGACAGCGACACCCCCCGAACCGTCCCGCAGCGCCTCACCCGGCTCGAGATGGTCGCCATCGCTGTCCTCGTCCTCGCCGCGCTTGGTCGCCTCTGGCTGGCGCTGGCGCTCGATCTCGATGGCGACGAGGCCTACTACGCATTCTGGGCCGGCTGGCCCTCGCTCGACTACCTCGATCATCCGCCGGGCGTGGCGCTCGGCATCTGGGCCGGCGAGATGCTGCTCGGCCCCACCGTCCTCGGCGTCCGCGCCTTTGCGCTCCTCGCCCAGTTGCTGATCGCTGCCGCCCTCTGGCGCACCACCCGCCTGCTGGTGCCCAATCGCGACGCCGCCGCGGTAGCGCTGATTTTCTACAGCCTCAGTCTCGCCGCCGCGACCAGCTTCGTCGCGACGCCCGATGCCCCATCCGCCCTGTTCTGGACCCTGTCCGTCTGGGCCGCCGCCGAAGCCACGGCGCGCGCTCGCCCGAACTGGTGGCTGGCCGTCGGCCTGTTGGCCGGACTCGGCCTCGTCTCCAAATACACCAACGCCTGGCTCGGTATCGGCCTTGTCGCCTGGCTTTTCCTTACCCCCGATGGCCGTCGCCAGTTGCGCTCCTGGCAGCTCTGGGCCGGCGGCCTGCTGGCCCTCGCCGTCTTCTCCCCGGTCCTCTGGTGGCAGGCGACGCATGAGTGGCGGTCGTTCCTGTTTCAGGGCGTCCGCCTCGTCATCAGCGAGGGCAAGCCGGGGGAACTGGTGCCCGAATTCCTGCTGTCGCAGGCGGCGATAACAGGCCCCATCCTCATGGTCTGCTCGCTGCTCGGCATCGCCGCGTGGGCCATCGGTCATTCGGGCAAGGCTGGTGCACGGCTGTCGCTCCCCATCCTCACCAGCCTGCCGCTGCTGCTCTATTTCCTCGTCCACTCGCTGCATTCCCGGGTCGAAGCCAACTGGCCACTGCCGGTCCTGCCGATGATGACGGTCGTCGCCGCGTGGGTCGTTGTATCACTGCGATCCCGCTTCTGGCCGACCGCGCTGATCGCTGCCCAGTCCGCCATGGGCCTCGCCCTCCTCGGGTTTGTCACCTGGCAGGCCATCTTCGTACCGTTCGATTTCGGCATCGCCGACCGCACCCGGATGCTGCGCGGCTGGAGCACCCTTACCGCCGAAGTCCGCCAGCTCGCCGACGCCCACGACGCCCGGTCCATCGTGACCGATGGGAGTTATCGCCTCGCCGGTGAACTTTACTTCTATGGCCGGGCGGCGCACGACCCGCGTCCGGTTCGCAGCCTTCGCGACACCCACCGCTACCGGTACATCCCGCCGGCCGAACGCTTTCCGCAAGCGTTTCCGGCACTCTTCCTCGTGCAGGGCGAGGCCCCGCCCAGCCGCTGGTTCGAGCGGGTCCAGGCGGTCGGCACGCTGACCCGGGGTACTGGTCGGGCCATCGATACCTACACCGCCTTCGTCGTCTCCGAGCCCACCGCTGCGTTTCCCACGGCCGACTGAGTCGCAGGCGCCGGATCGCGCACGAACGCCACGAACACCATGGTCATGTAGGTGTACTGCACGGTGTGGAAGTCGAAGCCGATCAGCAGGAATGTCAGCTGGAACACCGCGTAGGCGGCGCACATCGTCACCGCCAGGTAGAGCCGGCTGACGAACTGCGAATCACGCGGCGTGTAGAGGACCGCCACGATAGGCAGCACCGACAGCACGATGAACGAGACCACCCCGACCATTCCCGCCCCGGCCGCAAAGCTGATCAGCCCGCTATGCAGATGCCGGAAGCCGTACATCTTCTGCAGGTAGGCCGGGTCGACGAACGGGTACGTGGCGGGCACCATGTCGCCCCAGCCATGGCCGACCCACGGCGAGGCGAGGAACGCCCCCCACCCGCCGATCCACATCTGCAACCGCTCGGTGATGTTGCTGTCTACTTCGCCGCCGCTCAGCACCCTGGTGCTGGCACTGAATGCCTCGAGCGTCCGCCCGAACCCCAGGTAGGGCGCCGCGAGCGCCAGCAGCCCGAGCAGCACCACCCCCGCGATCCCCGCAAGCACGATCGGCTGCTTCCGCCGCGCCGTCACCAGCGCGAAGGCGAACGCTACCAGCACCAGCACCGGCGCCGCGAGGATCGCCCCGCGCGTCCCGCTCGCCAGCACGGCGGCAATGCCGATCACCGGCCCTAGCAGGAACGGCCAGCGCCGGTGCGTCCCCGGTGCGAACCAGCCTCCCAGCGTCAAAAAGCCGAGCAGCATCGTCGTGTTGGCATAGTGAAAGGTGTTCATGTAGGGCTGGCCCACCCGCGACTGCCCGAACACGCCGATCTGCACGATCGCCAGTCCAGTCGCCCCGATCGTTCCCGCCAGCGACAGCCAGCCGATCAGTACCGCGCCATCGAGCCGCGCCACGCGCTCCAGTTGCCAGCGCAGCGGCACCGCCAGCAGCAGCGGCGAGAAGTTGAGGATGTAGGACAGGTCCCGCGCATCTTCCGCGGTGATCGCGAACGCCAGCGCCAGCGCCACGAACACTCCGGTCAGCATCAGGTCGACCGGGTTGCGGCTGGCCAGTTGCCGCGCCATCAGCACCGATGGCGTGAGGATCGCTACCAGCCCCGCCAGCATGGCGAGGTAGGTCACGTTGCGGCCGATCACGCAGGGCAGGGCGAACAGCAGCACTACCACCGCCCACACCGCCCAGCGCACGTAGCGCGGCATTGTCGTCATCGCCGCCGCCATCACGCCCGCGCCTTGGCGATCTGGTCGAACGCCATAAGTTCGGCCACCAGCGCATCGATCTGGCTCAGCGGGATCATGTTCGCTCCGTCCGACGGCGCATTGTCGGGGTCCTCATGCGTCTCGATGAACACGCCGGCCACCCCCACGGCCACCGCCGCCCGCGCCAGCACCGGCGCATATTCGCGCTGCCCTCCCGACGAATCGCCCCGTCCACCCGGCTGCTGCACCGAGTGGGTGGCATCGAAGATCACCGGCTTGCCGGTCTCCGCCATGATCGGCAGGCCGCGCATGTCGACGACGAGGGTGTTGTAGCCGAAGCTGGTGCCCCGCTCGGTGAGCAGCACGCCGGAGGCGCCGCCATCATCGAGCTTCCTGGCGACGTTCTTCATGTCCCAGGGCGCGAGGAACTGCCCCTTCTTCACGTTCACCACCTTGCCCGTCGCCGCGGCGGCCAGCAGCAGGTCGGTCTGCCGGCTGAGGAAGGCGGGAATCTGCAGGATGTCCACCACCTCGGCGGCGATCGCGCACTGCTCGCGCTCGTGCACGTCGGTGGTCACCGGCAACCCGGTCTCGCGCTTCACCGCCTCGAGGATCGGCATCGCCTCCTCGATCCCCATGCCGCGAAAGCTCGATCCGCTGGTGCGGTTGGCCTTGTCGAACGACGACTTGTAGATCAGCGGAATCCCCCGCTTATCGCCGATTTCGGCGAGGAAAGTCGCCGTCCGCAGCGCATGGTCGCGGCTTTCGATCACGCAGGGGCCGAGGATGAAGGCCAGCGGCTGCCTGCTGCCGATAACGACCTCACGGCCGGAAGGGGCACGGATCGAAACGTCGCTCATGTCAGCACTCGTGGAAAGCTAGGGAGAAGGGTCTGGCCGCTTGTCCCATTCCAGTAGCCGGAACTTGCCGCCCCCGCCAGCCTGCACCAGCCCGTAGCTCCCCGTGCGGAACTTCACCCCTTGGGCTTTTCCACCGGGTTTGAGGCCGAAGGCCGAGAGTGCGAAGCGGCCCGCGCCGTTGCTGGTGACCAGCAGGATCGCGTCATCGCGGTGCAATTCGGACGCGTAGGCCACAAACTTCTGCCACTCGCTCCGACGCCAGTCCGGACGGACGTCCCAACCCGGCGGCGGCACCGCTTCGATGTCCCAGAGTTCGAGCGCTGCCCGCCCGATCCTCGCCAGCACCACATCCTCGGTCTGGTTCTCGTCCGGCCCATGATCGATCTCGGCGAGGAAGTCCGCGGTCTCGAGCACGAGCGGATGGGGCTGCCGTCCGAGGATCGCCTCCGCCGTCGCCTGCGTGCGTTGCAACCCGCTCGACAGCGCCCGCGCGAACCGAACGCCCAGCTTGGCGAAGTGCGCCCCGAGCGCATCGGCCTGCGCCAGCCCCGCCGCCGTCAGCGGCAGGTCGGTGCGCGAGCCGATCCTCCGTGGCGGCTCACCTGCCTCGAAGGTGTTGCCGTGCCGGACGATGTAGAGCCGCGTCATGCGCGCCAGTCCACAAACGGGTCCCCATGCTGGGCGATCAGCCGCTCGGCCCGCTCCACGTCGCTGGGGCTGTCCACCCCGCTCATGGTGATGCGCGCCGGCTCGACGAGCACCGCCCGCACATCCATGCCGAGTTCCACCAGCCGCAACTGCTCCAGCCCTTCCAGCACCTCGTAGTGCGAGGGGGCCGCCGCCTCGAATGCCTCGAGCGCCGCCGGGCGGTAGCAGTAGAGGCCGATATGCTGCAGCACCGGCGACAGCGGCAGCGCCTCGCGCAGTTCGGCTTCCTTGCGCATGAACGGCAGCACTGCCTTCGAGAACCACAGCGCCCGCCCGTCCCGCCCGACGATGCAGGTCGTGCCGCTTGCCGGGGTCGAGAGCTTGTGCACCCGCATCGCTTCGAGCCGCGCCCAGTCGAGTTGCACCACCGGCGTCGTCACATCCGCGCCGTTGTCGCGCGCCGCCCGGACGATCTCGACGATGTGTCCGGGCGCGGTGAAGGGTGCGTCGCCCTGCAGGTTCACCACCAGGTCGTAGGCCTTGCCGGTCGCCTGCAGCGCCGCGAGCGCCCGGCCCGACCCGGAGGTTATGTCCTCTGAGGTCATCACCGCATGCAGCCCGAGCGCATTTGCCGTGTCGAGAATCCGCACGTCGTCGGTCGCCACCAGCACGTCGCCGCCCAGTTCGCGGGCTGCCAGCATCGCGATAGCAGCCACCCGCTCGATCAGCATCCGCCCGGCAATCGGGTGCAGCGGCTTGCCGGTCAGCCGGGTCGAACCCCAGCGCGCCGGAATGACGATCAGCTCGCTCACGCCACGCCCGCCCGCAGGCAGTCATGCAGGTGGACGATCCCCACCGGCACCGCGCCCTCGACCACGAAGATCGCGCTGATTCGCGGGCTCAGCACGGTCATCCGCCGCAGCGCCTCGGTCAGCAGTTCCGCCCCCTCGATGGTGCGCGGCGCCACCGTCATGATCTCACCTGCCGTCTGCTCCAGCAGGCCATTGGCCATGTGCCGCCGCAGGTCGCCATCGGTCACGATGCCGATCAGCGTCCCCGCCTCATCCGTTACCCCGGTGCAGCCAAATCCCTTCGAGGTCATTTCGAGGATCGCGTGCGCCACGCTGGCGGAGCCTGGCACCAGCGGCAGCTCCTCACCTGCATGCATCACCTCGCCCACGGTGAGCAAGGCGCTGCCCAGCGTGCCGCCGGGGTGGAAGACATGGAAATCCGATGCCTTGAAGCCGCGCCGCCGCAGCAGCACCACCGCCAGCGCGTCACCCAGCGCCGCCATCATCGTCGTCGACGTCGTCGGCGCATCGGTGATCCCGCACGCCTCGCTCATTTCGGGCAGCGCCACCACGATGTTGGCCGCGAGCCCCAGCCGGGAGGCGGGCTTCTGCGTCACCAGCGCCAGCGGAATGTCGAAGCGCACGCAGTAGTTGGCGAGGTCGGCCAGTTCCCGGGTCTCGCCGGATTTCGAAAACATCACCACCACGTCGGCGGTGGTGATCATCCCCATGTCGCCGTGGCTAGCGTCGCCGCCATGCACGAACTGCGCCGGCGTGCCGGTCGAGGCCAGCGTCGCCGCCGCCTTGCGTGCGATATGCGCGCTCTTGCCGACACCCGAGAACACCACGCGGCCGGGTGCCTTGCGGATCAGCTCAACCAGCGCCACGAAGTTGCCGTCGAGCGTTTCCGCCAGTTGCTCCAGCGCCGCCGCCTCGAGCCGCACAACGCCCCGCGCCTCGTCGAGCGCAAGCTGCTGCAGGCCGGCATCGATGGCGATCGGGTAACGCATATCGGCTGGCTTAGCAGCTTGCCCCGGTTTGCTGCAACCGGTACGCACCTGAGCGCTTTCAGGAAAAGTTGCAGACTTTTCCGGTTCGAAAGCGCGAAAAACCGAGCCCGCGCGGCAGGGCAGGGAGCACGTATGCGGCAACGCAACTCGTTCGGCTGGCAGGCTTATGGCGCGCTGATCGAGGCGCTGAGCTGGCTCCACTATGTCGTCGTCTCGCCGCTCGGCAAGTCCGACGAAGGCGGCGCCGACTGGCTCCGCAAGCGCCACCATCCTGTCCTGCCCAAACCCGTCGACTCCCGCCGCATCTGGATCCACGCCGTCTCGGCCGGCGAGGCGAAGGTCGCCGAACTGCTCCGCCAGCAGCTGCTGGCCCTCGATCCCACGGTCTCCGTCGTCCTCTCGTCCACTACCTATTCCGGCTACGCCCGGATCAAGCGTGCGGCAGGCGGGGAGGCGAGCTTCATCATGCCGCTCGACACGCTGCCCGAGCAGTCCCGCCTCTTCGAGCAGCTGAAGCCGGCCCTGCTGGTGCTCGTCGAATCCGAGTACTGGCCAGCGCAGTTCGGCGCTGCCGAAGCGGCAGGGGTGCCTGTCGTCGTCGTCAACGCCACGCTCTCCGCCCGCAGCTTCGCTCGCCACCAGCGCTTCCCCGCCATCGCCCGGCGTACCCTGCAGCAGGCCCGCCGCATCTACCCGCAGGATGCCGAAACGCTCGGCCGCTACCGCGAACTCGGCGTCCCCGCCGACCGCCTCGAACTGGGCGGCAACCTGAAGCTCGCCCCGCTCGGCAACCTGCCGCCACCCGACCGCACCCGGCCGACCATCACCTTCGGCAATATCCACGCTGACGAACTCGATGCCCTCGCCCCTGCCATCGCCGAACTCCGCCGCCGCCGGCCGGCCCGCCGCATCCTGCTCGTCCCGCGCTATCCCGGCCGCATCCCCGTCGCCGAACTGCACCGCCGCTTTGGTGCCGATCTCGCTGTAGTCGACGACATCACCGCGACTGATGCCACGCTCGTCTGGCTCGACCGCATGGGTGCCCTCGCCGATGCCTATGCGCGCTCCGAGCTCGGCATCGTCTGCGGCACCTTTGCCCCCATCGGCGGCCACGATCTCAGCGAACCGCTGCAACTCGGCGCCGCCAGCCTCTATGGCCCGCACGTCGAACGCCAACGCGCCCTCGACCAGTCGCTGCAGCAGATGCAGAGCGCCGTGCAGGTCGCCTCGGCCGCCGAGCTCCCCGACGCCGTCCTGCATCTGTTCGAGCATCCGGCCGAACGCGACGCCATGGTCGCCCGCTACCGCGCCCTGTCGGACACCGCCGCCACCCGCCTCCGCCAACTCGCCACCGACCTGCTGGCGCTCGCTCAGTAGCTCGGCGTGTAGCCTTTGCCCCAGTAGAGCTGGTAGCTGGTCATCTGCTTGCCCTGCCGCACGATGGGAAAATCCTCGATCAGCGTCAGCGT
>CAIMLX010000272.1 GCA_903842455.1 uncultured Hyphomicrobiales bacterium | reverse complement strand
CATCGGACCGTTCCTGACGTTTTTCACCAGCTTCAAGAAGCATCTGGGCACGGTGGAAAAGGTGATGGGCGGGCTGCTGGTCGTTACTGGCCTGCTGTTCCTCACCGGTCAGTTCACCCGCATCTCATACTGGTTCCTCGAAACCTTCCCGGTCCTGCAGCAGTTCGGGTAAGCGCCGCTTAACCCTTCGCGCAGCAATCCTCCCAATACCCCGTGAGATCACGGCAATTTCAACCCCGCGTTCACCCGTGCCCGCGACTGTCGGCGCCGGAAACGAGGGGTTTGCCGATGTCGATGACCGCGCTGATCGATGACGCTCCGGTAGCGCGGCTGCCGCGCGCCCATGGCGTGCCCGTCGTCGCCGTCCACATCCTGCATGATCTCGACCAGGCCGCGCCGCTCTGGCTGCGCCTCCAAGCGGGCGAAATCGAATCGCCCGGCCAGAGCCTCGGCTTCACCCGCGCCTGGGTCGCCGCGCAGCGTATCGCCGCCGAGGACCAGGTCTACGTCGTCGCCGAAATGGAGGGTCAGCCGGTCGCGCTACTGCCGCTGTGGCGTCGCAAGGCGCGCGGCGTCACGCTGCTGAGCTGGTTCCCCGGCCCGCATGTGGGCTGCAACGCGCCGCTCGTCGATATCGCCCGGCTGGCCCGCCTTGGTTCGGTCGAGCGGGCCGCGCTCTGGTCCGCCATGCTCGAGAGCCTGTCGGGCGCGGACCTGATCTACCTGAAATCCGTGCCGCAACTCACGGTCAACGGCGCGGACCTGTTCGCCGAACTCGGCCGCTCGGTCGCCGCCGAAACCCTCTACCGTGCGCAGTTTTCAAGCTGGGAAGAAGCGGACAAGACGCAGCGCTCGAAATCTCGCCGCAAGCACGACCGCCAGCAGGGCGAGCGACTCGACGCGCTCGGCGCCGCGAGTTTCGAAGAGGTCCGTAACGGCCCCGAAGCCCGGGCCATCCTCGACATCATGTTCCGCCAGCGCGCCGCCCGCTTCGCCACCATGGGCGTCCCCGATCCCTTCACCTGCGACGGGGTTCGCGCCTTCTACGATGCCAGTGTCGCGGAGGGCTCGGGCGTCGAGATTCGCCTCCACGTCCTCCGGCTCGACGGCGAGATCGTCGCCGTCCGCTACAACGTCGCCCATGGTACGCGGCTCTTCTGCCTCATCTCGTCGATGAGCGACGACGCCACCATCCAGACCGGCTCGCCGGGCAAGCAGTGCCTGCTGCGCGTCATGCAGTCGGTGTTCGACGCCGGCTATCGCACCTTCGACATGGGCGCCGGCTTCACCGACGAAAAGCGCCACTGGTGCAACGTGCAGATCCCCGTCCGCCACCACTACGTGCCGCTGACGACGCTCGGCTCCATCGCGGGCGAGGGGCATCGGACGTGGCAGGTGCTGCGCCAGCGCATCAAGGCCAACGCGCGGCTGAAGGGGTGGGCCAAGGCGGTGCGGGCGCGGGTGCAGGGCAAGACGGCAGACGGCCAGACCAGCGTTACTTGAAACGACCCCTCATCCGGCTGCCGCCACCTTCTCCCACAGGGGGAGAAGGCTATGGAGTCGCAGCGGGGGTGGTTGCTGAAGGGAAGTCGTCGCCAGTTCGCCTTCTCCCCCTGTGGGAGAAGGTGCCCGAAGGGCGGATGAGGGGTCGGCGCGGAGCGCAGCACCTTCGCCACCTCAGATCAGCTTTAGCCCCTTCAAACTCGCGTGCCCGGTCCGCCCGACGATGATGTGGTCGTGCACCGTGATCCCCAGCGGCCGGGCGATGTCGTTGATCTGCCGCGTCATCTGCACGTCGGCCGAACTCGGGGCAGGGTCGCCCGAGGGGTGGTTGTGGACGAGGATGATTGCCGTCGCCGACAGTTCCGGCGTCCGCTTGATCACCTCGCGCGGGTAGACCGGCGTGTGGTCGACGGTGCCGGCCTGCTGCACCTCGTCGGCGATCAGCCGGTTCTTCTTGTCGAGGAACAGGATGCGGAACTGTTCGATGTCGTTGAACGCCATCTGGGTCCGCACATAGTCGATCAGCGCCTGCCACGAGCCGAGGATCGGCATGTCGCGTGGCACCCGGTCGCGGGCGAAGCGCTGCGCCGCGGCCTGGATGATTTTCAGGTTGGTCGCTGTCGCCTCGCTGATCCCCCTCACCTCCGCCAGCCGTTCGGTCGAGGCGCTGAGCACGCTGGAGTAGGTGCCGAACCGCGCCAGCAGCTCTTTGGCCAGCCCCTTGGTGTCCACCCGGGGAATGGCGAGGAACAGGATCAGCTCGAGCAGCTCGTAGTCGTCGAGCGCTTCCTCGCCGATGCGCAGGAAGCGCTGGCGAGCGCGTTCGCGATGACCGGAGTTGCGGTCGATGGGGGCAGGGGCCTCGCCCAGGCCGTTGCCGATCTCGCTTTCGTCACCCCCCTTGGCCACGGCTAGCGGCGGGCGTCGAGCGGGTTGAACCAGCCCTTTGGTGAGCTGGTGAAGATCTCGTTGCCGGTCGCCGTGATGCCGATCGAGTGCTCGGCCTGTGCCGACAGCGTCCGGTCACGGGTCACGGCGGTCCAGCCGTCCGCGAGGATTTTGACGTGCGGGCGGCCGAGGTTGATCATCGGCTCGATGGTGAAGATCATCCCCGGCTTCAGCAGGGCGCCGGTCCCCGGAATGCCGAAATGCATGATGTTGGGCTCGTCGTGGAACAGCTGGCCCACGCCGTGCCCGACGAAGTCGCGCACCACGCTGGTTCGCTCGGCCTCGGCATGGGCCTGGATCGCCGCGCCGATATCGCCGGTGGTGTTGCCGGGCTTCGCTGCCGCGATGCCCGCTGCGAGGCTCTCGTAGGTCACTTCGATCAGCCGCTCCGACTTCCGGCTGATCTCGCCGACCGGATACATGCGGGAACTGTCCCCGTACCAGCCATCGACGATCAGCGTGATGTCGATGTTGACGATGTCGCCCTCGCGCAGCGGCCGCTCATCGGGAATACCGTGGCAGACGACGTGGTTGATGGAGGTGCAGATCGAGTGCCGGTAGCCCTTGTAGAACAGCGTCGCGGGAATGGCATTGTGGTCGCGGGCGAAGCCGTAGGCCAGCTGGTCGAGCTCCAGCGTGGTCACGCCGGGCTTCACCGCATCGACCAGCAGGTCGAGCGCCTGCGCCGTAAGCTGCCCGGCCTTGCGCATGCCGGCGAAGCCTGCCTCGCCATGCAGCGGGATTACCCCCGAGGTGCGGCGGTTCTTGGCTTCGGCTTCGACGTAGGTGATCATTGGCGGCGCTCCATTCGGCGACGCAAGGTAAGCGGGCTTGGCGCAGGAATAAAGACCGTAACGGTGCTGAATACCTGCGCTCCTGTGGCCAGCGGCGGCAATTGCTTGACGCTCTGCCCGGCCTGAGGCAATGCATCGGCCTTGCAGTCCCCCGGACACCGCCATGCCTGATACCGTCACCGCCGCCCTCGTCGTCATCGGCGACGAAATCCTCTCCGGCCGCACCAAGGACGTGAACATCGGCACGGTCGCCGATTTCTGCACCGATCTCGGCATCGCGCTCTCCGAAGTCCGCGTGGTTTCAGACGTCGAGGACGACATCGTCGCCGCGATCAACGCGGTCCGCGCCCGCTATACCTACGTGTTCACCACCGGTGGCATCGGCCCGACCCATGACGACATCACAGCCGATGCCGTGGCGAAGGCGTTTGGCGTGGGGCTGCCGGTCAACCCCGAGGCCCGCGCCATGCTCGAAGAGCGCTGGAAGGCCAACGGCACCGAGGTGAACGAGGCGCGCCTGCGCATGGCGCGCATCCCGGAGGGCGGCACCCTCATCGTCAATTCCGTCAGCGCCGCTCCCGGCTTCCGCATCGGCAACGTCCACGTCATGGCGGGCGTGCCCAAGATCATGCAGGCCATGCTCGAGGCGATCGCGCCGACGCTCGAGGGTGGCGCCAAGGTCAAGTCGCTCACCATCCGCTGCCGGGTCGGCGAGGGCTCGATCGGCTCCGCCTTCGGCCGCATCCAGGACGAGTTTCCGGATGTGAAGATGGGCAGCTATCCCCGCATGGGGTCGACCAGCGTGATGACCGAACTGGTCCTCCGCTCCCCCGATGAAGCCCGCCTTGCCCTTGCCGCCGAGCGCGTGCGGGCGATGGTCGCGGTCGCGCACGCCAATGCCGGTCTCGCCGAAGAGGTCGAGGCCTACTGATTTTCGTCCGGCCCATACCGAATGGCTTTGGGCGGGGCCGCAAGGAGACCCGAATTGAACCAGTCCGCGCAGAAGTCCTTCCCCGTCACCTGGGACCAGTTCCACCGCGACAGCCGGGCGCTCGCCTGGCGGCTGCAGCCCCTCGGTCCGTTCGATGCGCTCGTCGCCATCACCCGTGGCGGCCTCGTGCCAGCGGCGATCGTGGCGCGTGAGCTCAACATCCGCGTCGTCGAGAGCGTCGCGGTCAAGAGCTACGACCACCAGAGCCAGGCCGGCATCAAGGTGCTGAAGTCGATCTCGCAGGATATCCTCGACAAGGCCAAGGCCGGCGGCAAGATCCTGATCGTCGACGACCTGGTCGATACCGGCGCCACCGCCCGCGCCGTGCGCGACATGCTGCCGGGCGCTCACTTCGCCACCGTCTACGCCAAGCCCAAGGGCCGCGAAATGGTCGATACCTTCATCACCGAAGTCAGCCAGGACACCTGGATCTTCTTCCCGTGGGACCTCGACGTCGCCTACGTCCCGCCGATTTCCGGTGGCACCGACTGAGCGGACATCCGCGAGGCGGGGGTTCGCTTGCGTCTTGTTGGCCATCGGTCCCTCACGACTATGTAGTGGGACGGAGGCGGCGCGGCTGGCGAGGCCCTCTTTCGGCAGCCGGGAGACCGAGCTATGGTCGCGGGAGCACGATCCGGGGAGAGACCATGCTGGTCAGGACTGTCACTGTTGCCGCGTCCATCCTGGCCCTGGGTGTCTGTTCTGCCGGCGCGGCCGAGATGATCGAGTCGGATTTCCAGGTTACCTTCCAGTATGGCGGCGTTGAGCACCGGCTGTCGGAGGACAGAGTGCCATTGCTGGCGGCCAATGCCTGCTACACCTGGTGGATACAGCTCGCCGATGCGCAGGCGGTGCAATCGGCCGAGGAGCGGCTGATCCTGCCCGAGCCGCTGGCAGACTGGGGTGACCTTTCGACCAATCCCGATGACGGGGTGGAGATCAGTGCCGACAACACCACCGCGACGTCGACTTTCGTGCCCGAAATTGCCTCCGACGGCTGGTTTTCGAAGGGCTGGTGCGTAGCTGCGGACGACCCACTGGGGCCGCACCGGATCGAGGTGTCGATCGACGGCACGCCGATCGACACATTCGAGTTCGACGTCGTGACGCCCGAGGATTATACGTGGCCGGCGCTTCGCCAGCCCGATCCGCGCGAGCGCAGCGTGCTCGACAGCTGGTAGCGCCAGGAATTTTTAACCGGCCGGAAAACGGCTGATTCTCAGGGGAAAATGATGACCATCTCGATGTACGCGATCACCGTTCCGGTGTTCACGCGCTATCTCAACAACCTCGACGCCATCCTGGCGAAGGCTGAGGCCAATGCGGTCGAACGCAAGATCAAGCCGGAGGTGCTTCCCGCCGCGCGGCTGGCGCCGGACATGCTGCCGCTGAGCTTCCAGGTGCAGTCGACGACCGACCGGGTGAAGTTCCTGATGGCCCGGCTGACCGGCCAGACCCCGCCGAGCTGGGACGACAACGAGACGACGATCGAGCAGCTGCGCGGCCGCGTCCAGAAGGCGCTCGCCTACCTCGCGACGTTCTCCGAGGCGGACCTGGCGGGCAAGGAAGACGGCATGGTGACGGTGAGAGACAAGCAGCTGCCGGCGCTCGACCACGCGCTCAACAACGCCATCCCGCAGATCTTCTTCCACCTCACCGCTGCCTACGCGATCCTGCGCCAGAACGGTGTCCCGGTCGGCAAGGGGGACTTCCTCGGGGCCTGACGCTTGGCCAAAGCCCTGTTCATCGGCATGCGCAGTCCGCTGACGGCGGGTGCGCTTGCCGGTTGGCTAGCCTCCGGCAACGAGGTCGCGGAGTTCTGGTCGGCGGCGCCTGGCCTCGCCCAGGACAAGTTTGGCGCGCCGCGGCTGGGCCCGGCTCGCCTGATTGCCCGGCACGGCATAAAGGCGGTGACCGTTCCCTGGTTGTCGAAGTGGCCGGAGGTGGTCGATGCGGCCGCAGCGACGGGCGCCGATGTGCTCATCACCTGCGCCACGCCGATGATCGTTCCGGACAACCTGCTCGCGCATTTCGGTGCGCGAGCGGTGAACGTGCATCCGGCGATGCTGCCGGAGTATCGCGGACCCTCGCCCTACCTGCCCATGCTGCTCGACGGCCGCGGCGACACGGATGCGGGCGTTACCCTGCATGTGCTGAGCCGGGGAATCGACGAGGGCGACATCGTTGCGCAGCAGGCGGTGCCCTTCAGCCAGAGCGGCGGGCACTTCACCGACTGGTACGCCGCACTGATCCGCGCGTCGCACGACCTGATGCGGGACCAGTTGCCGGCATACCTCACCGGTACGACTGCGGCGCGCCGGCAGTCCGGCGGCAGCTATCACAAGGTGGCATCGCCCGTGATCATCGGCCCAACTTCAGATGCGAGCAGCGTGCAGCGAATGCTCGAGCGGGCTGGCTCCACCCTGCAACTGGCCGTGGAACTGCCGGGTCGCCGACGGCCGGTGACCGTCATGCGCGTCGTGCGGCGGACTGCGCCGACCGGCGCCCCGCCGAGCCTGGGGGTGCTGACGATCGAGATGGACTTCGCCGATGCCAGGCTGACACTGCGGCGCGCGACGGGTGTGGAGCGCCGGATGGAGCGGTGGCAGCTGGCGAGGCTGCTCCGGCCGCTTCAGCTGTAGCGCTCTTCCGTCCAGGGGTCGGCGTGGTTGTGGTAGCCGCGCAGTTCCCAGAACCCCAGATGATCCTGCGTGGCGAACTCGATCCGCTTGAGCCACTTCGGACTCTTCCAGAAGTAGAGGTGCGGCACCACGAGGCGCACCGGGCCGCCATGGTCGAGTTCGAGCGGCCGACCCTCCCAGCTGTGGACCACCATCGCATCGGGGTGGGCGAAATCCTCGATGGCCATGTTGGTGGTGTAGCCGTCGTTGGAGCTGAGGAGCACGAAGCGGGCTTCGGGTTTGACCCCGACGGCGCCGATCAGCTGTTCGGTGGATACACCGTCCCAGCGATTGTCGTAGCGCGACCAGCTGGTGACGCAGTGGATATCGGTGACCTTGCTGACCTGCGGCTGGGCCATCAGCCCGGCGAAGTCCCAGGTGGTCGGATGCTCGACTTCGCCCGCTATGTCGAGGCGCCAGACGTCCTTCGGCACCCTGGGGGTCTGGCCCAGATCGAGGATGGGCCAGTTCTTGACGAGGTGCTGGCCGGGCGGCAGGCGGGCGTCTTCGGGTCGGGCGCTCTGGCCGGTCAGGAACTTGCCGAGGGCGGCCCAGCGGGATTTCGTGCGGGTGAGCTTGCTGTCTTCGGGGATGTCGTCGTCGGACATGATCGCCTCTGCTGCTGGGGAAGAAGGTGAACGTCCTGCCGGCCAAGTCAACCGGGGTTGCGTGCATGGCAGGGGACCGCCGGTCCGATTTTGCCCGACGGAGCCATTGCCGGGCCGGGACGTGGTCCCCATCTCATACCCGAACGTCGCAGTGACGCACGACATCGGAGACCAAGATGCTGAACCCTGAAGATCGCCGCGCCATCGAGGGCCTGTTCGACCGCCTCGCCGAAACCGAGCACCGCGCTCCGCCGCGCGACAGCGAGGCCGAGGAGCTGATTCGCGCCGAAATCACCCGGCTGCCGAATGCGCCGTACTACATGGCGCAGACCATCGTGGTGCAGCAGCAGGGGCTCGAGGCGGCGGAAACCCGCATCAAGGAACTGGAAGCGCAGGTAGCGCGTCGCGAGCCGGCCCGGCAGCGCAGCCCGTGGGATCGTGGCGCTGACGACGGCCAGGACCAGCGGCAGCAGCGTGGCTTCGGCGGCGGAGGATTCCTCGGCGGCGCGATGCAGACGGCCTTGGGCGTAGCAGGCGGCGTGCTGCTCGGCAGCGCCATCGGTTCGCTGTTCGGGGCGGGCGCGGCCAATGCAGCGGATGGCAATGCCGAGGCCGATGCCGGTCAGGATTCGGCAGATACCGGCGGCGACGCTGGTGGCGACGATTTCGGCGGCGGCGACTTCGATATGGGCGGCGACTTCTGACAACAACGTGATGGGTTGCCCAACGACAGAATCGCTGGGCATGATCCGCCACGATGGCAAATATCGACACCGAACAAGTCACCGGCGAGGATCAGGCGAGCGCGGATTTCCGGCTCTCGACGGTTCTCGCCGAGATTGCGAACGGTCCTGAAGAGGATCGCATCTCGATCGGCGACCTGCTTGGTCTGCTGAAGAGGCGGGCGCTCGGAGCGTTAATCTTCATCTTCGCGGTCCCGGTGGCGCTGCCGCTGCCGCCAGGGGTTTCGACCGTTTTCGGCGCACCGCTGCTGTTCCTCACGGCGCAGCTGATGCTTGGGATGAAGCCGTGGTTGCCGGCAATCATCACCAATCGCTCGCTGAAGCGGGGCGAGTTCAAGAAGATCATCACCACTGTGGCGCCCTGGTTGCACCGGGCCGAGAGCGTGATGAAGCCGCGGCTCAGCTTCGTTGGACACCGGCCGTTCGTCTATGTGCTCGGACTGATGTGCCTCGTCCTGTCGGCCATCCTGTTCCTGCCCATCCCGCTGGGCAACATGCTGCCGGCGTTGGCGGTGAGCATCATTTCACTCGGGCTGCTGGCGCGAGACGGGGTGTGGATGGTGATCGGCATGGTGACGGGCGTCCTTGCCATCGTCATCGTCTGGGGCGTGCTGTGGGCGATGATCTTTGCCGCCCTGTTCGTGGTCGGCAACGTGTTCGGAATCACGTTCTAGCGGACTACCAGTTGGCCAGCTCGGCAAACGGGTTGTTGTTGAAGGTGCCGGCCTTGCGCTTCTCGTAGAAGCTGTTCCCGCCCGCTTCGAGCACATAGTACATGTTGTTGTAGGGGAACTTGTACCCGGCGGTATGGAAATGCTTGACGTTCCTGCCGAGGTTCGGGTGCCGGGAACCCCGCAGCACCTTGTCGGCGGCCGCGTAGGCACGGGCCTTCGAAGTGCCCTCCTTCATCGGCTTGCTCAGCACGCCCGGAGCAAACTGGTTCTTCTGTCCCACCACGCCGCAGACCGATTGCGGGTAAGCCTTGTCGGCCACGCGGTTCATCACGACGGTGCCGACGGCAAGCATGCCATCGTTACTCGAGCGATTGGACTCGAAGTACATGGCGCGGGCCATGCAATCGCGGGAGGACAGGCCGCCGAACGGGGACGTGGCACACCCGGCCAGCGAACCTGTCAACAGGGACGCTGCCACAAGCAGCTTGAGCGATACCGCCAACACAGACTCCGGAAAGCAGGTACAAAAGGAGCCCCGGGCTGACGCCGCCCGAGGCCCTTAAAATACGTGCAGCCGGGTTAAGGGCTGGTTTGCATTACCGGCGGCGGCGCGACGAGCGGCCGGACGACGCGACAAGGGTGAGCAGGCACGCCAGCCCCGCCACTGCGATGACGGCGGGCACCGGATCCCGCCCGACGGCACGGCCGGCGCGTACGGCCTGCTTGCCGATGGCCTTCGCGGCAACCCTTCCCGTCTGCCAGGCGTCATCTGCCAGATCGTGGCCGTAGTGCTGAGCCTCGCGTCCGGCGTTTGCGGTGAAGCGCGCCAGCAGGTCGGTGATGTGCCCGGCATCGCGCGACAGGCCGGACACCTGTCGGTTCAGCCGACGCTGGGTGGAGTGATCGAGGAAGGGCAGGTCGTAGGCCATGGTGACGCTCCTGATGGTGTGGAGCGCTAACGCGGCTGTGCCCTGCAGGGTTCCTGAATGGGCGAGGGCAGGGGCCATCCCCGGTCGGGATGAGCTGCCTGCCCTCTACTTAAGCGAGACCAGATTGCAGGCAATTTGTTAACGAGGTGTTAACGTCGTCCCCGGCTGGGACGATTGCCCTGCGATAGAGATGCCACGTGGCGTGGCCGAGCACCGGCACGGCAATCGCCAGACCCACCAGCAAGGGCAGCGCGCCAAGCAGGAGGACTGCAACCACCAGCATGCCCCAGACCGCGATGACGATCGGGTTGCGCCGCACGACACGGACAGAGGTCTGTAGCGCGACAGCAGCTCCCACGTCCCGGTCGAGCAGTAGCGGGATGGCGATCACCGAAGTAGCAAGAACGATGACGGCAAAGCCGAAGCCGATGAGATTGCCCCACACGATCAACGCCTGTCCCTGCGGTGTGCCGACGACCTCATTGACGAAGGCAGTGAGCGAGGCGGGCGAGCCGGAACCATAGAGGCTTTCATATAGAAACTGGGCGGCCATCAGCCATAGCGTGAAGACCACCATCATCCACACGCCGAGCGCCGCGATGGAGGCGAAGGCCGGGGTGCGGAACACATCGAGAGCGGCACTCCACTCGGTGTCGAGCCCGAGTTCCTGCCGGCGGCTCATCTCGTAGATCGGCAGCGCGGCGAACGGGCCAATCAGGGCGAAGCCAGTGATGAGGGGAAAAAGCAGCGGCCAGGAGTTGTTGCCCGAGCTCCAGACCGCAAGCGCTGCCCCGACCGTCGGGTAGATCAGGCCAAGGAATGCCAGATGCGAGGGTTTGCGCCAGAAATCGTGCCAGCCCTCCGCCAGCGACGCGAACAGGTCACCAAGCGTCAGTCGCCGGACCTCTGGAATGTCGAGGTGGTCCCCGGCATTGGTCAGCACGTGGAAGTCGGCCATTTCCATCTCTCCCCAATGGAACTGGCGACGGCACTTCGCGCGTAGGCGAAACCGCCACCTGCGTATGTGGAGATCAGGTTACGCCCAGGCCGCAGATCGGCAAATACGTATTGCCTGATATGGACATCACGTATTTTCAAGAGCGCGCGCGGTGCAATTTAGACATCATCGCGTGGTTGTTTATGCGGCCGGCAAAACCGAAATCGCTGCAATCGGCGATCTGGGAGATGACGATGAGCAAAGAAGAAGCACGCCTCAACCGCCAGTTCGACCGGATCGGCCGGTCCATTCCCGCTTCGTCCGGGTTCCTGAGCTGGATCCGGCAGCCCAGTTCGCGCTGGGTGAGAATCCCGCTTGGCATCGTGCTGATGCTGGGCGGCATCTTCAGCTTTCTGCCGGTGCTGGGCGTATGGATGCTGCCGCTGGGCGCGTTCCTGCTGGCGCTGGACCTGCCGATCCTGCAGGGGCCGCTCAACCGGCTGAGCTTCTGGGTGCAGCGCAAGTGGCAGAACTGGCAGCGCGCCCGTCGCGACCGCAAGGCCGCCCGCGACAGCTCGCACGAGTAGCTATTCGAGCGTGCCCTGACTGATGGCCGCCTCGAGCAGGTCCACGGCGTGGGCCAGCTTCTCGTCGACGATGTGGAGGTACTGCTTCCAGTCGTCGAGGTGGCCGAGTTCCTCATCGCCGTCGGAAATCCCGCGCAGCGCGATCAGCGGCAGGGTGAAGCGCTGGCAGGCGCGCAGCACGGCGTAGGTCTCCATATCGACCATGTCGGTGCCGATTCGCTGATAGGTGGCGCCGGAGACGATGTTGGCCCCTGTCGACAGCGTCGCCTTGGCGATTCCCGGAACGAACGGTCCGAGCGGCAGGGTGGCCGGCAGGTGCAGGAAGGGCGTGACGCCGGGCTCGAAGCCGAGCGGAGACGCATCCATGTCGCGATAGGATACGGATGTGGCCTGGTAGACGCCGGTCTGTTCGAGCACCGCGGAGCCGGCCGAGCCAAGCGACACCACAATAGCCGGCATCTTGTTGGCAGCCTTGAGCTGGCTCAGCGCCTCGGTGACCACGATGGCGGCCTCGACGGGGCCGACACCGGTCATCACCGGATTGATGCGCGAGCGCAGGTGAGGGCCATATTCGGCGGGAACGGCCATGACGTAGAGGATGTCGGCGGCGCCGGGAGTGCGGTGGACGAAGGGCATACGCGATCAGGCCATGGCAGGGGCCATGCTGGCAAGTGCAACAAGCCGCACCTCGTGTGACGAGCCGCCGATTGACAGGCGACGGGGACCGCATAGGCTGACACGATGATTACAGCGAATTTGCCTGCCGCCGAGCTGAAGCCCCGCCTGCTCGCCGAGATCGATGCGCGGCGCGACGAACTGATCGCGCTGACCCAGGACCTGGTGCGCATTCCGTCGATCAATCCGCCCGGCAACAACTACCTCGAAATCTGCGAGTACCTCGCCCGGCGCTTGAAGAAGCGCGGCTACGCAGTTGAATTGATTCGCGCCGAGGGGGCGATCGGCGACGTCGACAAGCACCCCCGATGGAACATCGTGGCGCGGCGCGAGGGCGGGCATCCCGGCGAAACGGTGCACTTCAACTCGCACCACGACGTGGTTGAGGTCGGCCGCGGCTGGACCACCGACCCCTTCGGCGGCGAACTGCGCGACGGCCGGGTCTACGGGCGCGGCACCTGCGACATGAAGGGCGGGCTCGCCTCGTCGATCATCGCCGCCGAGGCGTTTGCCGACCTCTATCCGGATTTCTACGGCAACATCGAGATTTCGGGCACGGCGGACGAGGAGACCGGCGGCTTCGGCGGCGTCGCGTACCTGGCGGAGAAGGGCTACTTCTCGCCGGAGCGGGTGCAGCACGTCATCATCCCCGAGCCCTTGAACAAGGACCGCATCTGCCTCGGCCATCGCGGCGTTTGGTGGGCGGAGATCGAGACGTTCGGGCGAATCGCGCACGGCTCGATGCCGTTCCTCGGCGACAGCGCCATCCGCCACATGGCGGCGGTGCTTCATCAGTTCGAAGAGGTGCTCTACCCGGCGCTGACGCAGAAGCGGACTGAAATGCCGGTGGTGCCGCCCGGCGCCAGGCAATCGACGATGAACATTAACTCGATCCATGGCGGCCAGAACGAGCCGGAAGCGGGCTATACTGGCTTCCCGGCGCCGGTGGTGGCGCATTCGGCGCGTATCGTCATCGACCGGCGCTACCTGATCGAGGAGAGCCCGGCGGAGGTGCGGCAGGAGGTGGTGGACCTGCTGGAGCGGCTGAAGGCCGAGCGGCAGGGGTTCAGCTACGAAATCCGCGACCTGTGGACCATCTCCCCGACCATGACCGAGAAGGAAGCCCCGGTCGTCCGATCTGTAGCCAAGGCCATCGGCGAGGTGATGGGGGTGGACCCGCAATATGTGGTCTCCCCCGGCACCTACGACCAGAAGCACATCGACCGCATTGGCCTCCTGAAGAACTGCATCGCCTACGGGCCGGGCATCCTCGACCTGGCGCACCAGCCGGACGAATGGGTGGGCGTCGACGATATGATCGACGCGGCCAAGGTGATGGCGCTGACGCTGGTCGATCTACTGGGGCCCGAATGAGTTGCCGGCGCCCGCGTCAGGCGCAGCAGACCCTTTCTCCAAAAAGGGTCGCAGAGATTGCATTGCGGCTCACGCAACCGGTTCACCTCGGAGCGGAAGCATCCTAGGATCACTCCCAAGCCGCCGGGGTTGAGCGGCTAAGAAACTGAAGGGATAATCATGCGCACATCACTGGTTGTGCTGGCTCTGGCCGGCGCCCTGGCAATGACGACCGCTTTGACTCCGGCTTTCGCGCAGGCGCGCACCGACGTGAAGGTGGGCCTGGTCCTGGAGCCGCCAAGTCTCGATCCTACGGCGGAAGCTGCCGCGGCGGTTGACGAGGTGGTCTACGCCAACGTCTTCGAGGGTCTGACCCGCTTCGCGGCCGATGGCTCGATCCTGCCGGCATTGGCCGAGAGCTGGACGATCTCCGACGACGGGCTCACCTATACGTTCAAGCTGCACGAAGGGGTGACCTTCCACGATGGCAGCGCCTTCGACGCCGAAGACGTGAAGTTTTCGCTCGATCGCATCAATGCCGAAGGCTCGCTGAACGCCCAGAAGGCGCTCTACACCTCGATCGAGTCGGTCACTGTTGTCGACCCGACGACGGTCGAGCTGAAGCTGAAGCAGCCGGACGGCAACCTGATCTACAACCTCGCCTGGGGCGATGCGGTGATCGTGGCGCCTGAGAGCGCCGAGGCCAACAAGACCAACCCGATCGGCACTGGGCCGTTCTCGTTCAAGGATCGCGTCGAGGGCGACTCGATCACGCTCGAAAAGAACCAGAGCTACTGGGGCACCCCGGTGAAGCTGGAAGCCGCGACCTTCCGCTTCATCGCCGACCCGACGGCCGCTTTCGGCGCGCTGCAGGCCGGTGACGTCGATACGTTCCCGAACTTCCCGGCACCCGAGACGGTGGCGCAGTTCGAGGGCGATCCGCGCTTCCGCGTGGTGATCGGCGCCACCGAGGGCGAGACGATCCTCGCCATGAACAACGCCAAGCTCGACAACGTGAAGGTTCGTCAGGCCATTGCCCATGCCATCGACCGGCAGGCGATCATCGATGGCGCCATGTTCGGCTATGGCACGCCGATCGGCACGTTCCTGTCCCCGGCGAACCCGAACTATGTCGACCTGACCGCCCAGTCGGCCTACGACCCGGAAAAGTCGAAGGCGCTGCTGGCCGAGGCCGGCGTGACCGACCTGACGCTGTCGCTGAAACTGCCGCCGGTCGAGGGCTATGCCCGCCGTGGCGGCGAGATCATCGCCCAGCAGCTGGCCGCTGTCGGCATCAAGACCGAGGTCACCAACCTCGAATGGGCGCAGTGGCTGGGTGAGGTGTTCACCGATAAGAACTTCGACCTGACGATCATTTCGCACACCGAGCCCAACGACATCGGCATCTTCGCCCGGCCGGACTACTATTTCGGCTACCGGAACGCCGACTTCGACAAGATCATCGCTGACCTCGCGGTGGAATCGGACCCGGCCAAGCGGACCGAGCTCTACAGGGCGGCCCAGCAGAACCTCTCCGACAACTACGCGTCGGGCTTCCTGTTCGAACTCGCCAAGGTCGGCGTCGAGAACGCCAAGCTCAAGGGCATGTGGGAAAACGCGCCGACCCAGGCGACCGACCTCACCGCAGTCTACTGGGAAGAATGAGTGACAGGGGCGGGCTTCGGCCCGCCCCCGACTCCTGCTGATCTTGACCACGACTGATTCACCAACCACCGCTGTCATCCCTGCGAAAGCAGGGACCCACTTCTCAACCTGCGTGGGGTTTGAGTTGGGTCTCTGCTTGCGCAGGGATGACAGCGTTTGCTGGTTGGTCAGCGCGCGACAGCCAGTCGTGGCGGGTCGCTGATGCCCAGCTACATCCTCGGCCGGATCGTTTCGCTGGTGTTGAGCCTGATTGCCGCCAGCATCGTCATCTTCCTCGTGCTTGAGGTGGTACCGGGCGATCCGGCGCAGTTCATGCTCGGCTTGAATGCCACGCCGGATGCCGTCGCGACGCTGCGACAGACGCTGGGGCTGGATGGTCCGCTGCTTGAGCGGTATTTCAGCTGGATCTTCGGGCTGCTGCAGGGTGATTTCGGCGTCAGCTACACCTACAGGGTGCCGGTCGCGGGGATGATCGCCGACCGAATCTGGATTTCGATTCCGCTTGCCATCTATGCGCTGGTGCTTTCGACGCTGATCGCTTTTCCGGTTGGCATTCTCGCCGCGGTGAAGCGCAACTCGGTGACCGACACATCGATCATGGGGCTGACGCAGATCGGGGTGGCGGTGCCGAACTTCTGGTTCGCCATGCTGCTGGTGCTGCTGTTCGCGGTGACGCTGCGGTGGTTCTCCGCCGGTGGCTTCGCCGGGTGGCAGGACCCGCTAATGGCGCTGAAGTCGCTGACCCTGCCGGCGGTCGCCTTGGCACTGCCCCAGGCCTCGATCCTGGCGCGGGTGATGCGTTCGTCGCTGCTCGATACGCTGGGCGAAGACTACATCCGCTCCGCCCGCGCCAAGGGGCTGAGCCAGGGGCAGACGCTGTGGCGGCACGCGCTGCGCAACGCGCTGATCCCGGTGCTGACCATCATCGGGCTACAGTTCTCGTTCCTTCTGGCAGGGGCCATCATCATCGAGAACGTGTTCTTCCTGCCTGGACTGGGGCGCATGGTGTTCCAGGGGATCACGTCGCGCGACCTGATCGTGGTCAAATCGGTGGTGATGCTGCTGGTGTTCGCGGTGATCGTCGTCACCTTCCTCGTCGATGTGGCCTACGCGCTGGTCGACCCGCGGCTGCGGAGGGCGACGCGATGAGCGACGTGGCCCTGGTTCGTCCGCCCGACAGCCTGCTGCGCGCTGCGCTGCGCTCGCCAAACTTCGTCATCGGCGCGGCAATCACGCTGGTGTTCGTGTCGCTGGCGCTGATCTCGTTCGTGTGGACGCCCTACGACTACGTGGCGCAGAACATCCCCAACAAGCTGAAGCCGCCATCGGCCGCCAACTGGCTGGGGACCGACCATTTCGGCCGCGATATCCTGTCGATGATCATGGTGGGGGCGCGGACTTCCATCGCGGTGGCGTTCATCGCAGTGACCTTCGCCATGGTGCTCGGCGTGCCGATCGGCCTGTGGGCGGCGGCAAAGCGAGGGACGCTGCTCGATGACGTGCTGATGCGCGCCAACGACCTGGTGTTCGCGTTCCCGGCGCTGCTGATCGCCATCCTGATCACCGCGGTGTTCGGGCCGGGGGCGATCAACGCCATCATCGCGGTGGGGCTGTTCAACATGCCGGTGTTCGCGCGGCTGTCGCGGGCCGGGGCGCTGACGCTGTGGAACCGCGAGTACATCATGGCGGCGCGGGTAGCCGGAAAGGGCGCGGCGCGGATTTCGTTCGAGCACATCCTCCCTAACATCGCCAACACGCTGCTGGTGCAGGCTACGATCCAGTTCGCCCTAGGCATCCTCGCCGAGGCGGCGCTGGCCTATGTTGGGCTGGGCGTGCAGCCGCCGACGCCGAGCTGGGGCAAGATGCTGGCCGACAGCCAGACGATGATTTCGCTGGCGCCGCATGTGGCGCTCGTGCCGGGACTGACCATCGTGCTGATGGTGCTGGGCGTGAATTTGCTCGGCGACGGGCTGCGCGACGTGTTCGACCCGCGCCTGAGGCGAGGCCGCTGATGGCGCTGCTGGAGGTCAAGAACCTGTCGCTGTCGATCGGGGGCTTCCCGATACTTGGGGATGTCGACCTGTCGGTGGAGGCGGGCGAGGTGCTGGGCGTGATCGGCGAGTCGGGCTCGGGCAAGTCGATGACGGCGCTGTCGATCATGCAGCTGCTGCCGACGGGATCGGTGGCGGGCGGCTCGATCCGGCTCGAGGGGCGCGAGGTGCTGGGGCTGCCAGACCGCGAGATGCGGGCGATCCGCGGGCAGGCGGTCGGCATGGTGTTCCAGGAGCCAATGACGGCGCTGAACCCGGTCAAGACCATCGGCGACCAGGTGGCGGAAACCGCCATGGTGCATGGCGGCATGGGCCGAGAGGCGGCGCTGAAAGTGGCGCGCGAGACGCTGGACCGCGTCGAGTTACCGGCGGATCGGTTTCCGCTCGACCGCTATCCGCACGAGCTCAGCGGCGGGCAGCGGCAGCGCGTGGTGATTGCCATGGCGATCGCGATGCGGCCAAAGCTGCTGATCGCCGACGAGCCGACAACGGCGCTCGATGTCACGACGCAGGCGCAGATCCTGAAGCTGCTGCAGCGGCTGGTGGACGAGGACGGCATGGGGCTGATCTTCATCACCCACGACCTCGGTGTGGTCGCCGGGATCGCCGACAAGGTGGCGATCATGCGGCAGGGCGAGGTGGTGGAGGCGGGGGCGACGGTGGCGCTGTTCCGCAACCTGCAGCATCCGTACTCAAAGGCGCTGTTCGAGGCGTCCTCGCATGTGCCGCCGCGCATCCCGCCGACCGACACCAGCGGCACGCCGGTGCTGTCGGTGGACGCGGTGGTGCGGGAGTATCCGCTGCCGCGCCGGAACCTGTTCGGGAAACGGCCGGTGCTGCGGGCGGTGGATGGGGTGACGCTCGCGATCGGGCGCGGCGAAAATGTCGGGCTGGTTGGAGAATCCGGCTGCGGAAAATCGACGCTGGCGCGGGCGATCATGTCGCTGGAGCCGATCCAGGGCGGGCACATTGCTATCGCGGGCGAGGGGCTCGATCCCAGGCATGGTGCCAGCTTCGAGACGCGGCGCAAGATGCAGGTTGTGTTCCAGGACCCATATGGCTCGTTCAACCCGCGACACCGGGTGGACCGGCTGGTGAGTGAGCCGTTCCATCTGCTGGGTGCGGCGGCTCCACAGGGGGCGGAGCGGGAGAAACGGGTCACGCGGGCGCTGGAGGAGGTCGGGCTGACGGCGGCGGACGCCCATAAATACGTGCACGAGTTCTCGGGCGGGCAGCGGCAGCGCATCGCGATTGCGCGGGCGCTGATCATCGAGCCGGACCTGATCATCCTCGACGAGGCGGTGTCGGCGCTCGACGTTTCGGTGCGGGCGCAGGTGCTGGACCTACTTGCCGACCTGTCGGACCGGTTGCAGATCAGTTACCTGTTCATCTCCCACGACCTCGCCGTGGTCCGCTCGATCACCGACCGGGTGCTGGTGATGAAGGCGGGCAAGATCGTGGAGGAGGGGCCGACGGAAGAGGTGTTCCGGGCGCCAAAACACCCCTACACGCAGGAACTTCTGGCGGCGACGCCGAACCTTGAACTGGCGCTTTCGGAGCGCGAACGGACTGGACGATGACCAAGCTCGATCTCTTCTTTGACCCCACCAAATGTTTCATCGGTGGGCGCTGGGTGGCGCCCATAGGCCACGAACTTCTGCCAGTTGAGAACCCCTCGACCGGCGAAACGATCGGCGAGATTGCACGCGGGCAGGCGGCCGATATCGACGCGGCAGTCGCCGCCGCTCGGGAGGCGCTGGCAGGAGCCTGGGGCAAGACCCCGGCCTTCGAGCGCGGCCGTATCCTGACGCGGATGAGCCAGGCGGTGCTGGCGCGGGTCGATGATCTGGCGCGCATCGAGGCCATGGATGTCGGCAAGCCCTTGAAGCAGGCGCGCGCCGATGCCGTGGCGCTGGCGCGCTACCTCGAGTTCTATGGCGGCGCCTGCGACAAGATCATGGGCGAGACCATTCCGTATCTCGATGGCTACACGGTCTACACGCTGCGCGAGCCGCACGGGGTGACGGGCCACATCATCCCGTGGAACTACCCGATGCAGATCATCGGCCGCTCGGTGACGGCGGCGCTGGCGATGGGGAATGCCGCGGTGCTGAAGCCGGCGGAGGAGGCGTGCCTCACCGCGATCGCCTTCGCCAAGATCGCCGAGGAGGCCGGTTTGCCGGCCGGGGCGCTGAACGTGGTGCCGGGGTTGGGCGAAGAGGCCGGCGCAGCGTTGACGGCGCATCCGGGGGTGAACCACATCTCGTTCACCGGCTCGCTGGCGGTGGGGGAACTTATCCAGCGGGCGGCAGCAAAGAACGTCATTCCGGTGACGCTGGAGCTGGGCGGAAAATCGCCACAGCTGGTGTTCGAGGACGCCGACCTCGATCGGGCGCTGCCGTTTCTCGTCAATGCGGGCATCCAGAACGCCGGGCAGACCTGTTCAGCGAGTTCGCGCATTTTGGTGCAGCGGAGCATTCACGACCAGGTGCTGGAGCGGATGGCGGAGCGGTATCGAGCGCTCAGGGTGGGGCCGGCGATAGACGATCTGGACGTAGGGCCACTGGTCTCCGGGCGGCAGCAGGAGATCGTCGGCGGCTTTCTCGGCGACCTTGGAGGCGGCGAGATCGCCGCGCGGGGTGAAGTTGTT
This sequence comes from uncultured Hyphomicrobiales bacterium, assembly GCA_903842455.1. Taxonomy (GTDB): domain Bacteria; phylum Pseudomonadota; class Alphaproteobacteria; order Rhizobiales; family Devosiaceae; genus Devosia_A. The sequence continues at coordinate 9,253 of CAIMLX010000272.1, read as the reverse complement.
TCGGGCGCGCCGGGTGGCGGACACTACCTCGCGCCGGCACTGGTATCCGGAGTGAGGCCGGACGACCGTCTGGCACAGGACGAGATTTTCGGGCCGGTGCAGGTCGTGATCCCGTTCGATGACGAGGCCGAGGCAGTGGCGATCGCCAACGGCACGGAGTTCGGGCTGGTGGCGGGCGTCTGGAGCCGCGATGGCGGTCGGACGATGCGGGTGGCCAAGGCCATCCGGACCGGGCAGGTGTTCCTCAACAACTATGGCGCCGGTGGCGGCGTGGAGCTGCCGTTCGGCGGGGTGGGGAAGTCCGGGCACGGCCGCGAAAAGGGTTTCGAGGCGCTGTATGGCTTCTCGGTGTTGAAGACAGTGGCCGCTTGGCACGGGTGATTTCATGAGACTGGCAGGCAAGGTAGCGATCGTCACCGGTGGCGCGTCGGGGTTCGGGGCGGGGATCGTGCGGAAGTTTGCCGCCGAGGGCGCCAATGTGCTGATCGCCGACATCAACCTCGAAGGCGCCGAGGCGCTGGCGCGGGAACTCGGCCAGAAGGCCGGGCATGTCGATGTCAGCAAGGACGCGAGCGTCAATCAGCTGGCGGCGGCGGCGCTGATGGCATTCGGCAAGGTGGATATTCTCGTCAACAATGCCGGCGTGTCGCATCTGCCGGCGCCGATGGACGAAATCTCCGAGGCGGATTTCGACCGGGTATTCAACGTGAACATCAAGTCGGTCTACCTGACGGCGCGCCACCTGGTGCCACACTTCAAGGCACGGAAGACCGGGGCGATCCTCAATGTCGCCTCGACCGCGGCGGTGAGCCCGCGGCCGCGGCTCAGCTGGTACAACGCCTCGAAGGGCTGGATGGTCACTGCCACCAAGTCGATGGCGATCGAGCTCGCGCCATTCGGGGTGCGGGTGAACGCCATCAACCCGGTGGCCGGCGAAACGCCGCTGCTCAAGACTTTCATGGGCGGCGAGGACACCCCCGAGGTTCGAGCGAAGTTCCTCTCGACCATTCCGCTGGGGCGGTTCTCGACCCCCGAGGACATGGGCAACGCGGCCTGCTTCCTCTGCTCGGACGAGGCGTCGATGATCACCGGCGTGGCGATGGAAGTGGACGGCGGGCGGGTGATCTAGCTCAAGAAGCCGTTGATCGCGTCGGCCACCGCCTGCGGCGCTTCCCAGTGGATTGAGTGCGCGGCGGGCAGGGTGGTGAGCGTCAGGTTGCGCACGCCTTGGTGGCCTGCAATGACGGCGGCGGGCGGCACCAGCAGGTCGAGGCTGCCGGCGACGGCGAGGACGGGGCAGCGGACCTGGCGAAGGTCCTCGGCGGCCATGCGGTCGAAGGCCTTCACCTGGCGGGCGAAGTTCTCGGGCGACTGCCGGTAGGGATAGGCGGTCGAGGCGGCGGCCGCGGCAGCGATGTTGGCTTCGTCGGTGAAGAACGGCGTCGAGAACAGCCACTGGAACAGCAGGCGGAACCAGTCCTCGGGGGGCATGGTGAAATAGTGCCGCTCCATGTCACCGAACAGGGCTCGCTCCTTGGCGCCGGGGACGTTGCCGGAGGTGAGCGTGACGAGGCGGCGGACCCGGTCCGGGTAGCGGGCGGCGAGGCGCAGCCCGATCATGCCGCCGAGCGAGTGACCGACGACATCGGCCTCGGCGATGCCGAGGTGATCGAGCAGGGCGACAGTGTCCTCGACGATCTGGTCGATGTCGATGGGGCCCTCGGACTCGGTGCGGCCGGAACCGCGGTTGTCGGGCATGATGGGCTGGCGGCCGGGCAGCAGCGGCAGCAGCGGACCCCAACTGCCATTGTCGCTAGCGGTGCCGGCAATCAGCAGCAGCGGCGGGCCATTACCGGTAACCTCGTAGTGGATGATGGCGTCGGAACGCTTGAATTGAGGCATCGCAAGAACTCCGACGAATATGTCATGCGGTCGCGTGGACAGGCGCTGCGGCGGGCCTATAGTTGACCGGTTGGGCAAAAGGCATTTGAGACCATGGCACAGGATGCCCTTGGAAATGAAGTGAGCCGCGCGTCGGCCAAGACGCTGCAGGGCATAGACGATTTCGTCACCGGTTTCCTCGGCTACGAGAAGAAGGCAGCAAACATTATCGCGGCAGCCGATGGCGAGCCGGATGCGGTGCTGGCCAATGTCTATGCCGGATTTGTCTGGATGTTCCTCGAGGCGGATGGGGCCAAGGCGGCGGCTTCGGCATACCTGAAGCGCGCGCAGGCAGCGGCGGCGGGAGCCAACGAGCGGGAGCGGATGCTGCTCGGGCAGCTCGAGGCGTGGATCGGCGACGACGTGCCGAAGGTGCTGGCGATCGGTGACGAGATCGTGGCGCGCTATCCGCGCGACCTCGCCTCGGTGAAGCTGCACCAGTATTTCAGCTTCAATCGCGGCGATGCGAACAGCATGCTGCGGATCGCGCAGCAGGCGCTGCCACAGAACGTCGACAATCCGCACATCCACGGCATGCTGGCGTTCGGCTACGAGCAGATGCACGAGCTCGAGACGGCGGAGCGCGAGGCGCGGCTGGCGCTCAGGCTCAAGGCCAAGGAGCCGTGGGCGCAGCACGCGCTGGCGCATGTGATGCTGGGGACCGGGCGGGTGGCCGAGGGGGTGGAATTCCTCACCGAGGCGCAGTCGACGTGGGTGGACCTCAACTCGTTCATGTACACGCATAACTGGTGGCACAAGGCGCTGTTCCACATCAGCCAGGGCGACGAGCAGGCGGTGTTCGATGCCTATGACCGCCATGTGTGGGGCGTGGAACCGGACTATTCGCAGGACCAGGTTGGGGCGGTATCGCTGCTGGCGCGGATGGAAGTGGCCGGCATGGATGTCGGCGGGCGCTGGGAGGATGTGGCGAACCACATGCGGGGCAGGGCGCATGACACCATCCAGCCGTTCCTGACGCTGCAGTACCTCTACGGGCTGGCGCGGGCCGAACGGGACGAGGCCGACGAACTGATGCGGGCGGTGGAGGAGAAGGCGGCGACGGCTTCGGCATTCGACCGCGTCGTGTGGCGGGAGGTGGCGCTGCCGGGTGCGCGCGGCGTGCTGGCGCATGCGCGGGGCGACTATGCCGGCGCGGCGAAGTGGCTCGGCGTCGCCAATCCGCGGATGGTCGAGATCGGCGGCAGCCATGCGCAGCGCGACCTGTTCGGGCAGTTGCTGCTCGATGCGCACCTGAAGCTCGGCAACTGGGCGATTGCCCGGCAGATGCTGGAGATGCGGCGGACCTGGGACCCGGACGGTGTGCCGGTGAACAAGGCGCTGCGGCTGGTGAACGAAAAACTGAACGCTGCATAGCGCGACAACGTAAGGAGCCCGGATGAAAACCGGACCGTTGAATTTGATCACAGACGTCGAGGGATTGCGCGTCGGCAATGCCGAGGATCACCGGCTGAAATCCGGCACGACCGTGCTGGTGGCCGATGGGCCTTTCCGCGCTTCGGTCGATGTGATGGGCGGCTCGCCGGGGTCGCGTGAGACCGAACTGCTGGCGCCGGACAAGATGGTCGAGGCGGTGGACGCGCTGGTGCTGTCGGGTGGCTCGGCCTTCGGGCTCGATGCAGCATCGGGGGTGTCGGATGCCCTGCGCAAGCTCGGGCGGGGCTTCAAGGTCGAGACGGCGATCGTGCCGATCGTGCCGGGAGCCATCATCTTCGACCTGCTCAATCAGGGCGACAAGGACTGGGACGAGAACCCGTACCGAACCCTCGGGCGCCGGGCGTTCGAGAATGCCGGGGTGAAGTTCGGGCTCGGGACGATTGGCGCGGGCGTCGGGGCGCTGACGGCGAACCTCAAGGGCGGGCTGGGATCGGCGTCGCTGGTGATTCCGGGTGGCTTTACCGTCGGTGCGCTGGTGATCGCCAACCCGACGGGGTCGGTCACCATGGGCGACAGCCGGCATTTCTGGGCGGCGCCGTTCGAGGTGGATGGCGAGTTCGGCGGGCTTGGACCGCTGCTCACGCCGCTGTCGTTCGAGCAGTCGGCGCGCTCGAAGCGCGACTGGGTAAACCCGATCGCGAACACCACGATCGCCATCGTCGCGACCGACGCGGACCTGAGCAAGTCACAGTTGAAGCGCATGGCGGTGGCGGCGCAGGACGGCATCGCCCGAGGCGCAAGCCCGGCGCACAGCCAGGTGGACGGAGACCTGGTGTTCTCGGTCTCGACCGGGCGCCGGCCGATAGACAATCCGGTGGCCAAAGTGCTGCACCTTGGACACGCGGCAGCGGTGTGCCTGAGCCGCGCCATTGCTCGCGCAGTGTATCACGCAACTCCGGCGGACAAAGACGTGGTGCCTACGTGGCAGGAGAAGTGGGGTCGAGCTTCGACTTGACCGTGTAACAGAAGTCACAGGACCCATCGCCGTTCATGCAGGTCTTCGTTCGGTCGAGCTTGAGGCCGAGCTCGTCGGCCATGGCGAAGTCGGAGTTGCAGATGAGCAGCTCGCCGAGGTCGCGGGCGCCGATCTGTTCCATGAACTCGGCATAGTCGCAGTGGCTGACCTCGTTGCGGAGCACGGTGTCGGTCTGCTCCAGCGTCTCGAACTCGTAGCGGACGCCTTGGCCGAAGCCCGCGAACTCGGTCGCCAGCGTCGGGATGTCGAGGAGTGATCCGCGAGCCCCGACGATAGCGCGGTTGGCCTTGTCCAACGCCTCGCGGACGAGGCGGTGCGCCTCCGGCTTGCCGAGCGCCGCCTCCATGGCGCGGACCAGCGGAATCTGGGCCTGGACCTGGGTGGTGATGCGCTCGAACGGGGTCATATGTCTGCCTCTGCTGTCGCGGCAGAATGGCAGTCAGTTGCAGGTGTGTGAACCCCGTGCAGGTATGCCGCTAGCGGGTGCAGCGGAGGACGGTCTCGCGCGGACCGTCGCCGACAACCACGTTGACGCCTTCGCCCGACGGGGCGAACACCGGGGTCAGGGTCATCTGCGCATTGCCGCAGGCGGTGGAGAAACCGTCGCCGTTGGCGGTGAGGCTGATGTCGCACTGGCCGGTGGGCGAGGTGTAGGTGGTGGCGGTGATTGTAGTCACCGCGGCTGCATCGCCACAGCTCGAGAGGGACGCGGCCCAAGTGCCGATCAGCAGCGCGGCGCCGGCGGGGACCTTCACTGCCGCGGGAGTGGCCGGTGCGGTGACGGCAGGCTTTGGAACAGCGGCGGGCGTCTCGGCAGCTGGCGTGGCGGGCGCCTGGTCGTTGCTGCAGGCGGCGAGCAGCGGGAGTGCGATGACGAAGGCGGCGGCGATTCCGAGGCGCATGACGAATCCCAAACAGTTGACCCGGGGCACGCTTGTCGCGCTATTGCGGCGCCAATGGGACAAGGAGGTTCGCGCGTGGTGCAGATTTATGTCGATGCGGACGCCTCGCCGGTGAAGGACGAGGTGCTGCGGGTGGCCGAGCGGCATGGCGTGGTGGTGACGATGGTCGCGAATTTCGGGCTGCGGCCGTCGCGCGATCCGATGGTGCGCACCGTGATGGTGCCGCAGGGCGCCGATGTCGCCGACGACTGGATCGTCGAGCAGGTCGAGGCGGGCGATATCGTCTGTACCAACGACATTCCCTTGGCCGGACGGGCGCTGGCCAAGGGCGCGACGGTGCTGGGGGCGACGGGCAAACCGTTCACCGAGGCGTCGATCGGCATGGCGCTGGCGATGCGGGAGCTGAACCAGCACCTGCGTGAGACCGGCGAGAGCAAGGGCTATAATGCCGGGTTCACCGCGAAGGACCGGCAGGCTTTCCTGCAGGCGCTCGACGAAGCCGTGGTGAAGGCAAAGCGCCGATAGGAAACTATTCCAGCGACTGGAATGAAATTCTACTGCGCGCCCAAGGGCATTAACGTTTGTCGATCGGGCGTCGCTTGGATACGGTCGCGCCGGATTTGTTGACGGAGGTTTTCGTGGCGCGGGTGGTGATCATCGGGGGCAGCGGGCATGTGGGGACGTACCTCGTGCCGCTACTCGTCGAGGCGGGGCACAGCGTGGTCAACGTGTCGCGCGGTCAGCGGGCGCCTTACCAGCCGAACGCGGCGTGGACGAAGGTCGAGACGGTGGTGCTCGACCGCGAGGCGGCCGAGGCGGACGGCTCGTTCGGAGCACAGATCGCGAAGCTGGGCGGCGACATCGTGATCGACATGATCTGCTTCACGCTCGACAGCGCGCAGCATCTGGTCGAGGCGCTGCGCGGGTCGGTGCAGCACTTCATCCACTGCGGGACGGTCTGGGTCTACGGGCACAACACGGCGGTGCCGGCGACCGAGGACCAGCCGCACAATCCGTTCGGCGAGTACGGGACGCAGAAGGCGGCGATCGAGAGCTACCTGCTGGGCGAAGCCCGGCGTGCCGGCTTTCCGGCGACGGTGTTCCGGCCGGGACATATCGTCGGGCCGGGCTGGGCGCCGCTGAACCCGGCGGGGCATTTCAATATCGCGGCATTCAACACCATTGCGCGTGGCGAGCCGCTGGCGCTGCCGAATTTCGGGCAGGAGACGGTGCACCACGTGCACGCCTCCGACCTGGCGCGGCTGGTGATGGCGATCATCGCGGGCCGCTCGACCGCGGTGGGCGAGGCGTTCAACGCGGTATCGCCGCAGGCAGTCAACCTGCGCGGTTATGCCGAGGCGATGTATCGCTGGTTCGGGCACGAGCCGCAGCTCAGCTACCTGCCGTTCGACGAATGGAAGCGCGGCCTCGATGCCAAGGACGCCGAGGCGACCTGGGAGCACATTGTGCGCAGCCCCAGCCACTCGATGGCGAAGGCGCAGCGGCTGCTAGGGTTCGCGCCGCGATACAGTTCACTGGAAGCAGTGCAGGAGGCCGTGCGGTGGCTGATTGCCGACGGGCGCGTGGAGGCCAAGAATGTCCGATAACTACCTTATCCTGATCCCGACCGAGCCGACCTGGACGCCCGACGACACGGCGGCCGATAAGGCCGGCACCATTGTCGCCGAGCTGACGCCTGACGCGGAGGAGGTCGAGGGCTTCATCCTCGATGAGGTCGAGTTCTTCGATGCGGGGGACAACTTTGAAAGCGTGAAATGTCCGCATTGTGACGCCGACGTCACCGACTGGTGGTCGGGCGCCATGGACCGGGCAAACGAGCTGGCGTTCGGCGACCTCGGGGTCAGCATGCCGTGTTGCGGCCGCCCGTCGTCACTGAACGACCTTGTCTACGACATGCCGCAGGGTTTTGCCCAATTCGCCATAACGGTGACGGAGCCGGGCATCGAGCAGCTCGATGACGCGACGCTGCGCAGGATCGGCGAGGCGCTCGGGCATCCAGTCCGCGCCATCTGGCAGAAGGTGTAGGCCGCACAAAATTTGGCCACGCCCCTTCCAGTTGTCACAACCCTTGTCTAACAAGGGGAAAGCAATCGATTGCACCAACACGAGGCAGCCTATGTCCACCATCATCGACGTCACCGCCCGGCAGGTTTTCGACAGCCGGGGCAACCCCACTGTCGAAGTGGACGTGGTGCTCGATGATGGCAGCTTCGGCCGAGCCATGGTGCCGTCGGGCGCCTCGACCGGCGCGCACGAGGCAGTGGAACTGCGCGATGGCGGCAAGCCGTTCTTTGGCAAGGGCGTCACCAAGGCGGTCGACTTCGTCAACAGTGAGATCTTCTCGGAGATCCAGGGCCTCGACGCGCTCGACCAGATCGAGGTCGACCGGACGCTGATCGAACTCGACGGCACCCCGAACAAGAGCCGGCTCGGCGCCAACGCCATCCTCGGCGTGTCGCTGGCCGTTGCCAAGGCGGCGGCGGAGTCGAGCTCGCTGCCGCTCTATCGCTATATCGGCGGGCCGAACGCGCATGTGCTGCCGGTGCCGATGATGAACATCATCAATGGCGGCGCGCATGCCGACAATCCGATCGACATGCAGGAGTTCATGATCCTGCCGGTGGGCGCCGAATCGATCGCCCATGCGGTGCAGATCGGCTCGGAAATCTTTCACACGCTGAAGAAGAACCTCGCCGCCGATGGCCACAACACCAATGTCGGCGACGAGGGCGGCTTCGCTCCGAACCTGAGCTCGGCCGAAGTGGCGCTCGATTACATCGTCAAGTCGATCGAGAAGGCGGGCTACTCGGCGGGCAAGGACGTCTACCTTGGCCTCGACTGCGCCGCGACCGAGTACTTCAAGGGCGGCAAGTACGAAATGGCGGGCGAGGGCAAGTCGCTGTCGTCGGAAGAGAACGCGAAGTTCCTCGCCGGGCTGGTCGACAAGTTCCCGATCATCACTATCGAAGACGGGATGGGCGAGGACGACTGGGAGGGCTGGAAAATCCTGACCGACCTGCTCGGCAAGAAGGTGCAACTGGTGGGCGACGACCTTTTCGTCACCAACACCGAGCGCCTGCGTTCCGGCATAAAGATGGGCGTTGCGAACTCCATCCTCGTCAAGGTGAACCAGATCGGCTCGCTGTCGGAGACGCTGGACGCGGTCGATACCGCGCACCGCGCCGGCTACACGTCGGTGATGTCGCACCGCTCGGGCGAGACCGAGGATTCGACGATCGCCGACCTCGCCGTCGCCTGCAACTGCGGGCAGATCAAGACCGGCTCGCTCAGCCGCTCCGACCGGCTGGCCAAGTACAACCAGCTGATTCGCATCGAGGAGCAGCTGGCGGGTGCCGCGAAGTACGCCGGACGGTCGATCATTCGCGGCTAGGACTGCGAAGGGCAGGGCGCGTCGAGGCGCCCGCCGGCCCTTCGGCCTCGGGTTTCAAACAGCCTGCGCCCTTTTTGGCGCAGTGAAGCGGGGCCGGCGAGGCTGGCGCCCCGACGCGGTTAGTCCGCAATGAGTATGAGGCTCTCGCCTCGCCGGCCGATCGGGGTTTTGGGCTTATGGTACCGCGACCCGGGAGCATCCCGTGCCGCATCGCGAAAAGCGTGGGTGGCCTGGCAACCCGGGCGACCCGGCATTGCCCACCTCTCCCGGCCGCCTCATGCGTGGCGGCCTTGCTCCCCTGGGCGGCTCCGCATTGGGCCCCCGTGCGTCGATAGCGGCTTGACCAGCGAACTGGCCCATGCCCAGGTACTTTCGGCCTGGCCCGGAACGACTCCCGGACCACCCAACCTCCCCCGCACCAACCACTCGTCATGATCTCGCTTCGGTGCGCGGGACGAGGGAGAGAATCGCATGGGGTTGGGGCGCGGGGATAAGTTGGCAAGTTGCTGTTTGCGCAGGTTTTTTGCGCTGTCATCCCGGCGAAGGCCGGGATCCAGCCTGAGGCAT
>CAIMLX010000271.1 GCA_903842455.1 uncultured Hyphomicrobiales bacterium | reverse complement strand
GCCTGCTGCACACCTTCACCCGACACGTCGCGCGTGATGCTCGGGTTCTCCGACTTGCGCGCGATCTTGTCGATCTCGTCGATGTACACGATGCCGCGCTCGCATTCGGCGACGTTGAAGTCGCCGGCCTGCAGCAGCCGCACCAGGATGTTCTCCACGTCCTCACCGACGTAGCCGGCCTCGGTGAGCGTCGTCGCGTCGGCGATGGTGAACGGCACATCGAGGATGCGGGCCAGCGTCTGGGCCAGCAGGGTCTTGCCGGTACCGGTCGGGCCGATCAGCAGGATGTTGGACTTCGCGAGCTCGATGTCCTGGTTCTTGGTGGCGTGGTGCAGCCGCTTGTAGTGGTTGTGCACCGCGACCGACAGGTTCCGCTTGGCGCGGAACTGGCCGATGACGTAGTCGTCGAGCACCTTGCAGATCTCGGCGGGCGTCGGGACTCCGTCCGAGGACTTCAGCGTCGAGGTCTTGTTCTCCTCGCGGATGATGTCCATGCACAGTTCGACGCACTCATCGCAGATGAATACGGTCGGACCGGCGATCAGCTTCCTGACCTCGTGCTGCGATTTCCCGCAGAACGAGCAGTAGAGCGTGTTCTTGGAGGATTCGCCGGTGGTGGTGTCCTTGGACATCTGTCACTCCAGGGAGTTAGGGCTCCCAATCCCCGAGGCTGGCAGGCACGCTAGCCCCGGATACCTAAACAAAATGTAAGCCCGACAGACCTTATCGGCCGGCCGGGACCCACACAATCACACAAGTGTCACACTGAGGTGTGGCCTTGCCGTTCACCTTAATAGCTAAAGGTGTCACGAAGCGTCCGGTTCGGCGCGCTTCTCGAAGATCTGGTCGATGATCCCGAACTCCTTGGCTTCGGCCGGGCTCATGAAGCGATCGCGCTCCAGCGCGTTGTGGATCGAGTCGTAATCCTGCTTGGTGTGCTTGACATAGATCTCGTTCAGCCGGCGCTTCAGTTTCTCGGTGAACTGGGCGTGGATCATGATGTCCGTCGCCTGGCCCTGGTAGCCGCCTGAAGGCTGGTGCACCATGATCGAGGAGTTCGGCAGCGAGCCGCGCATCCCCGCTTCGCCGCCGGCGAGCAGCAGCGAACCCATCGAGGCAGCCTGCCCCATGCACAGCGTCGCCACGGGCGGGCGAATGAACTGCATCGTGTCGTAGATGGAAAGACCCGAGGTCACCACGCCGCCGGGCGAGTTGATGTACATGTTGATTTCCTTCTTCGGGTTCTCCGATTCGAGGAAAAGCAACTGCGCGGTGATCACCGTGGCCATGCCGTCTTCGACCTGGCCGGTCACGAAGATGATTCGCTCCTTGAGCAGGCGCGAATAAATGTCGAAGGCGCGCTCGCCACGGTTGGTCTGCTCGACCACAGTGGGCACGAGGTAGTTGTAGAAGGTATCGACCGGATCTCTCATTTCGAGATTTGCCCCTTGGAGATAGAATCAGCTCTGTCGCGGCCGACTTCAGGCGATGCCCGATTAACGGGCGGTAAAGCGACAGATAGGCGCCAATGAGGCGGGCCGCAATATCGCCCATTTGGCGCAATCCAAGGCATTTCCGGAAGCTGCCCGGATGGGGAGGGACGAATGACCAAGGACGTTGACCCAAAACCTGCCGACCATGGCAAGGTTGAACCGGCAATGCCAGGCCCATCAAGGGACGCCGTGCGATCGAGCGCAGACGATCCGTTCACGGTTTTCAGCGAGTGGTCTGGCGACGCGGACCGTCTGGCCTACAACCGATTGCAGCCGAGACGCTCGACCACTTTCCAACCTAAGCCGAGAAGGTGACGGCGACGCCCTTCTTGCGGAAGAAGGACTGCATCAGCTTGCGGCCGGAGCGGTTGTTCTGCGCCAGCTTTGCCGGCTCGAACACGGCTTCCTTGACGCCCTCGCGGGCCATGGCGGCCTTGAGCGCCGCGATGTGCTCGAGGAGATCGGCGTTGTCCGCCTTCAGCGAGGCGTAGATGTTCTCGATGGCCTGGTCGAGGGTGAGGTCGTCGCTCATCTTTGGCTCCGGCAGTGCGTTTTGCCCTGCGTAGCGGAGTTTGGCGGCAAGGCAAGGGCTTTTCGCACGCGCGCCGGGATGTATAGCATCGGGCAACGCTCACCCTTCAGGTTTTGCCTTGACCGTCCCCTTTACCCTCGCCGACCGCCGCGCCAATGCCCAGCCGCGCGAGGTGGCGTTCTACCGCGACCCCTACGCCTTCTACGACGCGGTGCATGCCGGCTCCCCGGCCTTCTTCTGGGAGAACTACAACCACTGGTGTTTCGCCAGCTTCAAGGACGTGAACGCCCTCTTGCGCGACAAGCGCTTCGGCCGCCAGATCCTGCACCTGATGAGCCGCGAACAGCTCGGCATGGCGCCGCCGAAGGACCACACGGCGGCGTTCGACCTCAGCGAGAAATACTCGCTGCTGACGCTGGAGCCACCGGATCACACCCGGCTGCGCATGCTGGTGAACCGCGCCTTCGTGTCGCGCAACGTCGAGCAACTGCGTGGCCGCATCGAGCGGCAGGCGAATGCGCTGATCGACCGGTTCGAGGCGGATGGCCGGGTCGAGCTGCTGAAATCCTTCGCGGCACCGGTGCCGGCGGTGGTGATTGCCGAAATGATCGGCCTCCCCGCCGACATGGCGATGCAGTTGGTCGAGTGGTCGAACCGCATGGTCGCCATGTACATGTTTGGGGTGACGCAAGAGACCGAGTTCGATGCCAACGAGGCGTCGATCGAGTTCATGGACTATGTCCGCTCGATGATCGCCGAGCGGCGCCGGCAGCCGAAGGAGGACCTCCTCACCCACATGCTGACCGCCGAGGTGGAGGGCGAGAAGCTGACCGAGGAGGAGGTGGTCTCGACCACCATCCTGCTGCTCAACGCCGGGCACGAGGCCACGGTGCACACCACCGGCAACGGCGTAAAGGCGATCCTCGAGTCGGGGCTCGACCCCGGGGCGCTGTTCGCGAACGCGAAACAGACCGAGGCGACGGTGGAGGAATGCGTGCGCTACGACGCGCCGCTCCACATGTTCACCCGCTACGCGCTGCAGGACGTGACGCTGGAGAACGGGCTGAGCTTCAAACAGGGCGAGACCATCGGCCTGATGCTGGCGGCAGCGAACCGCGACCCGGTGCGGTTCGTGCAGGCCAATACGTTCGACCCGTTCCGGACGGACGGCCAGAACGTCAGCTTCGGCGCCGGCATCCACTTCTGCATCGGCGCACCGCTGGCCCGGATCGAGATGCAGGTGGCGATGAAGACGCTGTTCGAGCGGCTGCCGGGGCTGCGGCTGGCCAGCGAGCCGCAGTACAAGAACATCTACCATTTCCACGGGTTGGAGCGGCTGGAGGTGGAGTGGTAGGCGGATTGATGACCGCGACAACCCAAGAAAAAAGGGCCCCTCGCGGAGCCCTTCTCGTCATTCGGTCATCCGAGGTCGTCGGATTGCGACCGGATCGGGCTCAGAGAGCCCGCAGGTCGGTGGCCGAGACCTTGCCATCGCGGCCGGTCTGCAGCTCGTAGCTCACCTTCTGGCCTTCGTTCAGCGTCGTCATGCCCGAACGCTCGACAGCGGAGATGTGGACGAACGCGTCCTTGCTGCCATCATCCGGCTGGATGAAGCCGAAGCCTTTGGTGGTATTGAAGAATTTAACGGTGCCTTCGATCACGAGAGCGCCCTTTCGAGATTATCGTGTGCGGGGCCTTCCCGCGTCACACGCGTTCCAGGACGGCGACATGCCGGCCCGAGTCTACACGTTCACAATATCGAGGGTTGCCAAGGGGGCCGAAGAACGGGCCCGTCAGATAGCTGGACAGAAGCGAAACGTCCTCCCCTTATGTGTCACAAATGAGCCCGATTCAAGGCCATTCGCGCGAGGGAGGGCAGGAGGCGCGCGCCTCCCGCCCCTGCGTCAGATCAGCCGTTCGGCGAGCACGGCGCGAGGAAACGCTCGCCATCGCGATCCTCCCAGACGCACTGCGAGGGGTCCTTGTCGTAGGTGCCGATGAGTTCACCGGCGACCGCGCCGGTGATGCCGCCGACGGTCGCGCCGACTGCCGCGCCGGTAAACGTGCCGGTGGTCGCACCACCGATGACAGCGCCCGCCACCGCGCCGGCGCCCGCCGATTTCTGCGTGGTGGTGCAGGCCGCCATCGAGGTGGCCATCAACAGGGCTGCGCCCAGCGTGAGAATGGATTTGATCAAGGGAAAACCTTCCTGAAACTATTGCCGGTTGCCCGGGCCCCGCAGTTCGAAATGCGTGGTGGCCGCATCGGTTCCCATGCTTGTGATGCAACCTCCGTTCGGCTAAGCCTCCGCTCCTTTGACCGGGACGACCGACATGAGCGACCAACTGGCGATGCCGGTGCCCGGCAGCGGTGCCCCTGCCACCCCTTCGAGCTGGCCCGCGGAATTCCGCGCCAGCTTCGCCCTTGCCTGGCCGCTGATCATCGCGCAGCTCGCCCAGAACCTGCTCTTCACCACCGATGTGGTGCTGATGGGCTGGCTCGGCCCGAAATACCTCGCCGCCGGCACGCTGGCGGGCGCCTTCCTGATGCCGTTCCAGCTGACCGGGGTCGGGATCGTCAGCGCCGTTGCTCCGCTTGTGGCGCAGGCGCGTGGCCGCGGCGACATCAAGGCGGTGCGCCGCTACGTCCGCCAGGGCTTCTGGATGGCGATCCTGGTCGCCACCATCCTCGTGCCCATCGTGCTGTCGATGCAGCCGGTCTATCTCGCCCTCGGGCAGGACCCTGAAGTCGTGGCGATCGCCCAGGGCTACATGACCTACGGCTTCTGGATGCTGTACCCGGTGCTCGGCACCATGGTGCTCCGCGCCTTCCTTTCCGCCTACGCCGCCACAAGGATCATCCTCGTGGTGACGGTGGCCGGCGTGGTGGTGAACGCCGGCCTCGCCTACGTGCTGATCTTCGGCCATTTCGGCCTTCCGCGGCTCGAACTGCGCGGCGCCGCCATCGCCACCGGGCTCGTCAACCTGATGATGTTCGGCGCCCTCCTCGCCTACGTGATGACGGCAAAGCGCCTGAAGCGCTTCCACATCCTCGTGCGCTTCCTCAAGCCCGATTGGCCGCGCTTCTTCGAGATCCTCAAGATCGGCCTGCCCATCGGCATCACCGTTTCCGCCGAGGTCGGGCTGTTTTCGGTCGCCGCCATGCTGATGGGCCTGCTCGGCACCAACGAGACGGCTGCCCATGCCGTGGCGCTGCAACTCTCGGCGACGGCCTTCATGGTCCCGCTCGGCCTCGGCATGGCCGCCACGGTCCGCGTCGGCCTCGCCTATGGACGCGGCGACGCCGACGGCGTCCGCAAGGCCGCCTGGACGTCGGTCATCCTCGGCGTCGGCTTCATGGCGATGACCGCCTCGCTGTTCGTCGCCATGCCGCACACGCTGGTGTCGATCTTCCTCGACGCCCGCGATCCGGGCAACGCCGAAGCGCTGATGCTGGCGGCGAGCTACCTCATGGTTGCCGGCCTGTTCCAGATCGCCGATGGCGCCCAGGTGGTCGCGGCGCACTCGCTGCGCGGGCTGAGCGACGCGCGGATCCCCAGCCTCCTCGCCATTTTCGGCTACTGGTTCGTCGGCCTGCCGGTCGCCTACGTGCTGGCTTTCGTGCTCGATATGCGCGGCGTCGGGGTGTGGCTGGGACTTGCCACCGGGCTGGCCTTCGTGGCGGTGTTGCTGCTGAGCCGCTTCGCCATGCGCGGCCGTCTGGGATTGCTGAAGGGGATATCGACGTGAGCGAACTGAAGGCCGCCGAGCAGCGGGTCGCCGCCGCGCTTCAGGCGCACGGGCTGCCGGCCAAGGTAATCGTGCTCGAGCAACTGGCGACGACCGCCCAGATGGCCGCCGACGCCATTGGCGTCGAGGTCGGCCGCATCGTCAAGTCGCTGCTGTTCAAGGGCAAGGAGTCCGGCAAGCCCTACCTGCTGCTGGTCTCGGGCGCCAACCGCGTGCACGAGAAGCGCGCCGGCCGGCAGATCGGCG
Organism: uncultured Hyphomicrobiales bacterium; assembly: GCA_903842455.1. Taxonomy (GTDB): domain Bacteria; phylum Pseudomonadota; class Alphaproteobacteria; order Rhizobiales; family Devosiaceae; genus Devosia_A. Next base: position 27,528 of record CAIMLX010000271.1, on the reverse strand, counting down.
AGGTGCTGGAGCGCTCCGACGCCGATTTCGTCAAGGAATGGACGGGCTTTTCCATCGGCGGCGTGTCGCCCTTCGGCCACCCTGCCCCGCTGACGACCTATCTCGACCAGGACCTGTTCAAGTACGACACCGTCTGGGCTGCCGCCGGCGATCCCCGCTCGGTGTTCGAAATCACTGCCGCCGACCTCGAGCGCACCACCGGCGCCACCCGGATCGACGTCACCTAGACCGTCACCCACTCCCAGTCGGCCATCCGCCCCCGGAACCAGGTGCGCTGGCGTTTTGCATACTGGCGAGTGGCGATGACGGCCCGCTCGATCGCCACCGCCTCGGCGAGGTCGCCACGCAGCATCGCCGCGATCTCCGGCACGCCGATCGCCTTCATCGCCGGCAGGCTGGGATCGAGGCCGAGCGCCAGCAGCGCCCGCACCTCCTCCACCGCCCCCTCGGCAAACATCGCCTCGAACCGCCGGGCAATGCGCTGGCGCAGCACCTCGCGGTCCGGGTTGAGGACGATCCGCTCCAGCGCATAGCCATCGAGCAGCCCCACCTGCGCCTCATCCTGGAAGCTGGCCAGCGAGCGGCCCGTGGCAATCAGCACCGACAGCGCCCGGGTGACCCGCTGCGGATCGGGCGCGCTGAGGCGTGCCGCGATGACCGGGTCGCGATCGGCGATCAGCCGGGCCCTGCCCTCCCGATCCAGCCCAGCGATTTCGGCCTCGGCCGCAGCCACGGCTTCGGGCGGCACGTGAGGGATTTCGACGAAGCCGCTGACAAGACTCTCGAAATAGAGGCCGGTCCCACCGGCAAAGATCAGCGGTCGCCCCGGATTGGCAGCGATGATCGCCTGCGCCGCGCGCGCCCAGTCACCCGTCGAGAACCGAACCGACGGCGGCACGGTCCCGTAGAGCCGGTGCGGCGCGGCAGCTATGTCGGCGTCGGCCGGCCGGGCGGTGATCTGCCGGAGCACGTCGTAGACCTGCAGCGCATCGGTGTTGACGATGATGCCGTCGCGCTCGCGGGCCAGGCGCAGCGCCAGGGCCGACTTGCCGCTGGCAGTCGGACCCGCTATCAACACCGCACTTTCCCCCGCATTCCCCATCTAGTCCCAGGCCCTTCCAGATATGTCGTCGGTACTCGTTCTCGTCGCCAACCCGTCGGATACGGCGCTCGACAGCAAGCTGGCCCAGGCGATCCAGCAGGAGACGGGCGGCTACATCAACTGGCTGCACCAGCGTGTCGCCTGCGAAATCCATGAACCGAAGTCGGCCGATCCGGTGCTGATCGCCCGTCAAGTTATCGGCAGCAAGCCGGTCGATGCCGCGCTGATACCACTTGCCGACCGGCGCAAGAAGCTGCTCGTCGCCGACATGGATTCGACCATGATCGAGCAGGAGTGCATCGACGAGTTGGCCGATGCGGTCGGCATCAAGGACCAGGTGGCCGAAATCACCCGGCGGGCGATGAACGGCGAGCTCGATTTCGAGCAGGCGCTGCGCACGCGCGTCGGCCTGATCAAGGGGCTGGAGCGTCACGTCATCGAGGAGATCCGCCGCGAGCGCATCACCCTTGCCCCCGGCGGGCGCGCGCTCGTCCACACGATGAAGGCGTTCGGCGCCTTTACGTCGCTGGTGTCGGGCGGCTTCACCTACTTCGCCGACTATTTCGCCAGGCGCATCGGCTTCGACGAGGCCGTTGCCAATGTGCTGGAGTTCGATGCCGACGAACGCCTGACCGGCACGGTCGCGCTCCCCATCGTCGACAAGACCACCAAGCTGACGCGGCTGCAGGCGCTCGCCGCCGAACGTGCCATCCCGATGGAGCAGACGATGGCGGTAGGCGACGGCGCCAACGATCTCGACATGATCCGGGCGGCCGGACTGGGCGTGGCTGTACACGCCAAGCCGCACGTTGCAGCCGAGGCCGACGTGCGCATCGACTTTGCCGACCTGACCGCCCTGCTCTACCTGCAGGGCTTCGAGGAAGAGGACATCGTGCGGTGAGGCTGGAGACCGAGCGGCTGATCCTCCGCCCCTGGCGCGACGCCGACAAGAAGCCCTATGCGGCGATCATCGGCGACCCGGACGTCCGGCGGTTCTTCCCGGCGGTCGGGACCTACGCCGATGCCGACGCCGGCATCGAGCGCGCCAGGCAGCGGCTCGACAGCTTTGGCTTCAGCTTCCTCGCCGTGGAGCGCAAGCAGGATGGCGCCTTCATGGGCATGCTCGGGATGGCGCCGTTCCGCGACGAGCTGCGGGCCGCGATCCCGACCAACCCAGCGGTCGAGATCGGCTGGCAACTGGGCAAGCAGTTCTGGGGTCAGGGCTATGCCCCAGAAGGCGCTCGCGCCTTTCTGGACTACGCCTGGATGCCGCTCGGGCTGCCCGAGGTGGTCGCCATCACCTACGAGGGCAACTGGCCAAGCCGTCGGGTGATGGAGAAGATCGGCATGACGCACGATCCGCGCGGCAATTTCGAGCATCCCGATGTGCCAAGCGGCCACAAGGTGCGCCCGCACGTCCTCTACCGCATCACAAATCCCGCACTCGGGATCTGATAACGGCACCGGCGTGTCGGCTGCTCAGCTCAGCCTTATGGCGATGAACCGGCTGGCACCAGCGGGATCCTGAACCCGGAACAGCACGGCCGGACGCCCTGCCTCCTTGGCCTCGTCGATCAGCTGGGTGAGTTCGTCGACGGTGGCGATGCGGCGCTGGTTGACTTCGGTGACGATCAGCCCGGGGATGAAGCCCTTGAGGTCGGCATCGCTGCCCCTCTTCACGTCGGTGACGAGGACGCCATCGGCCTCCGGCGAGATACCGAATTCGGCCCGCCTGCCCTCGTCGAGTGCCGCGACATCGAAGCCCACCAGATCGCCGAGAGCCAATGGCGCCGGATCGGGCTCTTCCCGCGGAGCGTCCTCGACCGGCATCTGGCCGCGATTGGCGACCAGCTTCTCTCCGACTTCCAGGCGGCCGAGCGTGATGTCGAGTTCGACCTCCTTGCCGTCGCGCAGCACCTTGACCGGTACCGCCTTGCCGACGGCCGTCCCGGCGACAACGCGCGGCAGGTCCCGCATCCTGGCGATCGGCTGGCTGTCGAACTCGAGGATGATGTCACCCGAGACGATGACGTTCTCGGACGGGCCGCCCTTGGTAACGTCGATCACCAGCGCACCGGCAGTGGTGGACAGTCCGAGGCTATCGCGAATGTCCTCGCTCACCTCCTGAATGCCGACGCCGAGCCAGCCGCGGCGGGTTTCACCGAACTCGGTCAACTGGTCGAGCACGGGTTTGGCGAGGTTCACCGGCACGGCAAAGCCGATCCCGAGCGAACTGCCACCCCGTGCGATGATCGCGGTGTTGATGCCGACGACCTTGCCGTTCATGTCGAACAGCGGCCCGCCCGAATTGCCCTGGTTGATGGACGCATCGGTCTGGATGAACTGGTCGTAAGGCCCCGACTGGATGTCGCGGTTGCGAGCGGAGACGATGCCGAGTGTCACCGAACCGCCGAGGCCGAACGGGTTGCCGATCGCCATGACCCAGTCGCCGACCACTGCGCTGTCGCTGTCGCCGAACTCGACGAAGGGCAGGTCGCGCCCGGCCTCGACCTTCAACACCGCAAGGTCGGTCTTGTCGTCGGTTCCGATGATGGTGGCGGGCAAGCGGGTGCCGTCAGTGAGATAGACCTCGATCTCGTCGGCGCCCTCGATGACGTGGTTGTTGGTAACTATGGTGCCATCGGCGCCGATGATGAAGCCGGAGCCGAGGCTGCGTGCCTGCTGCATCTGCTCATCGCCGAGGCCATTGTTCGGGTTGCTCTCGTCGAAGAAGTCCTCGAGCGGAGACCCCTCGGGAACTTCGGGGAACGGCACGCCGACTCCGCCGCCTACGCGGCGGGACGTACCGATGTTCACCACGGCAGGAGAGAGCACCGCCGCCAGCGACGCGACCGATTCGGGGCCCTTGGCCTGCACGGACGCAGAGCCAAGCCCGCCGAGGACGAGGCACGAGCTCACCAAAATTGCCGACAAACCGCCGCGCAGCACGCCCATCCCGAAACTCCTCCACGCCATCCGCATGACAGGCTGGCTCAGCCGCGGACGAACCACAAGAGAAGAAGTCCTACGGCAGCGCAAGCCAGTGCTACCGCACGAATGGTTGATGCCGGCCTCGACAGGATCGAGGCCAGCATCGTTTTCATCTGCTCAGGAAAGGCTGCGTAGAGCAGCCCTTCGATGACGAGGGCGAGCGCGAGCGCCGCCAGGAAGTCCGTCACGGGGTGGCGGGCGCAGGCTCGACGGTAGTCGCCCCGTCGACCGGCACTTCAGGCACCGGCTCGAGGGTCGTGGTCCCGTCGACCGGAACTGCAGGCACCGGCTCCGCAGGCGTCTCGGTGCTGGAGGGCACCTCGATCGCCTGGTTGGGGTCGTCACCGCTATCCGGCAGCAGGTCCGGCAGCTCGTTGGCCGGGATGTCTGTCGGCTCCGGGATCGACGGTGTTACCGGGACCGGCAGTGGCAGCCCGGGCGTACCTTCACCCTCGTTGCTGAAGTACTGGAAGAACGAGGTGTCGGGTGCCAGCACCATCGTGGTGCCATCGTTGGCCAGCGCCTTCCGGTACGATTCCATCGAGCGATAGAACTGGAAGAACTCCTGGTCGGCGTTGTAGGCGGCGGCAAACGTGCTGTTCCGCTCGGCATCGCCTTCGCCTCGCAGGATGTCGGCATCGCGCTGAGCTTCAGCCCGGATCCCGACGGCCTGACGATCGGCCACGGCGCGGATGGTAGCCGCAGCCTCGCCACCACGGGCGCGCAGCAGCGCCGCTTCGGCAAGACGTTCGGCACGCATACGCTCGTAGGTCCGCTCGGACACCTGGCTCGACAGGTCGGTCCGCAGGATGCGGACGTCGACGACGTCAATACCGAGTTCTGCGACGTCCGGACGGATCAGGTCGCGCGCTTCGACCATCATCTGCTGGCGCTGCTCGGAGAGCGCAGCAGTGAAGTTGCGGCGGCCGTAGACTTCACGCAGGGCCGCAGTGAAGCGGGTGCCGATACGATCCTCGGCGACACGCAGCTGGCCCAGAGCACGTTCACGGAACAGACGCGCGTTGCTGATGCGGTAGGTCAGGAAGGCGTCGACTTCGTAGAAGGCGCCGCCCTGAACCTGCACGGTCATGTTCGACAGGTCGTAGCGCAGCAGGCGAGCCTCGACGATCTGGACAGTGTCGACGACGTCGGTCGGCACCTTGAAGTAGATGCCAGGCTCGGTCTTGACTTCCTGGATGCTGCCGAAGCGCAGCACGATGGCCTGCTCGCGTTCGTTCACGACATAGAGCGAGGAGAAGAAGACGTAGACGAGGCCGACGACAACGACGCCGATGATGATGAGACGGTTCATGGCTTAGTTGCTCCCCACGCCAGCGGCAGCCGGATTGGATCTCGCCTGGATTTCAGGCAATGGCAGGTACGGGACGACACCCGACCCCGCGGCGCCCGGCTCCAGGATGACCTTGCGGGAATTCCCCAGCACCTGCTCCATCGTCTCGAGATAGAGCCGCTTGCGGGTGACCTCGGGGTTCTGCACGTATTCGTTGTAGACCGAGGTGAAGCGCGCGGCCTCGCCCTGTGCCTGCAACACGACCTGATCCTTGTAGGCGGCAGCAGCTTCGCGCAACTGCGCAGCCTGTCCACGAGCCTCACCCAACTGGGTGTTCGCATAGGAACGCGCGTCTTCCTGAAGCTTGTCAGCGTCCTGCTCGGCGCGCTGCACTTCGTTGAACGCATCAGCGACTTCGGCCGGCGGAGCCGCGTTGTCGATGGTCACCTGGTTCAGCCGGACACCGACACCGTAGTTGTCGAGAATGGCCTGGGTGATTTCCTGAACTTCGTTCTGGATACCGGCCTTGTCGTCGCGGAAAATGTCCTGCACCGGACGCCGTCCGACCACTTCGCGCATCGCGCTTTCGGCGGTGCGGCGAACCATGTCATCGGGCTCGCGGACGTTGAACAGGAAGTTCACCGGATCCGAAACCGACCACAGCACCGAGAACCGCACATCGACGAGGTTCTGGTCCCCTGACAGCATCAGCCCGTTGTCGCCTCCAGCCACGCCCGTACGGGTGCTGGTGCTCGGCGCACCGATGATCGTCTGGTTTTCGGTAATGGCGACGCGCTCGACCTGCTCGATCGGCCACAGGTGGAAGTGCAAGCCCGGCTGGCTGAGTTCTTCCTTCGGCTTGCCGAACTGCAGTTCGACGCCGATTTCCTGCGCATCGATGGTGTAGAATGCATTCAGGGCCCAGAATGCGACCAGCGCGAGGGCACCACCGATGATGGCCCAGCGGCCACCCGGCAGTCCGCCCTGGAACCGGTCACGGCCGCGCGCCAGGATATCCTCGAGGTTCGGCGAGCCGCCCGGCCGGCGGTTGTTGCCGCCGCCGCCGCCACCGCCGCCACCGCCTGGAACCTGACCCCAGGGACCGCCATTGTTGTTGCGGCCGCCCCCACCCGTATTATTGTCCCAAGGCATCTAGCACCTTTCCTATCTTGTTCGTTGCCGAACTATATAGGGACGCCGCACGTCGCGATCAACGTGCGCTTCCGTCGCGGCGTGCGTAGGTTAACGCGGTGAACTCGGCACTGTCGGTTTCGCCTCTCACGATGTCGTGGCGAACGAGAACTTCCCAGGCGTCCGGATCGATTGGCGGAAACCGCGCATCCCCCGCCGGCGTCGCCGCAACGTGGGTGATGTAGAGACGCTCGGCATGCGGCATCGCTTCCCGGTAGATCTCACCGCCGCCCCCGATCATCACTTCCGAAGCCCCATCCCGGGCCGCTATCGCCTGGGCACGCTCGAGCGCGTCTTGAAGGCTGTGACAGACAATGACCCCCTCGGGCGCGAAGTCCTGCTGCCGGCTGACCACGATGCTGGTGCGACCCGGCAGCGGCCGGCCGATCGACATGTGGGTCTTGCGGCCCATGATCAGCGGCTTGCCCAGGGTCATCCGCTTGAAGTGGGCGAAATCCGTCGGCAGGCGCCAGGGGATCTGGCCGGCTGCCCCGATCACGTGGTTCTGACCGATCGCGGCGATCAGTGCGACCGGGACGCTCACGATGCACCGAGTTTGGCGAGGGCGTCGCCGTCGACGCGGACCTTGGTCCACTCGTCCTGCATGACGCCACCCTGCGACTTGTAGAAATCGATCGAGGGTTCGTTCCAGTCGAGCACCCACCACTCGAACCGCCCGAGCCCTTCCCGCACGCAGCGCCGGGCCAGGTCAATCAGCAGCGCCTTGCCGATGCCAAGGCCACGCGCCGCAGCATCGACATATAGGTCCTCGAGCCAGATGCCATGCCGGCCCTGGAAGGTGGAATAGGTGTAGAACCACAGCGCGAAGCCGACCGGCTGGCCGTCATGCTCGGCGATCTCGCAGAACACCTTCGGCTCGGCCCCGAACAGGTCGCGGGCGATGTCTGCCTCGGTCGCCTTCGCCTCGTGGCTCAGCTTTTCGTACTCGGCGAGCGCTGCGACGAAGCGGACGATCAGCGCGGCGTCGCCGGGCACCGCGCTGCGGATGTTGGTGGTCATCGGTCAGCCGACATTCGGCTCGGGATTCTGCTTGTTGAGGATCAGGATTTCGAGCTCCCGGTCCCAGGGCGGATACCAGTCCTCGGCCTCCATCTCGAATGTGGTCGGCGAGGTCTTGGTGACCTTGCCGTCCCAGCAGAACGAGACGAGGTTGCCCGGAAGCCCCTTGTCGATCGTGAGGTGGAACTTCTTGATCGGCCCGCTCCAGTTGTTGCCGGTCGACCAGATGTAGCTGATCCAGCTCTCCGTGTAGGGCGCGCCGTAGGGCTCGTCCGGGTTCGGCAGCGTCTTGCGTACCGCGTCGACGAACCCCTCGTCGGTGCAGAACTTCTTCCGGTACTCGGCGCCCCGGTCTTCATCCTCGTAGGGCGGAGCAAGGAAGGTGACGGCGACGGTGCCGCCGACACTCGGCCGGTAGGTGTGGATGACCTCTGCCGTCTCGCCCGCCTTGAACTCGGCTTCCCAGCTATAGGTCGATTTGAGCGTCCAGGCCGGCGTGAAGTAGGTCGTCATGCCCTCCCCCATGTCGTATTCCATCGGGATGACCATGCCCAGGTGCAGCAGCCGCTGCTGGTCCTCGGGCGAGAGCGCATCAAGCGCCTTCGAGGTGGCGTCGCCGAACGGAATCAACGGCACACCCAGCTCGGAGAGCAGGTCGGTGTGATCGACGCCGTAGGAGAACGCGTACTGATGCAGTTCGACGTCCACCGGCTCGCCATTGAAGGTGGTCGAGAAGCCGAAGATGTTGTCGGGGTCCTCGAACGGTACGGAAACCATGAAGTCGCCGCTACCGGTGATATCGGGGAGCGGGAACGCCACCATCGTGCGCTCGTCCTCGGCTCCATTGTTGGTGAACGCGTAGACCACCCGCACCTGTTCGGGACCGACCGTCAGATCCTCGGAATCCATCGAGATGTTCTGCGACGTCAGAAACACCAGGCCGCCCGTGCCCAGTTGGGACATGGTGTCGTTGGCGGTCGTCGCTGTCGTAAATGCGGCCAGCGCGAAAAGCAGGATCGGCAGCGTTTTCATACGGCAATCTCGGCTTTGATGGTGGGGTCGGGATCATAGCCGGTGATCATGAAATCCTCGAAGGCGAAATCGAAGATGTCCTGCTTTTCCGGGTCGATGGTCAGGCGTGGCAGCGGCTTGGGCGTACGTGTCAGTTGCAGCCGGGCCTGGTCGAAATGGTTGTGGTAGAGATGGAGGTCGCCGAACGAGTGGACGAACTCCCCCGGCTCGAGCCCGGTCACCTGCGCCATCATCTGGGTGAGGAGCGCATAGGACGCGATGTTGAACGGCACGCCGAGGAACAGGTCGGCCGAGCGCTGATAGAGCTGGCAGCTCAGCTTGCCCTCCGCGACGTAGAACTGGAACAGGCAGTGACAGGGCGGCAGTGCCATGTCGTCCACCTCGGCCGGGTTCCACGCGGTGACGATGTGCCGGCGCGAATCCGGCTTGGTCTTGATCGAGTGCACCACGTTGGCGATCTGGTCGATGGTCCCGCCGCGGCCATCCGGCCAGCTCCGCCACTGCGAGCCGTACACCGGCCCCAGATCGCCGTTCTCATCCGCCCAATCGTTCCAGATGCGAACCCCGCGCTCCTGCAGCCAGCGAACATTGGTCTCGCCCCGCAGGAACCACAGCAACTCGTAGACGATCGACTTGATGTGCAGCTTCTTGGTGGTGAGAAGCGGAAACCCCTTCGACAGGTCATACCGGGCCTGCCGGCCGAACACCGAGCGCGTGCCGGTACCGGTGCGGTCCGAGCGATCGGTGCCGTTGTCGAGAACGTCGAGAAGCAGGTCGTGATACTGGCGCATCCCACCCTTCTAGCCGATTCGACCTGAACCGGTTCCGATCGTCCACAGCCCGGCAAACTTGTCAGGCTTTGCCTGATCGCGGCGGCAGGTCATGATGCTGCGGGAAACCGATGGAGTGGACGATGGTCGAGTTTATCAATCCCCCAAGCATGCATTCCAACCCTGCCTATTCACAGGCGGTCATCATCCCCGCCGGCGCCCGCACGATGCTGATCGGCGGTCAGAACGCGGTGGGGAAGGATGGTTCGATCCTCGGCGTGGGTGACCTGGCCGCTCAGAGCCGGAAGGCGATCGAAAACCTGATCGCCTGCCTCGAGACGGCGGGGGCCGACGTCACCAGCCTTGTGCAGGTCACCCTGTACTTCAACGGCGATATCGACATCATGCCCGGCTACATGGAATGGGCCAGGGTCTGGGGACAGCGCGCCAACGCCCCCACGGTCAACGCCGCAAAGGTGCTCGGGCTTGCAAGACCGGAACTGCTGGTCGAGATCAGCGGCATAGCGGTTCTGCCGTGAGCCGATTGCATCGGCCGGCGCGGGTGCCTATATAGGTCTTGCCGGCAACGGCTATGGCGATAAACGGCTAGCGTAATAAACCTATTGGACCCGGGGGCAGTGCCCGGCGTCTCCACCAAAACCTCCCGCATTGGCGGGTTTGCATGGGGACGAAACAGGATCGACAAGGGCGTAAAGGTTAGACTTTTGCTCGGCATGGTACCACCGATATCGGGCCATCCTAATAGTTGCCAATGACAACTATGCTCCGGTCGCCGTCGCTGCGTAATGCAGCGCTAGCACTGGGAATCCAAGTCCTCCGCTCCTAGCAGGGCGATAGGCGGGGTCCGCAGGCACCTGGCAACAGAAGCCTGCACCTTTCTCCTCTGCCCACTCCCCGCCCCCCGCAAGCTTCCGTGCGCGGCGAGCCTTTGTTCTTGAATTGTGACGTCCGGAGCGGTGATATGCGCAAAACCGGGGATTCACCGGAAACGCATCAGGACGACCATGGCCGAAGACCTCATCCGCTACGATATTCTTGCCCAGGAGGCCCTGCGCGGCGTGGTCCGCAAGGTGCTGACGGAGGTGGCGCGGACGGGACTGCCGGGCGAGCACCACTTCTTCATTTCCTTCGTCACCAAGGCACCGGGGGTGCGCGTCAGCCAGCGGCTGGTCGAGCAGTACGACAAGGAAATGACGATCGTGCTGCAGAACCAGTTCGCCAACCTGCGCGTCAACGATACCGGGTTCGAGGTCGAGCTGAGCTTCGACGGGCGGGCTGAACTGCTGAGCATCCCCTACTCGGCCGTGAAGGGGTTCTTCGATCCATCCGTCCAGTTCGGGCTGCAGTTCGACGTCGAGCGCGCCCCCGGCGACGAGGCCGAGGCGATCGAACCGCCGACCCAGGGCTCCAGTGCTCCGGCGCCGATAGCGATCGACGCGCCTGCCGAGCCCAAGGGTGAAAAAGTCGTCAGCCTCGACAGCTTCCGCAAGAAGTAGCGACAGGGCGTGGAAAAACGCTCCCTCACTATTGTCGGCCACCGCACGTCGATCGCCATCGAGCCCGAGTTCTGGGCCGGGCTCGAGGCCATGGCTGCAGCCAAAGGTCTGCCGCTCGTCGCGCTGATCCGGCAGATCGACGAAGGTCGCAGCGCGCCGAACCTGTCCTCGGCCGTGCGGCTGGCGGTACTGGCCTGGTACCGCGACAGGGGCTGAACGGGCCTCAGTTCCCGAACAGGTCGAGGGGCCGGCTCTGTTCCTCCAGCGCCCGGCGGAGGGCCTCCTCCTGGGCCCGGCGCTCGGCTAGCGCATCCGCCTCACGCTGCGCCGCATCAGCTTCCGCCTGCCTCGCAGCGGCCTCCTCGGCGGCCCTAAGGGTCGCCGCTTCGTCGGCCGCCCGCAGCGCTGCGGCATCCTCGGCGGCCTGTGCCGCTGCAGCATCCCGCGCTGCCGCCTCTTCCTCCTCGGTACGGCGGCGCGCCTCGTCTTCCTCGCGCAGTTTCTCGAGGCGTGCCACCTCCGCCTCATAGGCCTGTACCATGATGGCGTTGACCAGGTTCGAGACATCGTAGCTGACCGTAGGGGCCAGCAGCGTGCCGCCAAGATTGGCATTCACCCGGGCGGCGCCCGCATCGATGAGGGCCGAGGACGCGATCGTCGCGGGGGTGATGCCGTAAGCGCCGGAGAGCTCGAGGTCGACGAGTCGCAGCTGCGCGCTGCCGAACATGCCACCGCTGTCGCCGGTGATGGTGAGATTGGGTGAACGCAGCACACCCCCGGCAATGGTGAAGCCCCCCGTCACCTGCGCGGCGTCGAAGGATGCATCGTCGAGGCGGTCGTCGATCAGAGCCGTCAGCTGCTCCGGTTGCTGCTCGAGGATGGTGTCGAGCCCCGCAATGTCGGCGATCGCCCTGGGGTCGAGCTGGGAAATGACAAGCCGGTCAACGGTATAGCTCCCCTCGCCGGTCAATGAGCCGAAAACACCGGCCACGCTGCCCGCCGTCGCATCGAACTGGCCGGAGGCGTTGATGGTGCCGTCGAGGAGTTGCGAAACGGCGGCCGGGAGAAGGTCATCGAGGGCAATCTGCGTCAGGCCGATCCGGCCGTTGACACGCTTGTCGCTCAACGCCCCGGCACAGCAGACCGCGAGTTCGAGGCTGACCGAGCCGGCGCCGAGTTGCCCGGCAAAGCTGCGGATGCGCGTTCCGGCAGCGTCCCAGTCGAGATCGAAACCGACGTCGCTGAGAGTGCGGTCGGCGATCGTCAGCGCGGGCACCGTTATCCCGACGCGGCCGGAGATGCTGCGTGGGGCGGCACCCGTTGCGAGGGGACCGTCGGGCCAGACGCCGTCGGTGGCGAGTAGCGCCGCGGGACCGACGATGGTGCGGATAAGGCCGCTGGCATCGGAGTCGGCGATCGTCAGATTGCCACTGACCTGCCCCGCATCCGCCGCCTGGCTGAACGCCAGCTGACCGGAAAATGCGCCATCCCCCGAGGTACCCTCGAGGCTCGAGAGGGTGACGGACTGCAGGCCCGCGAAGTCCACTGCGGCGGTCGCGGCAAACGCCGGCAGCGACAGACCGTCGGCCCCCAGATGGGCGGCCAGCGTGGACGGATCGGCCAGCGACAGCTTGAGCGTGCCCTTGCCCGTGAGGCGCTCCGGATCGGTCACGACGACATTGCCGGAAAAGCCGATCGAGTCGCCGCCGCCATCGGCCCGCAGCGTAGCGGCGAGGCTGGCCCCCACGTCCCCCTCGATGATACCGGCGAAGCGCATCGGCTGCCCTGCGGGGAACACACCCGAATCCCCCAGCCCGAGCTGGGCGGTCATCGCCGCCGAATCGGGTGAGCGGAGGTCGAGTTCGAGCTTGAACGCCCCGTCCAGCGCCCGGAGGAAGCCGGCCTCGATGCTCGCGATGGCCTCGATGGTCGATGGGCCGAGCGTGCCGGTGGCGTCGAGCGTCTGCGCCCCCTCGCCTGTCGGCGCGCCGAGCGTCAGGGAGAGCTCGGCGGGGAACGAACCGGCAAGTCCCGTCCGCAGGGCGGACGGTGCATCCACCGCATCGAGGAAACGGCCGACTGCCGGAGCGTCGGCAGAAGCGGCCTGCAGGTTGGCGGTGCCGGAAAGCTCTGGCTTTTCGAACGAGCCGAAGGCGGTGAGCGACGCTTCGAACCTGGCGCCACCGAGGTCACTCGCACTGAGCTCGCCGAGCGCCAGCACGCCACCATCCCATGAGCCCCTGGCCACGAGGTCTTCGCCGGGCAGGCCATCGATGGTCATGGCCTCGGCGCTAAGGTCGAACTCGCCGCTCGGGAACGTGACGGCGAAGGCGGGGTCCTGTCGCAGATCGGGCAGGAGCGCGAACAGCGCCGCCGATCGGCCAGCATCGAGCGTGCCGAGGCGGGCAGTCAGGTGGATATCGCGTACCGCGCCGATACCAAGCTGGGCGGAAAAGCTGTGCGTCTCGCCATCGAGCGTCAACCGGCCATTGCTGAGCGACAGGGTCTCTCCAACCAGATCGGCCCGGGCCTCGATGGCGCCGGGCAGGTTGAACAGCGGATTGCCATCGGCGGGCTTCCGCCACAGCGTCGACAGTGCATCGAGCCGCAGCGCCTCGACGCCGACCTGTCCCGAAAACTCGGTACGCCCGGTGTCGGTGGTAACCCGCCCGGCAAGGCGGACCTTGGCGCCGCCTGCCAGCTCGCCGGTGAACGCCTGCACGTCCCAGCCACCCTGGTTCGCCCGCGCATCGAGGCGGACGTTGCGAAGCGAAAAGCCGCGCAGGTCGAGTTCAGCGATGTCGATGCCGACCGTACCGCTCAGCGCCGGCGCCGATGGAATGGGCAACTCGCGCAGCAGCCGGACCAGTTCATAAGGCTCGACCGCCTGCTCGGCCGTGGCGTCGCGTGGCGGGAGAGCCATCGTGCCGCCCGAAATCACCGCGTTGAACCGCATGTTCATGCCGAGGCTCAGGTCGGCGGCCCCGAGCAATCGTGTCGCTGCGCGGTTCTCGTCCGGGATGACGGTGTAGTCGCCGAGCAGGATCTTCGATGGGCTGGCGAGGACGCGCGAGGTGATCACCAGGTCGCCGCGACCGACGTCGTCCTTCTCGCCAGCGGCCGGACCTGCCGGTTTCTGGCGATAGGCCATCGTTCCGATGAAACCCGGCAGCAGACCCGGCGTCAGCGTCCCCTCGACGCTGAGCGAATAGGTGTCGTCGAGCGGCCGCAGGTTGGCGGACAGCGCCGCCGTCCCGTCTTCGGCCAGGACGCTGGTGGTCAGGCGGAAGCCATAGCCCTGCCCGTCCACCGTGCCCGATCCGGCAAACGAGAACGGGCCGCGCAGCGCATCGAGCCTGATCTGGCCGGCCACGTCGGTGGCGAGATAGGCATCGCCCGAACGGTTGTCGGTGATCCGGATCTCACCGCCGGCAACGCTGGCGTTGGCGACCGAGATGTTCGACGTCTCCACCGACTGGGGCAGCGCAATCCCCGCATCGACCGAGCCATCCGAGCCGACATGGATCTCGAGGCGCGGGTTGGTGAGGGCGAGACGGGTCAGCGTGTAGCGGTCGCGGATGAAATCGATGAGCGAGAACTCGGCCTCGACCGACTGCACCGTGAGGTTGGGCGCATCGGGCGGCCCAGCGCTGACTTCGGAGATCAGCAGCTTCGGATTTGGCAGCAGCGTGAACTGGATGTCGCCCTCGATGCGGACGGGCGCACCCAGCACCTCGCCGGCAATCTCGGCCAGCCGCTCGCGATAGTCGCCCCACGCCACGAAGGACGGCACGACGAAGGCCGCCCCGAGCGCCAGGATGGCGAGGACGCCGATGACTATGTAGAGGCGGTTCAGCACGGGGCGAGGGAATCTCCGTGAAACTCAACGCAGTGTAGGCAATGGTTCATCCCCCGTCACCGGTCACGCAAGCGCTGCGGATCAGGACTGTGTCGTTTGGGGTACAGCGACCCCCGCGTTCCACCCGCCATCGCGGCGGGCCGCTGGTGGCCATGCGACTATCTCGCCCGGCTCGAAGCTGGCGACGAGTAGCGCCCAAATGAATGAGGCCGGCCCCTAAGGACCGGCCCCACGACCGCGCAAGCAGGCGGCCTGTTCGTGCTGGACTGCCGAGGTCTTATTCGACCTTGAACGACCAGAAGAAGGTTTCGCCCGAGCTGTCGGCGATGCCGTCATTGTCGGTGATCAGGTACGCGGTGCCGTCGGCGGCGATGGCGAGGCTCTCGACCTTGTCGACCACGTAGCCGTTCTGGGCCTTGAGGTCGGGGATCAGGTCGCGGACCAGTTCCTTGCTGACGACCGGCAGATCGGTACCGATCTCGGCGCCTTTCAGCTCGGCGACGGGAACGCGGTAGATGCTCTTGAGCGCGGCCTTGAGCGAGATCTGGTTGTCGCGCTCGATGATGTAGACGTAGTCGCCGTGGAGGGTGATTTCCGACAGGCCATTCCAGGCACCGTCGGCAGCCGCTTCCAGCTGGTAGCGGACAGCCGACCAGGTCTTTTCGGCGAGGTTGTAGCCGAGCAGCTTCACCTGGCCCGCGGGATCGTCCTTCCATTCGCGCTGGATGGCGACCCACAGGGTGCCATCGACCAGCGCGACGCCTTCTGCGCCGAACCGGATTTCGCTCGGCAGCAGCGCTTCGGGGAACGCCACTTCCTCGAGGATCTTGCCGTCGGCATCGACGTGGAACAGGGCGTGCGGGGTCAGGCGGTCGGTGCGGCCTTCCGATGCCAGCCAGAACCCGCCTTCGCCGTCGAGCGTGATGCCTTCGAGGTCGAGCTTCTGCGCGGCGGCGCCGCCACGGGTGATGATGGTCTTCTTGACGATCTTCGCCGGCTTGGCGGTGGCGTCGATCTCGTAGATGGCCGGGGTGGCCGAGAGCACGCTGTCGGACACGGCGTAGAGCGTGCCCGGCTTGTCGGCGTCGGCGACGGCACCCGAGAGCGCGGCCCAGCCGATCGGATGGCCGTCAGCGTCGTTCTCGGAGATGATCTGCGGATAGTTCGCTTCGCCTTCGGCACGCTCGTAGATCATGACGTGCGAGCCGGCGAGGCCGTCCTCACGCAGGTCGACTTCGTTGGCCGTCACGAGCAGATTGCGCGACGGAATGGCGGCGATGCCTTCGGGCGAAATGCCGGACGGCAGCGACTGCAGCAGTTCGGGCTCGGCGCCGGTGTCCTTGAGCACGGAGATCAGCGACGCACGCTCCAGCGCGACGAAGAACAGCTTGTCCTCGCCATAGGTGCCGGTCTCGGCGCCTTCGGGCTCGGCGCCCTTGTTGTTGCGGGCGTCGGGATAGTGGCCCATGCGGGCGGCTTCGAGCTCGATGCCGGCGCCGTTTTCGTAAAGCTCCGTGCCGGTCTTGTCGAAGATGGTGAAGCCACGGGCGCCACCGTTCCAGTCACCTTCGTTGGCGACGAACAGGCGGTTGTCGTCGAGCCACTTGATCCCATCGGGCTCACGCAGCACGTTTTCCTTCGTGCCGGTGAAGCTGAGGGCACCGTCGCGCTTGGTGTCGATGCCATCGAGCGTAGTGGCGCCGGCCGAGAAGCTGTTGATCACGGTGCCGGTCTTGCCGTCGATGATGACGATGGCGTTGTTTTCCTGCAGCGTGACGGCGACTTCGTCGAGGCCGTTGATGGCGACGAACTCGGGCTCCGGGTCGGTCGGCTCGGTGAGGCCCGCGAGCCCGGTGACGTCGACCTTCTTGAGGCTCGCCTCATCGGCCTTGCCGTCGGCGACATTGATCAGCACGAGATAGCCGGCCGGTGCCTGCGGGATGGCACCGTCGTTGATGTCTTCGTTGCGCTCGTTCTCGATGGCGATGGCGAGCAGCGTGCCGGCATCGTTGTGGGCGATCGAGTCGGGCTGGCCACCCAGTTCGATGGTCTGCTCGATGGCCTGCGACTTGAGGTCGATGACGAGCAGCTGGCCCGACACATCGACGAAATCCTTGCGGGTGTTGACCGCGGCGAACACCTTGTCGCCAACGATGGTCACCGAGGTCGGCTCGCCCTCGAGCTTCACGTAGCCGGCGGCCTTCGGCGCCTTGGCGTCGGTGATGTCGACAAAGCCGATACCGCCGCCGGGGCTGTCGGAATAAACGAGCGTCATGCCGTCATCGGAGGCGGCGATGATCTCGGCGGAGCTCGCGCCTTCGGTGACGTTCAGCTCGACCGGGAACGACGCGATGCGGTTGAACATCGGCGCGGCGAGCGCGGAACCGGCAAGCAGGCTGGCGGTGGTGGCCAGGAGAATCGATTTGAAGTGCATGGTGCCCCCCTTGATGTGGACGCTTGAAACCGCGTCCCACCTATGGGCGGCGCACTACGGGCACATGACACCGGGATGACAGCTCTGTGACACCCCCGGCGCGGACCGGCCCGGCGCATATACATCGGCGGCCCGAGTACCTATATTGCACGACGAGAACGAAACAGGATTCGTCAATTCCCCATGGCACTACCGCAACGCCAGGCACAGGGCCTCGAGCGCCCGGCTGCGGGCTCGATCACCAGCCAGCTCGGCCGGGGTCGCGGCGACGCGCCCGACTACCTGAAGGGCCTCAACGACGAGCAGCGCGACGCCGTGCTGTCGATCGACGGGCCGCTGCTGGTGCTGGCGGGCGCAGGCACGGGCAAGACGCGCGTGCTGACCACGCGCATCGCCCATATCCTGCGCGAAAAGCGGGCCTGGCCATCCGAAATCCTCGCTGTGACCTTCACCAACAAGGCGTCGCGCGAGATGAAGGAGCGCATCGGCCACCTCGTCGGAAACGGCGGTGACGGTATGCCGTGGCTCGGCACCTTCCACTCGATCGGCGCCCGCATGCTGCGCAAGCATGCGGAGCTGGTCGGCCTGCGCTCGGATTTCACCATCCTCGACACCGACGACCAGATCCGGCTGATCAAGCAGCTGCTGGAAGCCGCCAATATCGACGAGAAGCGCTGGCCGGCGCGGCAGTTCGCCGGGATGATGGATGGCTGGAAGAACCAGGGCAAGCTGCCCAAGGACGTGCCGGCCTCCGAACTGAGCTACTTCGCCAACGGCCGCGCCCGCAACCTCTACGAGGATTACCAGAACCGGCTGCTCGCCCTGAACGCCGCCGATTTCGGCGACCTGCTGCTGCTCTGCATCAAGCTGTTCCGCGAGCATCCCGATGTGCTCGCCGAGTATCACCGCAAGTTCAAGTACATGCTGGTGGACGAGTATCAGGACAGCAACGTCGCCCAGTACCTCTGGCTGCGGCTGCTAGCGCAGGGCAAGCCCGCGCCTGAGGCCAACCTCTGCGTCGTCGGCGACGACGACCAGTCGATCTATGGCTGGCGCGGCGCCGAGGTCGACAACATCCTGCGCTTCGAGAAGGATTTTCCGGGCGCCAGGATCATCAAGCTCGAGCGCAACTACCGCTCCACCTCCAACATCCTCGCCGCCGCCTCGCACCTGATCGCCCACAACGAGGGCCGGCTGGGCAAGACGCTGCACACCGATGTGGGCGAGGATGGCGAGAAGCTGGGGGTCACCTCGGTCTGGGACAGCGAGGAAGAGGCGCGGCAGATCGGCGAGGAGATCGAGCAGTTCCAGCGCCAGGGCGATGCGCTGAACTCGATCGCCATCCTGGTGCGCGCCTCCCACCAGATGCGCTCGCTCGAAGAGCGGTTCATCACCCTGGGGCTGAACTACCGCGTCATCGGCGGCCCGCGTTTCTACGAGCGCAAGGAAATCCGCGACGCGCTGGCCTACCTGCGGCTGGTCAACAACCCTAGCGACGACCTGGCGTTCGAGCGCATCATCAACACGCCGAAGCGGGGCTTGGGCGATTCGACCCTGCAGGTGCTCTACGAAACAGCCCGGCGGCTGGGCGTGCCTCTCGTCGAAGCGACGCGGGCGCTGGTCGAAACCGAAGAGCTGAAACCCAAGCAGCGCAGCACCTTCCGGCAGTTTCTTCACCAGCTGGATGAGTGGTCCGAGCGCGCCCGTCGTGCACCCGTCGAGCCGTTCGCGGCCGAGGATGGTGAACCGCGCGCCGCACCGGGGCAGCGGCCAATCCACCATTCTGAGCTGGCCGGTCAGATCCTCGACGAATCCGGCTACACCGAGATGTGGCAGAACGACAAATCGGCCGATGCCGCCGGACGCCTCGAAAACCTCAAGGAACTCGTCCGCTCGATGGAGGAGTTCGACACCCTCGGCGGCTTCCTTGAGCACGTCTCCCTCGTGATGGACCGCGATACCGGCGAGGCCGAGGACGCTGTGTCGATCATGACGCTCCACTCGGCCAAGGGGCTGGAATTCGACACGGTGTTCCTGCCCGGCTGGGAGGAAGGCCTGTTCCCGAGCCAGCGCACCCTCGACGAGAGCGGCCGCGCCGGGCTCGAGGAAGAGCGGCGGCTGGCCTATGTCGGCCTCACCCGCGCCCGCAAGCGCCTGCGCGTCTACCTGGCGCAGAACCGCCGCATCAACGGCCTGTGGCAGTCGGCCATCCCCTCCCGCTTCGTCGACGAGTTGCCGGCGCATGTGGTCGAGGTGACCGACAGCGGTTCGGCCTATGGCGGCTACGGCTATGGCGGGCGCTCATCGAGCCGCTTCGATAAGTCCGACGCCTTCGATTCGCTCTACGAAACCCCCGGCTGGCAGCGGGCCCGGGCCCAGCAGCAATCCGGCCAGCGCAAATCCGCCGGCCCCATGACCATCGACGGCGACCTCGTCGCCCGCTCGACCGACGACGGCCGCGGCTCGAAATACGCCGTCGGCGAGCGCGTCTTCCACCTGAAGTTCGGCTACGGCACCATCACCAGCATCGAAGGCAACAAGCTCTCGATCGAGTTCGAAAAAGCCGGCCCGAAAAAGGTCCTCGAAAGCTTCGTGCAGAAGGGGTGCCCCCCCCACCTCACGTCGGCGGGCTGACCTCGCTGGCCTTCCGCCGTTCCAGCCCCAGCCGGTGCTCGCGGAAGATGATGAACAGGCCTGAGCCGACCACGATGACGCCGCCGATCAGCATCTCGACCGTCGGGATATCGCGAAACAGGAAGTAGCCGACCGCGATCGACAGGATCAGCGAGGCGTATTCGAACGGGGCGACGACGCTCATGTCGGCGTGGCGGTAGGATTCGGTGAGCAGGATCTGCGCGATGCCGCCAAAAATGCCCGCGCCGATCAGCATGGCGAACTGCTCGGGCGTCGGCATCACCCAGCCGAGCGGCAGCGTGCAGAGGCCGAAGATCGACGAGGTGATCGAAAAGTAGAGCACGATGGTGGCGCTGCGCTCGGTCTCGACCAGGCGGCGCACCAGCACCATGGCGGTGGCGGCAAAGAAGCACGAGATCAGCGCGACGATGGCGCCGAGCGTCGCGCCGCTCATGTTGTCGAGGCCGCCCGAGAACACCGTCAGCCGCGGCCACATGATGATGATGACGCCGACGAGCCCCACCAGCACCGCGCTCCAGCGATAGAGCCGCACCTGCTCGTGGTAGAACACCGCGCTCAGCACCACGATCAGCAGCGGCGTCGCATACTGGATGGCGATGGTTTCGGGCAGCGGCAACTGGGTGAGCGCGAAAAACCCGGTCATCATGCCGCCGGTGCCGACCAGGCCGCGCCACAGGTGGCCGAGCGGATGCTTGGTCTGGAAGCCGACGATCAGCTCGCGCCGGTAGATCAGGTAGACGAGGATCGGCACGATGGCAAAGAACGACCGGAAGAACACCAGCTGTCCGGACGGAACGCCTTCGGAGGCCTTGAGCAGCGTCGCCATGGCGAGAAACACGCAGACCGAGGCCAGCTTGAAGGATATGCCCGTCATGGCATTCTGACGGGGCATAGGCAGTGGCATCGACACGGGCGGCTCTTTCGGCGGGGGCGCGGGGGCAGATCGCTAGTGTCCTAGCGTTCGACGGCAAGCGCAACACTTCTATGGGCGGATGGAACGCCGGTGGCTGGCTGGGAATTGCTGCGCCACTAGGCTAGCGTCAGGCCCTATGCGCGAGACTTTGCTCACCATCATCGAGAACATCCCGCTGATCGCGACGTTCCTGTTCGCGAACTACGTGATTGCGGCTGTTTGCGCGGTGCGCGAGGTGCTGGCCAGCCGCACCAGCCAGGGCTCCATCGCCTGGCTCGTAGCGCTGGCTTTCCTGCCCTTCCCGACGGCCTTCATCTACATCGTGTTCGGCTGGAAGCACTTTGACAGCTACGCCAAGACGCGCATGGAAGTGCGCGGCAGCCGGCTGATCCGCTCCGAGGAACTCGCAGTGATTGACCGCGACACGGGCAAGGACTGGCCGGTGCAGCTGCGGGCTGCCGGCATGCCGTTCACCGCAGGCAACAAGGCCGAACTGCTGATCGACGGCGATGCCACGTTCGAGTCGATCTTCGAGGGGATCGCCACCGCGCAGCACTACGTGTTCGTGCAGTTCTACATCATTCGCCACGACACGCTCGGCCAGCGGCTGGCGGCAGTGCTGATGGAGCGAGCGCGGGCGGGTGTCGCGGTGCACGTGCTCTACGACGATGTCGGCAGCGGCGGGCTGTCGGAGGACTACAAGGACCGGCTGCGCGCCGAGGGCATCCAGATCTTCGGCTTCAACCACCGGCACCGCTTCCTCCGCATCTTCGGGCCGATGCGCATCAACTGGCGCAACCATCGCAAGAACGTCGTCGTGGACGGCCGGATCGGCTGGACCGGCGGCCTCAATGTCGGCGTCGAATACCTCGGGCAGGACCCCAAGTTCGGCCACTGGCGTGATACCCACCTGAGGCTCGAGGGACCCGCCGTGTCCTCGCTGTCGCTGATCTTCCAGGAGGATTGGCTCTGGGCCACCGGCGAGGTGCTGAAGGTGGAGCGGCCATCTCCCATCGAGGAGCCGGGCACCACCCCCGCCCTGCTGATGGCGACCGGCCCGGCGGATCGCTTCGAGGCCTGCGCCATCGCGTTCTCCGATGTCATCGCGCAATCGCGGCAGCGGCTGTGGGTGGTGAGTCCGTATTTCGTGCCCGACACCGACATGCGGACAGCGCTCTATGCGGCGCACCTGCGTGGGGTCGATGTGCGGATCATGTTGCCCGAAAAGCCCGATCACCTGCTGGTCTGGCTCGCCGGCAATGCCCACGCCGACGCCATGGTGCAGCACGGCATCAGCGTTTACCGTTATCATCGCGGCTTCCTGCACCAGAAGGTGCTGCTGATGGATGACAGGATGGCCAGCGTTGGCAGCGTGAACTTCGACAACCGCAGCTTCGCCATCAATTTCGAGATGACGGTGTGGATGCCTGACTCCAAGGTTGTGGCAGATGTGGAGCGGATGCTGCTGCACGATTTCGTCGATTGCCGCGAAGTGACGCGCGATGAGGTGCAACGGCGCGGTGCCCTGCGACGTTTCACCGAACAGGCGGCCAAGCTCCTCTCGCCAATCCTCTGAAGGCCATGATCAAAGTCGCTTCCTACAATATCCGCAAATCGCTCGGCACCGATCGCCGGCGCTCTCCCGACCGCATCCTCAAGATCCTCGAGGAGCTCGACGCCGATATCATCGCGCTGCAGGAGGTGGACCGTCGCTTCGGCGAGCGCGTCACGACGATCGACCCCGGGCTGATCATTGACCATACGCGCTACATGCCCGTCCGCTTCGGCATCCGGCAGGAGAGCCTCGGCTGGCATGGCAATGTGCTGCTGGTCAGGAAGACAGCCACCATCGTCGGCCAGCAGCGTATCGACCTGCCGGCCTTCGAGCCGCGCGGCGCCGTGATGGCCGATGTCGAACTGCCGGACGGGACCATCCGCGTGGTCGGCATGCACCTGGGGCTGACTGGCGGCTACCGGGTGAAGCAGGCGCAGGCGGTAGTGGCGCACCTCGAAAAGCTCCAGGGCAGGATGCCCACGGTGATCATGGGCGATCTCAACCAGTGGAGCGAGAATGGCGGCTGCCTCGCCCAGTTCGCCATCCACCACAACGTCATCGCGCCCGGGCCGAGCTTTCACTCCCGCGCCCCGATGCTGAAGCTCGATCGCATCATTACCAGCCGCGACTTCCGGATGGAGGCGACGGGGGTGCATCACTCGGCGCTGGCGCGCAACGGCTCGGACCACCTGCCGGTGTGGGCCACGCTGGAATTGTCGCGCGCCGCGGCCCCGGCTTAACGCTGCGGAGCGGCGGGCATTGACTTCCGGCCAAGCTCGCGCATGAAGGGCGTCAAAGGATGACCTCATGACGCTTTCGCAGCTTTCCGTGCCGCTCACCAAGGACCAGGCCTATGCACTGGTCGATGCCGTGATGGCCGCCGACGACCTCGCCATCACTGCCTCGGCGCACGAGAACGAAGAAACCGGCGAGTGGGTGTTCGAGGCGACCTGCGACAGCGAACCCAACGTCGAGGCGTTCGATGCGCTGGCGCGCGAGGTGCTGGGCGGCCGCGTGAGCTTTGCCGTCGAGGCGATCGACCCGGACGTCAACTGGGTGGCGAAATCGCTCGAAGGGCTGCAGCCGGTGATCGCCGGCGGTTTCTACGTGCATGGCAGCCACGAGGAAGCTCCCCCGCCATCCGGCCTGACGGCGATTCGCATCGATGCGGCCGAGGCCTTCGGCACCGGGCACCACGAAACCACCACCGGCTGCCTCGAAGCCATCGACCGCGTGCTGAAGCGCCGCCGCTTCCACTCGATGCTCGATGTAGGTACGGGCACGGGTGTGCTGGCCATTGCGCTCGCCAAGCGCACCCACCTGCCGGTGCTGGCCACCGACATCGACCCCATCGCCGTGTCGACCACAGTGGGGAATGCCCGCGACAACGGCGTCGGCCGCCAGGTGATCGCCATCGAAGCGACCGGTCTCGACCACCGGCACATCGCGACCTCCGCGCCGTACGACCTGATCGTGGCCAACATCCTCGCTGCCCCGCTGACGGCACTTGCTCCGGCGATGCGCAAGATCGCCGAACCCGGCTGCGTGGTGATCCTCTCGGGTATCCTGGTCCACCAGGCGCCGCGGGTCATTGCCGCCTACTCCCGCATGGGGATCGTGCTCAAGCAGAAGATCACCAAGAAGGAATGGGTCACGCTGGTGATGGAGCGGGGCTGAGGCGCACCGCCCCGCCCGAAAAGCAAAATCCCCGGCCTTGCGGTCCGGGGATGCATGTCGTCGCTTCTGCAGCTTGTTCGGCGCGACGCGCCGACAGGCTCAGTTCGGGCGCTTGGTGATGCTGCCGAGCAGCAGGTGCTCGCGGGCACGACCGACGCTGCGGGTAGCCTCGCGGCCTCGCGCTTCAACCACGCTGCTCAGCGCCATGCGGAAATCGTTCTTGGTCTCGGGCATTTCAATTCTCTTCGAGTCGGGTGGCTCCTGCAACGGCCTGTAGATAGTGCGCCGGCGGCTCGCCGATAAGTCCTTGTTCCGAAAGGCAGCCATGCCGAGTGCGCAGGGCCGCTTAACGGACGGTGAATCGCGTCCGCCGACGAAGCCTCAGATGGGCGGCGTCCCGTGAACCGCCGATGAATGGAGGAGTGGCCCGTTGCGGACGATCTGCTAGGGTCCGGCACCTTTCGAAGAGACATTGCCATGGCCGAAACGAGCTTCTCCCCGCCGATCTACCAGAGCTTCGACGTCAAGACCGACAAGACGACCGTCGCACCGCGCCTCGAGGCGCTGCGGGCGAAGATCGCCGAGGCCGGGCTCGACGGCTTCCTCGTGCCGCGCACCGACGCGCATCGCGGCGAATCGGTGCCGGCGAGCGAGGCGCGGCTGGGCTACATCACCAGCTTCATCGGCTCTGCGGGTCTTGCGGTGGTGGGGCCGGAGCGGGCCGGATTGTTCATCGACAGCCGCTACACCCTGCAGGCCCCGGCCCAGACCGACACGGCGCACGTGACGGTAATCGAAGCGGCCCAGGGCGGCATGCCGGCACAGATCGCCGACTTCATCCCGGCCGGCGGCAAGCTGGGCTATGATCCCTGGCTGCACTCGCCCGCCGAAATCGCCGACCTCGGTCAGAAGCTCGCCGGCAAGGCGATGCTGGTGGCAACCGGCAACCTCGTCGATGCGATCTGGGCCGATCGCCCTGCCCCTCCCAATGCCCCGGTCGAGTTCCTCGGCCACAACCGCGCGGGCAGGAAGGTCGAGGACAAGCTGGCAGAACTGCGCACCACCCTCGCCGCCGAGAAGGCCGACGCGGTGGTGCTGACCGTGCCGGAATCGATCAACTGGCTGTTCAACATGCGCGGCCGCGACGTGCCCAACGTGCCTGTTGTGCTGTGCTTCGCGCTGGTGCCGCGCGAAGGCCTGCCGACGATCTACCTGAACACCAACAAGATCGGCCCCGAAATCATCGACGGGCTGCGGGGCGTGGCCGAAGTCGCGGACGTTTCCACCATGGTGGCGGCGCTCCGGCGGCTGGGCGCCGGCGACAAGCGCGTGATGATCGATCCGGCCACCGTGCCCGAGGCGATCGCCAACGCCATCCGCTCGGTGAGCGAGGCAACGCTGCTCGAACATCGTGACCCCACGCTGCTGCCCAAGGCGAAGAAGAACGACGCCGAACTGGCCGGCATGCGCGAGGCGCACCGCCTCGATGGCGCGGCCATGGCCAGGTTCCTCAGCTGGTTCGACGAGGCGGCGCCGAAGGGCGGGCTCGACGAGATCGGCATCGTGGCGGCGCTCGAGAGCTTCCGCCGCGAGGACCCCAACCTCGTCGACATCAGCTTCGAGACCATCTCCGGCTCCGGCCCGAACGGCGCCATCGTCCACTACCGCGTCGACGAGGGGACCAACCGCAAGCTCATTCCCGGCGAACTGATGCTGGTCGATTCGGGCGCTCAGTACCTGATGGGGACCACGGACATCACCCGCACCCTGTTCACCGGCTCGGCGACGGCGGAAGAGCGCGACCGCTACACCCGGGTGCTGAAGGGCATGATCGCCATCTCGACCGTGCGGTTCCCGCGCGGCACCAGCGGTGCGCAGATCGACGTGCTGGCCCGGCAGTTCCTGTGGGCCGACGGCGTCACCTACAACCACGGCACCGGCCACGGCGTCGGTGCCTTCCTGTCGGTCCACGAAGGTCCGATCGGGATTTCACCGCGATACACGGTGCCGTTCGAACCGGGAATGATCCTCTCCAACGAGCCCGGCTTCTACAAGGCGGGCGCTTTCGGCATCCGCACCGAGAACCTGATCCATGTGATCGAAAGCCCGGTCGGCAACGGCTTCATGGAGTTCGAAACGCTCACCCTCGCCCCGATCGAGACGCGACTGATCGCCCTCGACCTGCTGACCGACGCCGAGCGCGACTGGCTCAACGCCTACCACGCCCGCGTCTGGCACGAGATCGGCCCGCTCGTTTCAGGCGGCGTCAAGGACTGGCTCCGCCAGGCCACGGCGGCAATCTAGAGGCGACACCTACCCCACATCGCCTCCTCCCCCTTGGCGGGGGAGGATAGCGAAGCTTGGGCGCTTGCGCCCTAGCGAAACTGAGGAGAGGGGGTACTGCATTGGCCCCAGTCGGCCGCGCGTCGAAACAAGGCCCCCGCCCCTCAGTTCACCCCGAACGGGTCGTACTGCAGCAGCCAGCTGAGCAGCCAGTTCTCGTCGCTGCCCATCGAGGCGATATCGTCGACCTTCCAGCCGTCCTGCTCGCGCTTCATGGTGATGGCGAGGAGGCTGGTGTGGTCGAAATTGTGGAAGGTGACCGTGCTCAGCGCCCGGTCGCCCTGCACCACCGGCGTGCCGATCATGAGGTCGAGCAGCAGCGCGTGATCGCCCTCGATGAAGGGATCGAAGCCGACGAGCTCGGGCGCGTTCGGATCGACCTCGTTGCCGGTCCTGCCGTCGACGGCTTTGCGCTCGAGGTTGGCGGCATAGAGGCCCTTGAGCCGGGCCGAATAGTACTGCTCGTGATCACCCGGCGTCTGGCCGGCCTTGTACGGCGCGTAGATCGCCTCGAGCAACGCCTTCGGATCGTCGTAGGCCTGAGCTGCGCCGGCGAGGCCGAGCGCGAGAAGTAGGGCAATGATGAGTTGACGCATGTGCCGCCCGGTCCTGCTGTTTGTCCCCCTCTAGCGGGGCCCCGGGGCCGAAGATAGGCGGCGCGGCGCCACAATCAAGGCAGGGGCGCCTGCAGGATGTCGAGCAGGTCGTAGCTGTACTCGGCGTCGTCGTTCCACACGTCGTCGATCTTCCAGCCGTCGGCCTCCTTCACCAGCAGCACTCCGAACTCGTCGGGCTGGCCGAAATTGACGACGTTGACACGGACCAGGGCCTTGCCGGCGGCGTAGGCGGGTTCACCCACCTCGACCTTGCTGACATCGTAGTCCTGCCCGTTGATGAACGGATCGAAATCGATGCGGCCGATCTCGCCGCCGGCTTCCTGCGCTTCCGCCATTGATGCCTATTAAACCATTGAATATGCTGAATTTTCAATAATCATTCCCCCCATGATTTCCACCTTTTGTCATCCGCTTGCATAGGGCGGGGCGGTTTTGGCTTCCGCCATATAAAGAAGTATAGGTTCATGTTTTGTTCACTTCATTTTAAGGACGTTTCGGAAGCCGTCCGGATCGCGATGTCCTGATTTCAAGGTGGGAGCCCTGCGAATCTGCCAATCTTGC
>CAIMLX010000270.1 GCA_903842455.1 uncultured Hyphomicrobiales bacterium | reverse complement strand
TGGCCGCTCGCCGCCGCGCTGTACGTGCAGCACCAGGTCGGCGCACAGCTCGGCCTCGACCGCATGCGCGCGGCAGCCCGCGACCTCCAGCCTCGCGACCACTGGGATCGCCTCGCCCTCCAGCGCGTCGCGGACGACCTGCCCCGGCAGCAGAGCGAACTCACCGTTGCCGCAATCCGGCATGCCGGGAAAGCGGGCGCCCATGCCGAAAGCCTCGACCGCGAATCGGCGCGCGCCCTGGTCGATGCCTGGATAGCGCCCCGCAAACCCCTCGCCGACCGGCTGATGCAACCCATGGGCGCATTCGACAGGCAGGGCGGATGGTCGCTGGCAAAATTGGTGTTGCTGGGCGACGCCGTCCGCGAATTCGTCTATGCTTCCCGCGCCGAGCCGGGCAACTGACATTCACAACTGAGTTTTTGGTGGAGTGATCGTGGACCGCGATCTGACATTTCGCGACGCCCAGCTGAAGGACGCCGCAGGGCTGGCGGAGATTGGCCGCGAGACGTTCGCCGAGACGTTCGGCGACCTCTATCCGCCGGGCGACCTGCGCCAGTTTCTCGACGAGACCTATTCCGTCAGCAAGATGGAGGTCGATCTCAAGGACCCCGATGTCGAGGTCCGTATCGCCTATTCGGGCAAGCGGATGGTGGCCTATTGCAAGATCGGCCCCTGCAAGCTCCCGATCGACACCGGGCCTGAACCGGCCCTCGAGCTTCACCGGGTCTATGTCTACCAGCACGGACAGGGCGTCGGCGTCGGTCGCATCCTGCTCGCCTGGGCCATCGAACGGGCGCGCCAGCGCGGCGCAAAGAACCTGTTTCTCGGCGTGTGGGAATCCAACGACAAGGCGATCGCGCTCTACGAAAGCCGGGGCTTCGAGAAGGTCGGCGGCTACAAGTTCAAGGTCGGCGACACGATTGATGACGAGTTCATCATGCGCCTTCGCCTTGCGTAAAGGCGCCGACCCGTCGCTTTCTGCTTAACTCCGGGCTGCAATCCCCCTACATAGCCGATCAGCCGCCTTGGCTGAGGGAGCTGCCATCACCATGGATTTCGACTTTACGCCGCTGCTGAATGATCCGGCCGCGTGGGCGGCGCTGGTATCGCTGGTGGTCATGGAGATCGTCCTCGGCATCGACAACCTGATCTTCATCTCGATCCTGACCAACAAGCTGCCCGAGGAACAGCGGGCGAAGGCGCGCAATATCGGTATCGGGCTGGCGCTGGTGATGCGCCTGCTCCTGCTGTTCACGATCACCTGGATTGTCGGGCTGGTGCAGCCGGTGATCGACCTTGGCATAACCGGGCCGCCGGGTGAGCACGGCGAGCCGACGTTCGAGACGTCTTTCTCCTGGCGCGACCTCATCCTGATCGCTGGTGGACTCTTCCTGGTCTGGAAAGCCACGTCGGAAATCCATCACACGATGGACCCGGGCACCGACCACAAGGCGGATGCGCCCATCGCTGGCCGCGCCGCCCTCAATTTCGGCGCCGCCATCTTCCAGATCATCATCCTCGACCTGGTGTTCTCGATCGACTCGATCCTCACCGCCGTCGGAATGACCGATCACCTGGTCATCATGTTCATCGCCGTCATCTCGGCCGTCACGGTGATGCTGCTCGCCTCGGGCCCCCTCGCGCGCTTCATCAACGCCAACCCGACGGTCGTGATGCTGGCGCTCGGATTCCTGCTGATGATCGGCATGGTGCTGATCGCG
>CAIMLX010000269.1 GCA_903842455.1 uncultured Hyphomicrobiales bacterium | reverse complement strand
CGCCGCCTCCCGTCAGCATCGCATCGATTGAAGTCAGACCAGTGACCTACCTGGCGAAGGGAAGTTTTATGCGGCCTGGACAACTGTTTTTATCGGCGGACGATACCACCCTGTTTAATTTGTGCAGCCAAGTCAGCGCTGACCGGCATGTGTTTTGGTCGACTAACTCAAAAGACCTGAAGCTGGATCTTGAGCTGTTGGGGCAGTTGCCGGCTTACTACGCCGCGAGGCAGTAACTACTGCCTCCCGCAACCTTCTGCCTAGTTGAACCCCCGTACCTCCACCGGTGCCCGGCAGGCGACTGCGGCCTTCTTGCCCCACTCCACCGCGTCGTCCAGCGTCGCCACCTCCAGTACCCAGAAGCCGCCGATGTGCTCCTTGGTCTCGAGATACGGCCCGTCGCTGACAACCGTCCTGTTCTCCCGCACGCGCACCGACCGGGCGCTGGCGACCGGCTTCATCCCGCCGACGAACCGGATCACGCCCGCCGCCCGCATCTCCTCGTTGAGCGCATCGATGTCGCGCGCCGTCGCCTCGCTCTCCGAAAACGGTTCGAAATCGTTCGGGTGATGTATCGCAATCATGTACTGGGCCATCGCGTCCTCCTGCTGCTCCGTTCCCATCTAGCCGAATGGTCGCGGCCCAATTCGACAGGCGCAATCCCCTTTCTATCCGTTAACAATTCCACCGCTGTGGCGCAGCCGCCCTATCCGCCGCCGCCAGAGCACTGTAGCGTCGGAGTACCTATTCCTGTCCGACCGGTAGAACCAAGCTGATGCGCGCCCTTGTCAAACTCGCCCTGTCCCTCGCCTTGCTCCTCGGCCTCGGGTTCCCTGCCGGCGCGATCCAGACCGGCACGCCCGCCTGGACGCTGAAGGCGCTGACGCTGATGGAAGGGCCGGGCAATGCCTACGACGTCACCGGCGAAGTCGGGGCCGAGGCCCGCGTCTACGTCGATCGCTGCTCGAGGACCTGGTGCCAGATCCAGGCCAACGGCCAGCGCGGCTGGGTCGACCTTTACGCCCTCGCCTTCGGCCAGGA
Organism: uncultured Hyphomicrobiales bacterium; assembly: GCA_903842455.1. GTDB lineage: Bacteria > Pseudomonadota > Alphaproteobacteria > Rhizobiales > Devosiaceae > Devosia_A. The sequence goes on along the minus strand of CAIMLX010000269.1, from coordinate 2,849 downwards.
GCCTCGCCCCCCGCTGTCCGGCCCGGAACTCAACTTGAAGAAGGGCGGCCCGGGCAGCATCTGCCTCTATGAGGGTGCCAACTTCACCGGCGACGCCCTGTGTGCCGGCTCCGGCTTCGTCGTCCACGACCTGCTGCTGAACCGCACGGACAACCGCTACTCGTCCGTACAGATCGAAGGCAACGTCTCCGTGCTGCTCTGCCGCGACCGCAACTTCAAGTCCTACTGCGTGCGGGTCAACGAAAGCCAGGAGCGCCTGCACGGCTTTCTCGACAATGCCGTAAGCTCGTTGCGCGTCTACTGAGGCACCGCTGCTGTTCAACTCCGACGCCCGCCCCTCGCGGCGGGCGTTCTGCTTTCTCTATTTCATCGATTATTCTTCGATTTCGGCCTATAGATCGGTTCCGCAAGGCGCCGGAAACGCTGGCCCATCCGCCCGCACGGCTGCCATCGAGGGACAATACATCATGACCCGTCTTATCAGGCTCGCAGCCGCTGTCGCGGCGCTCGTCGTCGGCCTCGCCGTCGCCCCGGCGCTCGCCGCGCCCAACGCCTACGTCACCAAGGACGCCGACGTTCTCAAGAACCCCAACCCGGCCTCCACCGTCATCTCCAGCGTGTACAAGGGCGATGCGGTCACCCTGCTCGACTGCAAGAACAACTTCTGCCTCGTCAAAGAGGAGAAGGGCTGGGTGAAGCAGTCCGCGCTCGGCGCCCTCAAGCAGGGTAAGCCCAGCAGCGCGCCCTTCAGCTTCTCGTTCGGCATTGGCGGCGATGGCAAGCCCAGCATCCAGATCGGCGTCGGCAACGGCGGCCCGGGCATCATCGTCGATGACGAGGACGACGAGGTTGCGGAGGTCTGCTTCTACAAGTCCAAGAACTTCCAGGGCTCGGCCCTCTGCACCGAGCCGGGCGACAGCGACGACGCGCTCTCCGGTAGCTGGGACGACAACATCTCGTCGATCGAGATCAGCGACGACGTCGAAGTCCTGGTCTGCCGCAACGAGGATTTCGAAGGCGCCTGCGCCACCATCACCTCGTCGAAGAAGTCCCTGCCCGCCTCGCTGGACAACCGGATTTCGTCCTACGAAGTGTACTGACGCCGTCACTTCTCCTGCCGCATCCGCGGGAGAACTGCTCAGACCAGAGCTGAGAGGGGCCCTTCACGGGCCCCTCATTGTTTCAATGGAACCGGTCCGGCGCCCTGCGCATTCCCATAATGGCAAGACCTGACTACAAGGACCCGTAATGAACCGCTCCATGACCATCTTCGGCGCCGCCCTGCTTGGCGCCATGTTTTTCCCCTCCATCGCCAGCGCCGCCACCGCGACCACCACCGTCAACGTCCGTAACGCTCCGGGCAACGGTGCTGTCGTCGACGTGCTGCGGGCCGGCCAGCAGGTCGAGATCGACCGCTGCGTCTCGTCCGGTTGGTGCTTCGTCAACAAGCCGGGCCCCGATGGCTGGGTGTCGTCGCGCTACCTCAGCAACGACAACGTGCGCCCCGAGCCGTCGCGCCCGAGCCGTCCCGACGTCGATGTCGATATCGGCTTCTCGATCCCCGGCTTCAGCTTCCAGATCGGCAATGGCGGCTTCGACATCCGTCCGGGCCGTCCGGGTCGTCCGGGCCGTGATGACGTGTGCTTCTACGAGCGGGCGAACTTCCGCGGTGACAGCTTCTGCGCCAGGCCCGGCGAAGATATCGCCCGCCTCGGCCGCTGGAACGGCGAGATCAGCTCCATCCGGGTTCGCGGCGATGCCCGCGCGCTCGTCTGCGAGCGTCCCAACTTCAACGGCAATTGCGTCGTGATCTCGCGCGACGCACCGCGTCTCGGCCGCGCCGACGACCGGATCAGCTCGATCCGCGTCCGCGGCGGCCGCTGATCCACTGCCCATCTAGTGAGACGCCGTCCTCCGGGGCGGCGTTTTGCTTTTTGTGCTAGGCTAGTGGGAACAGATCGTCGGAGCTCGCCATCGACAGCCTCGTTCTCTCGCCCTCGCTCGCCATTCCGCTGAACGACATCGAGATCGCCTATATCCGCAGCCCGGGACCGGGCGGTCAGAACGTCAACAAGGTGGCTACCGCCGCCCAGTTGCGCTTCGACCTCATGGGCTCGCCCCACCTGCTGGACTCGGCCAAGCGTCGGGCCGCCACCCTCGCCGGCAGCCGCCTGACCAACGACGGCGAGATCGTCATCACCGCCAGCCGCCACCGCACCCAGTCGATGAACCGCGACGACGCGCTGGATCGGCTGGCAGAAATCCTGCGCGCCGCCCTGATACCTCCAAAGCCGAGGCGGGCCACGCGCCCCACCCTGGCCTCGAAGAAGCGCCGCCTCGAGGGGAAGGCGCAGCGTTCCACCACCAAGAAGCTGCGCTCAAGCCCGGCCGACTGAGCGTCACAAACCTGCCCATATTTGCGCGCCAGTGTAGTTTGCATCACAAACTGGATTGCCTGGCACGCCATGAACGACCTCGACAAGGCCCTCGCCGACATCGTCGAAATCAAGAGCCGCCTCGCCCGCTCGAGCGAGTTCCTCGGCCTCGGCCCGGCCGCCCTGGCAGCCAGCGGCGCCCTCGCTTTCTGCGTCGCCATGGCCCAGTCGATCCTGCCCGGGGCGACCGAGCCATTCGCCTTCTTCGCCGGATGGGTCGTTACAGCTATGGCGGCTTGCAGCCTGATCGGCGCGGAGATGCTGCGCCGCTCGCGCCAGCATCATGGCGGCCTGGCCGACCAGATGATCCGCGAGGCCGTCCTGCACTTCATCCCCGCCGGCGTCGCCGGTGCGGCGCTGCTCGCCTGTTTCGCGCAGATCGACCCGGCGGGCCTCTGGCTCGATCCCGGCCTG
>CAIMLX010000268.1 GCA_903842455.1 uncultured Hyphomicrobiales bacterium | reverse complement strand
TTGCCCCGGGCTGGATCGACACCCCGGCTGCCGCTAGGCCTGCGACGGTCAATCCGCAGGTGAAAACCGCACTGGACCTCGTCACTGCGGGCGACCGCGCCGGTGCATTCGCGCTTGCCGAAGCCCTCCCCGACCCCGTGCAGCGGCGCGCCGTGCAGTGGGCAGCGATCTACTACGGCAATGGCGAAGTGCCCTCGGCTTCCGTGCTGGCGTTCACCGCCGACGCGCCGGCCTTTGCCAGGGGCTCGGTGTTCAAGACACGGCTCGAGCAGGCCGTCACCCGGGAGAAGCCTGGCAGCACCGAAGTGGTCACGCTGCTCGGCGGCTCGATGCCCAACACCGTCTATGCGCAGATCGCGCTCGCGCAGGCCTATGTCGCCGACGGGCAGCAGGAGCGTGCCGCTGGCATTGCGCGCGCCATCTGGACGGAGAATTTTCTCGACAACAACACCGAAACGCTGGTGCTCGACCGGCTCGGCAGCCTGCTCGACCAGGATGCACATTGGGTTCGCGCCCAGCACCTGATGATGCACGACCGCGCTACTGCTGCCGAACGGCTGCTGAAGTTTTTGACGCCGGCGCAAAAGACGCTGGTCGAGGCTCGGAACGCTACCTCGAGGAACGACAAGGACGCCAAGAAACTGCTCGACGCGGTCGATCCGTCCCTGCACGACAATCCTGTCTACCTGTTCAGCCGCGCCCAGCGGGCCAGGCAGTTCGAGCTATGGGACGACGCCATCGCCTTCCTCGATCAGGTCAAGGGATCGCCGATCGACGCTGAGGAATTCTGGTACGAACGCCGTGCACTTTCACGCCAGCTACTGGCGCTCGGCGAGGTAAAGCGGGCCTACAGTGCCGCGGATGGCTATCGCGAAGGGCCCGAGGGCCGGCTCGTGGAAGCGCATTTCCATGCCGGCTGGATCGCGCTGAGCTTCCTCAAGGATGCCGCGGCCGCCGCGCCGCATTTCGAGGCGATGACGCAGCACTCGACGTTGCCCGACTCCGTCACGCAGGCGAACTTCTGGCTTGGCCGGGCGCGACAGGCGCTCGGCGACAACGCGGGCGCTACGGAAGCCTACAAGGCGGCGGCGAAGTTCGGCACGGTCTTCTACGGACAACTCGCCCGTGAGGCGCTCGGCGAACCGAGCACGGAAATCCGCGAGATGCCCGACTGGCAGGTCGCCGAAGCGACGTTCGAAGCGAACGAACTGGTGCAGGCGGTCCGGCTGCTGGCCGCGAACGGCCACCGCGAGATGGCTCTGCCGCTGCTCCGCAGTTTCGCCAGCGACTTCCAGACCGGCGGAGAGCTGCTGCTCGCGGCGAGGCTGGCGCAGTCGCTGGACTCGCACCACCTCACCATAACGATCGCCGACACGGCAGAGCGACGCGGTTTCCCGCTCGACCTGTTCAACTTCCCCAAAGACGGGCTGCCGCGGACCCGGCTCGCCTCCACCGATGTCGCCGCGGTTTACGCCGTGGCGCGGCAGGAGAGCCGTTTCCAGATCGACGCGGTATCGTCGGCGGGCGCGCGCGGCCTGATGCAGCTGATGCCGGCGACCGCCGAGGAAACTGCAGGCAAGCTGGGGGTCGACTATTCGAAGAGCCGCCTGACCAGCGATGCCGAGTATAATGCGCTGCTGGGCTCGACCTACCTGAAGGCCCAGTTCGAGCGATTCGACGATTCCCTGATACTCGCGGCTGCCGCCTACAACGCCGGTGGCGGCAACGCCAACAAGTGGATGAGGACGTTCGGCGACCCGCGCTCGGAGACCATCGATCCGGTCGTCTGGATCGAACTAATCCCGGTGCTCGAAACCCGCACCTACGTGAAGCGGGTGGTGGGCAACTACCTGGTCTACCGGGCGCGGTTCGGCAAAGACGACATCAGCATCTCCGAGGTATTGCGACAGATTCCGGGGTGAGAGGGCAGCTTGCCGCTTGCCCCAAATCGCCGCTCTGATAACTGCTGAACGATGTTCGGCCTTTCGCAACAGCGCAGCGTGCCCGAGGACTACCGGGCGTTCTCCAACCTGCCGGTGACGCATTATTGCGTCGGCCCGGCCAGCGAACTCGTGGCCGTGCACGTGGCCGGGCGCCTGGCTACCGGCCGAACGCCACTGCTCTGCATCCCCGGCTACCATCGCAACATGGCGGATTTTGCCGAGTTCGCCCAGCATCTCCGCCGCCGGCTTGGCGAGGACTGGCCTGTCGTGCTGGTGGATCTGAAGGGCCGCGGGCGGTCGTCGGACCGCGCCGACAAGGGCCGCTACATCTCGACGATCGATGCCGCGGAGCTGGTCGACATCATCGCCGCGCTGGCGCTCGATGCCGTCATCCTCGTCGGACAGGGGTACGGCGGGCAGGTAGCGATGGCGCTGACCGCGGATCGTCCGAACCTCGTGGCAGGGGTCGTGCTGGTCGATGCGGGGCCCGTTTCCGATCCGCGCGGACTGGTCCGTTTGCGCAACAACCTCAGGGATCTCGAGGGTCCTCGCAGCGAAGCGGGATTCCGCACCATGCTGCACCGGATGCTTGCAACCGACTATCCGGCTGCCCCCGAGGGCCTGCTCGACGGACTCGCCGCCCGAACGCACTATCTGGACAAGCGCGGCAAG
>CAIMLX010000267.1 GCA_903842455.1 uncultured Hyphomicrobiales bacterium | reverse complement strand
TGCCCAGGGTCTTCCAGTTACCGGTCAGCAGCGCGTCGACCGTATAGAGTCCGGTCAGATTCATCGGTGCGGCTGCGCCAGGCGACAGCCGTCCGACCCCGGGCGACCAGCCAAGCTGGCCTCGGTGGGGTTGTAGGAGGTGATGCTGTAGGGGCCGGAGCCGGCCTCGTTGGCCGCCAGCCACTGGCGCGCGTTGTCGTCGGCCATGTGCGGCTCGACCAGCGCCTTGTTGACGATATAGACGCGCGAGAGCGCCGGAATGAACGGCCCGAATGGCGCCGAGACGTTCAGCTTGACCGTATACGGATCGATGACTTCGGCTCCGGTGAATGCGCCAAGATCGTTGAGGACATTACCCGACGCCGCCTGCAGGCGATCGAAGGTGAACTTCACGTCTTCGGCGGTCATCGGCGTGCCGTCGTGGAATTTGACGTCTTCACGCAGCTTGAAGGTGTAGCTCAGCCCGTCATCGGCCACCGACCACTCGGTCGCGAGGCGGGGCGTCACGCTGGTTTCCCCAGCGGTGAACTGCACCAGGGCGTCGTAAACGCCGATGAGCAGTTCGTTCACCGTGGAGTTGGTGGCGTTGGCCGGATCAAGGTTTTCCGGTGTCTCGTTGTCGGCGATGACTAACGTACCTGACGGCTGCGCCAGAGCCGCAGCCGGCAGTGCCACCACCGCTGCAGACAAGGCGAGAACAGAAACGAACGTTGCAAACGACCGCATGATGTCTCCTGAATTGGGATTGTATACGATATGTATTGCACGCTAACACATGGCCTACTCATGTCAACGGGAGTGTCATTGGTTTCTGCACAATGACACGCCGCTTGGGTGAACTGGCTAAAAAATGTGCAGCTTGCTCCGCTGCTGCGGTCGACAACCACAGGGGTCGCGCCACCGGTCGGAGGGAGCCCTTCAAGGGAGACCAACAGGTGCGCGAAACCTCCGCGGTGAAGGCCTAGCCATGAACTTGAGATACCGCGCGGAGTGGATCACCGAGCGTTTCACCGGTCATTTCGGGCCATAGGGAACGCATCCCGTTTGGGACCGACGGCTTCCTGCAACACGAATATTCCGCACGCGTCTCGACGCACCCGGTGGCCTGGTCGCAGTTACCTGCCAAGCTCGCGGGTGTCGTATTCAGCCGAAGGACTGAGGCTGCGCCTTACCCACGCCAGCCGCCCGGCAGCACAATTTGGTGGCGGACAGAATGGGGGACAAGAAAAACGAAGCCGCGTAACCCATTCGGATTAAACGGCTTTTTGCATGTCAGTGGTGCGGGCGGTCGGACTCGAACCGACAAATCCTTTCGGACGGCGGATTTTGAGTCCGCTGCGTCTACCAATTCCGCCACGCCCGCGGCGGGGTCTTTATAGCTGCCTCTGTGTCGGCTGCAAGGCAGAAACAGTGCGTGCTTGCCCCGCCGCCGGTCAGGGGTCAGATTGCGCGCGGACCTGAGGAGGACGCGATGGCGGGGACGATACGGCTGGGCACCGCGGGCTGGGTCTACGAGCCCTGGCGCGACAACTTCTATCCCAAGGGCCTGAAGCAGAAAGACGAGCTGGCCTGGTCCGCGGCGCGCCTCGGCAACATCGAGATCAACGCCACCTTCTACTCGCACCAGAAGGCTGCGAGCTTCCAGAACTGGGCCGCCGCCACGCCCGACGACTTCGTCTTCTCGGTGAAGGGCCACCAGTTCGTCACCCACATCAAGCGGCTGAAGGATGTCGAAATCCCGCTCGCCAATTTCTTCGCCTCGGGCGTGCTGGCGCTGGGGTCGAAGCTCGGCCCCTTCTGCTGGCAGCTCCCCGGCAACGCCAAATACGACCCCGAGCGCATGGAGGCCTTCCTCCGGCTCCTGCCCCACACCCCCGAGGCGCTGCTCGACCTGGCCGGCAAATCCGATGGCCTAAAGACCGAGCCATGGCTCGACGCCACCGGGGTGACCTCCGTCCGTCACGCCATCGAAGTCCGCCACGAAAGCTTCGCCACGCCACAGTTCATCGAGCAGTTGCGCGCCCACAACGTCGCCCTCGTCGTCGCCGATACCGCCGAATGGCCCTATATCGACCAGACCGCCGACTTCGCCTATGCCCGCCTGCAAGGCGCTCCCGGCGCCGAGGCCTACACGCCCGACGAGCGCGCGATCCGCGGCGAGTGGCTCCGAGCCTGGTCCGAGGGCCGGCCGGTTCCCGACGGCAAATACGTCACCGCCCCCGAGTCAAACCCGCCGCCCCGCGACGTCCATGCCTTCTTCGTCTCAACCGACAAGGACAACGCTCCGCACAACGCCCGCGCCGTGATGGCGCAGCTCGGCCTCGCCGGACCGGGCGAATGAGCACGGGCTCGTGAGTGACACCGCCGTTGACTTGCCACGCCTCACCGAGAATATGGCGCGCTGATCGACCCGGAGAGCAGAGCCGTGACCAGCGCCGCCCATGATGCCCCCCTCAATTCCAGGGGGTTGCTCACCGATCGCGGACGCCTCCTTGCCGGCGTCGCCTTCGTCCTCGGCCTCGCTACCATCCTCGGCGCCTGGGGGTCGCAGATTTTCGGCGGCCTCGTCCCCTGCGAGCTCTGCCTCGAGCAGCGCCTCCCCTACTACTGGGGCCTGCCGCTGCTCGCGCTGGTGGTGATCCTCTGGAACCGCCTGCCCCGCCGCATCCTGCCGGCCGCGCTCCTCGTTGCCGCGGCGATTTTCGCCTGGGGCCTCTACCTCGCGACCTATCACGCCGGCGTCGAAATGAAGCTCTGGGCCGGCCCCACCGCCTGCACCGGCACCGGCGGCGAGATCAGCTTCTCCGACCTCGCCAATATCAACGCCACCCGCGTTGTGCCCTGCGACGCCATCCAGTTCGAGCTCTTCGGCATCACGCTGGCCGGCTACAACGCGCTGATCTCGGCCGCCATCGTGGCGATGCTGCTGGTTTCGGCGGTCATGGCCTGGCGGCGCGGCGCATCTTCACGCTGATCGGCCGCCGCGTCAGAACTCCGCAACTTTTGCCCGAAGCGCTCTAGCGGCGCGGCCGCGGCTTTGGCATTGTCCGACCAATCTAAGCGAGGAGCCTGTCGATGTCCGAGAGCACCGTTTTCCTTCCGCCGGAGCGGCGTTCGTCGCGCGGCGGCGTCTTCATTCCGCCGCTGCTGCTGATCCCGCTGATCGCCTACAACTTCTTCGGCTTCCTGTTCATGGGCGGCAACCCGGCAGGCTGGTCGAGCGAACTGCTGACCATCCCGATGGTGTCGGGCGTGATGTGGTCGCTCACTGCCGGCGACCTGATGCTGGTCGTCGGGCTGATCTGCCTGTTCTTCGAAGTGCTGAAGTCGACCAATACGGGTCGCTCGTCCGTGGTCGAGCACATGCTCTCCACCGTTGTGTTCATCATCTTCCTGATCGAGTTCCTGCTCGTTGGCGCCGCCGCGAGCTCGGTGTTCTTCATCCTGATGATGATGGCAATCGTCGACGTAGTGGCCGGCTTCACCGTCTCGATCACCGGCGCCGGCCGCGACGTCTCGATGAACTGAGGCGACGGCCAAGTAGCCCTCTCCCCGTCGGGGAGAGGTGGCGCCTGACGCCTGGGGTTCAGACGATCCTCGTCTTCCGGTACCCGGCCGGCATGCGGCGCACGGCAATCTTGCTGCCAGCGGCATAGGCGCCGACAGCCGTGCCGACCGACTCACCGTTCGCCGGGAGGTGGTCGCGTTCCGCGATCAGCTGGCTGACGAAGTCGGCGCTGGGCGCGCCGCGCTGCAGTTTGATCCGTTCCTGCTTCCGCCGCTCCATGCGGATCGGCCAACCCGTGCCATTCCTGTCCATCTTCGCGTCTTCCCTGTTCGGAAGCGGGACGCCTGTTTCGTTTTGGGACAGGCTTTCCCGTATCTGAGGGTAAACGTTGCAATGGCCATGCCGGGTTGCAACCTTTCGTTAAGGAATCCCCGACTGGCTGCTCACATGGTTAACCGCATCAGGTGCCGCCGACTGCCGATCATCCCGCCCGGCTTGAACCCCGCGGCCTCGAAGGCGGGTAAAAAGCCCATGTGCCGGTAGCTCGGCGAGTCCGGATCAACCGGATAGGCCTCAAGCACATCGGCCTTGCGCCGCCTCGCCTGCGTGATGGCGGCAGCGATCAACTGATGGCCGAACCCCTCCCCCCGGTGTGTGCGGCGGATGAACATGCAGGTCAGCGCCCATACCGTCTTGCCCGCCTCGCCCCCCGGTCCGAGCGAAGCATTGAACGTGTCGCGCGGCGCCACCGAGACCCATGCCACCGGCTCGCCCTCGAGGTAGCCGACAAGTCCCACGGTCACTCTCTCGGCGATTCGACCAAGCATCAGCGCCTTGCGATCCGACCCGCGCGGCGCCGCTTTCTTCTCATCGGCCGTCACGCGATAGGGCATGCACCAGCAATAGTTCGGCCCGCCCTTGCCGAACACGGTCAGGAAGTCCTCCCTTGTCGCCTCGGTGACCGGCTTGAAGATCAGCCTTGGCGTCGCTTCATCCCTTGAACTCATCCTTGCCCTTGCGCAGCTTGGCGAACACATCGACGGGGTCGGCGCCGGGCGCCAGTCCCACCGCCTTGGCCAGCACCGGCTGGTCGGAACGCAGAAACGGGTTGGTGGCCTTTTCCATCCCGAGGCTGACCGGAATGGTGAAACGCCCTTCGGCCCGCATCCGCTTCACTTCGGCCGCACGAATGTTGAGCGCCGCGTTCCTGGGGTCCATCGCCAGCGCAAATGCCGCGTTGGCCTCGGTATATTCGTGCCCGCAGTAGATCAGCGTGTCGTCGGGCAGCGCCTTGAGCTGCTCGAGCCCCGCCCACATCGGCCCTGGCTGGCCTTCGAACATGCGGCCGACGCCGAGCGAGAACAGCGCATCGGCAGAGAACAGGTGCCGCCCCGCCGTCTCGAAATAAACGATGTGCCCCAGAGTATGCCCCGGCGTTTCCATCACCTGGAATGCGCTCTCGCCGAGCTTCACCGTATCGCCGGCTTTCACCAGCACGTCGAGCCCGAGGATCTTGCTCTGCTCCCCCTCGGGCCCCGTCACCGTCACCCCCAGGTCGCGCTTCAGCACCGGTATGCCTTCGACATGGTCGGTGTGGTGGTGCGTGATGAACACCTCGCTCAGCGTCCAGCCACGGCGGGCCGCCGCCTCCTTGATCGCCTTGGCGTCGGGCGCGTCGATGGCGGCCGTCTTGCCGGTGGCGGTGTCATGCACCAGATAACCGTAATTGTCGGTGCGGGCGGGGAAGATGTCGATCAGGATGGGCACGGCGTTCTCCAGCGAGCGTTTGCTCCGGCGTGACAAGCGCGGCCGGAGCGGGCAGACTTTAATGAACGTTGATCGGCATTGAAATGACCCCCGACGTCGCGCGCCTCATCGAATTCTACCGCTCTCCGCTGGGCAACATCGCCCGCGCCCTGCTGCGGCGGGAGATCATCCGCTTTGCCGGCAGCGTGCGGGGCCAGCGGGTGCTGGGGCTGGGCTTTGCCACGCCCTACCTGCGCTTCGCCCTCGCCGAAGCCGAGCGCGTGCTCGCCTTCATGCCCGCCCGGCAGGGCGCGTCAGCCTGGCCGCGCGAGGGCCCGTCGCACACCGTGCTCTGCGATCCCCTGGAAATGCCGCTGACCGACGCCGCCGTCGACGTCATCATCGCCGTCCACGCGCTCGAACACATCGCCGATGCCGAAGAACTGATGCGCTAGCTGTGGCGAGTCTCGGCGCCGAACGCGCGGCTGATCATCGTAGTGCCCAAGCGCCGGGGTATGTGGAGTGCCGCCGACAACACCCCGTTCGGCGACGGTCATCCCTATTCCCGGGGCCAGCTCGAACGCCTGCTGCGCAACCACAGCTTCGTTCCCGAGCAGTGGAAGGACGCGCTCTACCTGCTGCCCAGCCAGAACAGCCTGGCGCTGAAATCGACTCGTCTGTTCGAAAGCGCCGGCCGCATCTTCGGCCCCACCCTGGCCGGTGCGCTGGTGGTGCAGGCCCGCAAGGAACAGTTCCCCGCCGTCCCCCGCCGCAGGAAAGCCGAACGCTATGTCAGGGTCCCCGCCCTGTCCCCGCAGGCCGCCATGGAAATGCCGGAGCAGTGAGGCTCAAAGGGTCAAAAGAAGTGGCGCGCCGACGGTGAGGTGGGTCCTCCCCCGCGAAGCGGGGGAGGGGGACCAGCGTAGCTGGTGGAGGGGGCGGTCACGCATACGAGCGTTGAAGTAAATGCGATGCTGCCCTCTTGAGAAGTCAGCGCTTTTCAGTCCGCCTCTACATCGCCTGCCGCGCCAGCGAGACGATCTCTGCCGGCCGCCCGGCGAGCGCATCGCCCACCTTGTCCATCAGGATCTGCAGGCTGAAGGGCTTGGGGATCACGTCGTAGACCAGCGCCTCGAGCCCGTGCGCCCGTTCGCGCTGGTCGGCGAAACCGGTCATCAGCACGATCGTCACTTCCGGCCAGCTCGCCGCCACGTTGAGCGCCAGCGCAATGCCGTCCATCACCGGCATCTTGATATCGGAAAGCAGCAGGTCGAACCGGCCGCCCTCGGCGATCATCACTTCCTCGGCCAGCCCGCCATCCTCGGCCTCCACCACCTCATGGCCCAGATGCGCCAGGGCGCGGGTCACGAACGCGCGCACGCCGTCATCGTCTTCTGCAACCAGGATGCGGGCCATCAGTGAGAATTTCCCTCGTGTTCGGGTGCAACTTCGGCAGCGGGTTCGGAGACCGGCTGAACATCAGTCGAAACAAGTGGCGCCAGGGCGCGGGTACTATCGGCAAAACTCAGTCTGACCTGCCGGGCGCCGGCAGGTGGCGAAGTCAGTTCGGCGGAAAAGCCGATCACTTCGCCTGGTTCCAGGTCGCCCTGCTTCGGTGCCACGCTCCACGCGTAGACCGGCCGGTTGTCGTCATCCAGCAGCGTCACCACCACCGGCGGCACCACGATCCGGCGCGATTCGACCCCGAAGATCGTGGCCTCTACCGTCATCACGTCGCTGCCGCCCCTGCGGCTCAGCAACGTGGTCACCTCGGAAAAATCCAGCCCGATCACATTCACCTTGAGTCCGATGGCCGAGTAAAGCCCCGCGAGGTCCGGCAACGCCCGAACGACCTCGGCGCGGAACAGCACGCCGCCCCCCACCACCGCCACCAGCAGGCCGATGCCGACGGTCCGCAGCACCCGGCCCAGCCGCGCCACCGGCAGTGCGTCGACAATGGCGCGCTGGCGCTGCTTTAGCTTGCCCAGCGCGGTCTTCTGCGCTGTCTTCTGCGCCGCAGTGGGCGAAGCATCATCGGGCGGGGCAACCGTGCTGAGCGTCTTGCCGGCCTTGCCCTCGAGCGCCGCCTTGATCTCGGAGATCGAGCGCATCACCTCGGGCGGCGGCACCTCGCCCTTGGGCAGCAGCTGCCGCACCGAGGCGGGAACATCGCGCAGCGCCGCTTCCTCGGCCGAAAAACTCTTGTCGAGTGCCCGCTCGTCCGCATCGCTGAACAGCTTGTCGTCCGGCTCCGGCACCGGGATGGCCGTGCTGGGGTCGGCCATCCACGACTGGCCGCAATGCGCGCACGCCACCTTGCGCCCGGTGCTGCCCAGCGTTTCGGGCGGCACCTGGTAGCGCGTTGCGCAGTGCGGGCACGCGATGATGACGGTAATCGGTTTGGGCATTCGCATGCGCCGAACCTAGGACCTGCGCGTTAAGTTTCCTCAAACCGCCGCATTTTGGGGATCGGGAAATTCCATTCCGCCGGGACCAACATTTGGGCTGAATTGTCGGCGACAAGCCGGGAGCGCTGCAAAGGCGCTGGTATGATGCCTGCAGGTGATTCGGAGCGCATGGCCTGGTGATCGAGTTTTCAAATGTCGGCCTCAGGTACGGACAGGGCCCCGAGATCCTTCGCGATCTCGATTTCCGCATCGAGCCCGGCTCGTTCCATTTCCTCACCGGCCCGTCGGGTTCCGGCAAGACCTCGCTGCTGCGCCTGCTGCTGCTGTCGCTGCGGCCGACGCGCGGCCGCGTCACCCTGTTCGGCAAGGACACCTCCTCGCTCGACAACGACCAGATGCTGCAGATGCGCCGTCATATCGGCATCGTCTTCCAGGAATTCCGCCTGCTCGACCACTTGACGACGCTGGAAAACGTCGCCCTGCCGCTGCGCGTGCTGGGTGAGCCCGAGAGCTCGTACCGGGCCAACGTCACCGAACTGCTCGACTGGGTTGGCCTCGGCGAACGCCTCGACGCCCTCCCCGCCGTGCTGTCGGGCGGCGAAAAGCAGCGCGCCGCCATCGCCCGCGCCGTCATCGCCCGGCCCGACATCCTCCTCGCCGACGAACCGACCGGCAACGTCGATCCCGAGCTGTCGCTGCGCCTCTTGCGCCTGTTCGCCGAACTCAACCGCACCGGCACCACCATCATCCTCGCCACCCACGAACTGGCGCTGCTCGACAGTTTCCCGTTCCCGCGCATGGTGCTCACCGATGGGCAGATCGAGTTCCATGGCTGAGTTCACCCTGCCCCGCTTTACCGGCTTCACCGGCTTTTCCGGTTTCAACAGCCGCGACCGCGCCGCCGCCATTGTGCCCGAGCGCTCGGTCACCGGCCGCACGCTGGTGCTGCTCATCGCCATCATGACCTTCCTGATGGGCGTGACGCTGGGCGGCGTGGTGCTGGTGCAGAAATCCGCCATTGCCTGGTCGTCCGATGTCGGCCGCGAGGTCACCATCCAGATCCGTCCGGTGCAAGGCGAGGTGATGGAATCGAACCTCCGCACCGCCGTCGCCCTGGCCCAGGCCACCCCCGGCGTCGCCGGCGCGCGCGCCCTCACCCTCGAAGAGAGCGAGAAGCTGCTCGAGCCATGGCTCGGCAGCGGCCTCGACCTGAGCGCCATCGACATTCCGCGTCTCGTCGTCGTGGAACTCGCCGACCCCGCCGAGGCCGATATCGCCAAGCTCGAGCGCGATCTCGCGGCGGTAAAGGGAGCATCGCTCGATACGCACGCCGCCTGGCGGCAACAGCTCAACGTCATGGCCGGCACCATCGTCGCCTCTGGGCTCCTCGTGCTGGCGCTGATCGTCATCGCCACCGTGCTCGCCATCATCTTCGCCACGCGCGGCACCATGTCGTCGAACCGCGAGATCGTCGACGTGCTGCATTTCATCGGCGCCTCCAACAGCTTCATCGCCGGCGAGTTCCAGGGCCGCTTCCTCACCATCGGCTTCCGCGGCGGCATCATCGGCGGCATCGGGGCGCTGGTCTTCTTCTTCCTTATCGGCTTTACCGCCGGCGCCATGGTGCCGCAGGAAGCGGGCCAGCAGCTCGGCATTCTGTTCGGCCGCTTCGCCCTCGGCTGGGACGGCATGTTCGGCATCCTCGCCGTCGTCCCCGTCATCGCCGCCGTCACCGCCATCACCTCCCGCCTCACCGTCCGCCGCTTCCTGCAGACCACGAGCTGATCGCCCATCTGTCTCTGCCTGCGGCCTCCCCACGGGGTCCAGATGTCGGGGCACAGTTTCCCCTCTCCCCTTGAGGGAGAGGGTGGCCGCGGAGCGGCCGGGTGAGTGGACGTTTTCCCTTGCCCCGAATCCCCTCGCCCTCCACATTGCCCCGCCATCGGAGGAGACCCGCATGATCGGCCAGGCGCTGCGCTCGCTGCTGTTCTACGCCGTGTTCTACCTGCAGACGGCGGTGCTCGCGATCATCGTGGGCATCAGTGCCCTGGTCTGGGGCCGCACCCGCTTTGGCTGGGGCATCGTGCTCTACTGGATCCACTCCAACCGGTTCCTGCTGCGCTGGCTCGCCGGCATCAAGACCGATGTCAGCGGCGAGGAGAACATCCCCGACGGCCCGTGCATCATTGCCTCCAAGCACATGAGCGACTGGGACATCTTCGCCCTGCTGCCCGCCAGCAAGCGACCGGCCTTCATCGCCAAGCGCGAACTGATCGACATCCCCTTGTTCGGCCACGCCGCCATGGCCTACGACACCATCCGGCTCGACCGCTCGCTCGGCGGCGAGGCCATCCCGTCCATGCTGAAGGAAGCACGCGCCGCCCTCGAGCGCGGCGCGCGCATCATCATCTTCCCCGAAGGAACGCGGAAGGCGCCGCTCGATGATCACGACTACCGCTACGGTATCGTCCGCATGTACGATGTCCTCGGTGTTCCCGTCGTCCCGGCAGCGGTGAACTCCGGGCTGTTCTGGGGCCGCAAGTCGCCGCTGCTGTGGCGCGGCACCGCACGGGCCCGTTTCCTGCCCGCCATCCCTCCCGGCCTGCCACCCGACGCGTTCCGCGCGCGCCTCGTCGCGGCCATCGAGGGCGGCACGAACACGCTGCTGCTGCAGGCCTACGAGGAGGGGCTGGCCCGCCCGATCCCCGACGACATGTTCGAGAAGTTCGAAGCGCTGAAAGCTGGAAATCCTCCTGGGCCGGCTGCCGCACCTACTACTGCTTGACGCGAATCTGGCGACAGCCCATGTATATTGTGGTCAGCCGTGGCGAGCTTGACGCTTTCTTAAGTTTTGTTCTATATTTGTTCTCTTCACGGGAGTCGAAGGGGCTTGGGGCAGATGGTACCGGTTTTCGATCGTGACGTTATGGCAGAGGGCATGGCCCGGCCGGTGAACTGGCGCGGCCGCTCGGGGCGTTACTACGCCCTTGCGCCGGAGCGCCTCGAGGATTTCAGCTTTGTCGGGGACGAGCTTCACCTGATCGCCCTGGGGCCGATGGTGCTCTGGGTCGGCGCCGCCGTGGACCTCGTGTCCGATCCGGTCAGCCGCGCCCGCTTCCGCCTCGCCATGGACTGCGCCGACCGCGTCTTCCACGTCGAAGCCCGCGCTGACGAAGTCGAACGCCTCACCATCATCTGGGACCTCGAGGCAGCCGAGCCCTCGATGGGCCTGAACGCCGCCTAGCCGGTTCCACGACCTTGATCCTCCCCTTCGAAGCGGGGGGAGGCGGCGTCAGGCGAACGCCCTCACGCGGACCTAGGCGAGCAGCCCCGCCACAACCTCGTCGAGCCCGCGGTCCCGTATCCCCAGCACCTGCAGATGCCGCGCCGTCTCCAGCACATAGTCCGGGTTCGGCCCCGACTCGCCGACCCCCAGCCGCACCAGCCTGACCTGCTCCTCGATCGTCAGCCGCCCGGCGTATTGGGGGTGATGCGGATCGACGAGAAACGCCAGCGCCATCACCTGCCGCCCGTCGGCCAGCACCATTGGCCGCATCGCTTCGCGATACACCCCCCGGTCCATCTCGCGTTCGCGCAGGTAGCTCTGCACCCCTTCCCACTGTGCCGCCGGCACCCCGAACGCCATCCCGCGGCACGAACCACCACGCACCAGCCCGAACACCAGCCCCGGCTGCGCCTCGGTGCCGCGGTGGCGATACGAATAGACGCAGAGCCGCCGGTGCACGCCCGGCATTGTTGCCTGCTGGCGGCTGGTCGAGGTGAAGCCCGGCCGCCACATCAGCGACCCGTACCCGAACACCCAGTGCAAAGCGTCGTCCTGCATGGTCCCCGGACATTTCAGGAAAAGTTGCAGGCTTTTCCGGTTTGAAACTGCAGCTGGCGACAACCGCTCGCCTTGCCGCCGTCACGTTCGTATCTGTACGGTCCGCACGGCGCAATCGACGCGCCCACATGGGAGATTTCCGCCTTGCGCAAGTTCGCCGCCCTGTTCATTGCGATCATCCTCGTAGTGGCCGTGTGGATTGGCGGCTGGTTGTTTGCGGCCGCCGAGGCCCGCAAGCAGGTTGATCTGCTGGCGCAGAACGACGGCGAATCCAACCCGCGGATCACCTGCGGCACCCTCAACATCTCCGGCTTTCCGTTCCGCCTCGATGTGGAATGCGTCGATGGCACGCTGACCCAGCTCGATACCACCGTCACCCTCGCCGGCCTCCGCGCCTCGGTGATGGTCTATAACCCAACCCACGTACTGGTCTCGGCCAAGGCGCCGCTCGCCATCGCCGATGCGTTCTCGGGGGCGCAGAGCCGGCTGGATTTCACCGGCCTTCAGGCCAGCGCCCGCCTCACCAGCCGCGATATCCTTGAAGGCTTCACCGGCGTCGGCTGGCGCATCGCCAACGTGTCGCTGGTCGCCGACGACGTCACCTGGAACGACACCGTGCTGGGTGACATGCTGCGGATGAGCACCGACCACCTCGAGGCCCACCTCGTCGACCTGCCCGAAGGCCGCGACAAGGCCGCGCGCGTCGCCACCCTTGGCGTCTATGCCAGCCTCGCCAACCTGACCCTGCCCCAGCTCGGCGTCACCGCCGGCCAGTCGACCCTCGAAGCCAAGATCGACCAGTTGCCCGACGACCTGCTCGAGGCGACAAGCCCCGACGCCATCCGCAACTGGCAGGCGCGCGGCGGCAAGCTCACACTGGTGAAATGGCAGGGCACGCAGGCCGAGCCCGACGAGCGCTTCGAAGTTGCCGGTGAAGTCAGCCTCGACGCCATCGGCCGCGCCAACGGCCAGGTCACCTACACCACCAAGGGGGTCCTCGACCGGATGCTGTCGAGCTTCCAGGTCCCGCCCCTGCAGATCGCCGCCTTCAAGGGCATGCCCGGCGCCGATGGCACCGCCACCAACACCCTCGGCATCGCCGACGGCCGCGTTACGCTGGCGGGTTTCCTCATCGCCGAACTCCTCCCGGCGTTCTGAGGCGACATTGTCGCGCCACGGGATTTGGCCTATATTTGACTTATGAACGAGCAGCTCAGCATCACCCTTCCCGCCGAGATGGTGGCGGTCATCAAGGAGCAGGTCGAAGCCGGCCGCTACGCCTCGACCAGCGACATGCTGCGTGCCGCCTTGAAGAGGTGGATGCGCGACGAGGAAGAGCACGCCGACCGCATCGCGGAGATCAGGGCCGAGATCGCTGAAGCAATTGCAGACCCGCGCCCCCTCCTCACATCGGCAGAAGTCGAAGCACGTCTGGACGCGCTTGCTGAGCGTTATCGTGATCGCGATCAAAGCTGATGCAGTTGCTGCCTGTCCTCTACCGGCAGGAGGCAGGCGCCGACCTCGACAACATCTTCATCTATCTCGTCGAGCAGGGCGCCAGCAGTAGTACCGCGCGAGGCTTCGTCGGTCGGATCAAGGCACGATGCGAGGACAATGTCCCCGAGGGCTTTCCGGTGCGGCCTGATCTCGGCCCCGGTATCCGTCTCGCGCAATTTGAGCGTTCGGCTGTGATCCTCTATCGCGCAACCGAAGAGGCAGTAGAAATCTTCCGCGTCTTCTACGGCGGGCGAGACTACGAGACCCTTATGCGCCGATAGTCAGGCGTCCTCGCCGCCACCATGCTCGCGGATACCCACTTCCGGCGTATCGAGCGGCGCCGGCACCGGAGCGCCGGTTTCAGCCGTACCGTGCGGCCGGCCAAAGTCCGCCGCAGCCGTCTCCTGCCCCGCCGTGATGATCGACCGCCGGATTTCGCGCGTGCGGGTGAACAGCGCTTCCATCGCCGCCCCATCGCCGACCCGCACCGCCCGCTGCAACTGGCTCAGGTCCTCGAGGAACCGCCCCAGCATCTCCAGCACGGCGTCACGGTTGGTAAGGAAGATGTCGCGCCACATCACCGGATCGGACGCCGCGATACGGGTGAAGTCGCGGAAACCGGAAGCGGAGAACTTGATCACCTCGGACTGCGTCGCTGCCTCGAGGTCATCGACCGTACCGACGATATTGTAGGCGATGAGGTGCGGCACGTGCGACGTGATGGCGAGCGTCAGGTCGTGGTGCGCCGCATCCATCACCTCGACCTTGCTGCCAAGCGCTCCCCAGAACGAGATCAGCCGATCGACCGCAATCCGGTCCACTGCCGCATCCGGCGTCAGCACGCACCAGCGTCCCTCGAACAGTTCCGCAAAGCCCGCCTTCGGACCCGAATGCTCGGTGCCGGCGATCGGATGGCCGGGGATCAGGTGCACCCCGGCCGGAATATGCGGCTGCATCACCTTGATCACATGCACCTTCACCGAGCCGACATCGGACACGATCGCCCCGGGCATCAGCGCCGGCCCGATCTGCTTCATCACCTCGGCATAGGCCCCGACCGGCGCGCAGATGATCACGAGGTCCGCGTCCTTGACCGCCTCCGCCGCATCGAGCGTGTAGGTGTCGCCGAGCCCGAGCTCCCGCGCCTCCTCCAGGGTCGCCGCCTTGCGGGTGGAAATCGCGATGGTCTTCGCCAAACCCTTGAGCTTGGTTGCCCGGGCGATGGACGAGCCGATGAGGCCGATGCCGATCAGTGCAAGCTTGTTGAACATCAGTCGCGGCCCCCCGGCGCCCCGAAATCCCTGAGCACGTCGACGACGGCCCGCATGTGTTGCTCGAGCCCGATGGAGATGCGGAGGGCTTCGGGAATACCGTAGCCATGCATCTCGCGCACCAGCAGCCCCTTGTCGCGCAGCGCCGTGAAGGCAGCCTTCGCTGTCGCCGGGTCCTGAAACAGCACCAGCACGAAGTTCCCCTGGCTCGGCGGCACCCGGATGGCGTTCGATTGCAGTGCCCCGGTGATCCAGTCGCGCCACCGCGCATTGTGCGCCCGCAGCCTAGCCGTGAACTCCACATCGCGCGCCGCAGCCGCCGCCGCCGCCTGCCCCGACAGCGACACGTTGAACGGCCCGCGAATCCGGTTCACCGCATCGACGATATGCGGCGGCCCGTACATCCAACCCACCCGCTCCCCGGCAATGCCCATCTTGGAGAAGGTCCGCACCATCACGACATTCTGCGCCCGGTCGACCAGCCCGCTGCCGACCGAATAGTCCTCGGCCGTCACATACTCGGCATAGGCATTGTCCACCACCAGCAGCACGTCGCCGCGCAACCCCGCATGCAGCCGCTCTACTTCAGCCGCGCTCAGATACGTTCCCGTTGGGTTGTTCGGGTTGGCGAGCCACAGGATGCGCGTCTGCGGCGTCACCGCCGCCAGCAGCGCATCGACATCGGCGCAATAGTCGCGCTCCGGCACCATGATGATCTCGGCCGAGGCAGCGCGGGTAATGATCGGGTAGACGTTGAAGCCATACTGGCTCATCACCGCCTCGTCGCCGACCCCCAGATAGACCTGTGCCAGCAGGTGCAGGATGTCGTCCGACCCAAACCCGCAGATGATGCGATCCGGGTCGAGCCCGTGCACCTCGCCAAGCGCCGCGCGCAACTCGCGCGACGACCCCTCCGGATAGAGAAACATCCTGTCCGCGGCCCCGCGCGCCGCCTCGACGGCCTTCGGGCTGGCCCCGAGCGGCGACTCGTTGGCCGAAAGCTTCACCAGCGTCACCCCGGCCGGTGCGTCGGAGCGCCCCGGCACATAGGGTGCGATGCTGAGAATGCCGGGCTGGGGGGTAGGTCGATTGGTGTCAGTCATCACGGGCCGGGTCGAAAATCGCCGGGACCATAGGGGATGCCCGATGCCAACGCAAAGGTCTTCGCGTCAAGCCGCTGACTGCGCCTCGCCACCCATCTCGTAGTCGAAGCGGATGCGGTCATAGGGGAACACCATCCGTCCATCCTCGGACTTGTAGAGCAATCCTTGGGAGAACATCGACGACACGTCGGAGTGCACACCCTTGAAGTCGCGCCCGACACGGCGGGCAATCTCGCGAATGCTGAGCGGCCCATGCCCCATCATCTGGCGGATGATCGCCATTCGGTTCGGCGCCAGGCCTTTGTGCAGGGCCTCATAGCTGGGGTAGAGAAACTGGGCGCCAGTAAACACCAGTTCATCATCCGGTGTGTCCGGAACATCCTCAAACATCTGGGCCAGGGAGCGAACGCCAAACGTCAGGGTGCCGGTCAAGCCATCCTCGGGCCTCCAGACGAAAATCTCGCTGCAGGGATCGGACGCCGGAGAAGACGTAGGGAGACTCGATGCCGTCGACATGCTTGTGATCTCCCTTTCCGGCTTCGTTGTCGAAGCGCATTACGCAGACGCCATCCACGACCAGCGCCAGCCGATACTTGAAATAGTGCACGCTGCCGCGAAGCGGAACAGGCACACGCCAGATGACACTTTCCATCACCACGCGCTCGCCCGGGTACTCGCGTAGTTTCTCTATTTCAACTGCATTCACCATACACCGTCCCCAACGGTGATGTAAATCATTCCATCACAGCCAGTCCGGCACGCTGTCGAGCGCGATCAGCTCCTCGATGCTCTTGCGCGGCCGGATCACGTGCCACTTGTCGCCATCCACCAGCACTTCGGGCACCAGCGCGCGGCTGTTATAGGTCGAGGCCATCACCGCGCCATAGGCGCCGGCCGACATCACCGCCAGCAGGTCCCCTTCCTTGACGCCTGCGATCTTGCGGTCCTGCGCGATGTAGTCGCCCGTCTCGCACACCGGCCCGACAATATCAGCGGTGATCTGCGGCAGGTTGGAATGTACCACCGGCTGGATATCGTGATGCGCCTCGTAGAGCGTCGGCCGGATCAGGTCGTTCATCGCCGCATCGACGATCACGAAGGTCTTGCCGCCTTCCTTCACATACTCGACGCGGGTGACGAGAATGCCGGCATTGCCGACGATCAGCCGCCCCGGCTCGAGGATCAGCGACACCCCCAGCTTGCCGACATGGCGCTTCACCACCTCCGCATAGGCGAGCGGATCGGGCGGCGCCTCCTGGTCGTGGTGGTAGGGGATGCCGAGCCCGCCGCCCACATCGACATGGCGGATATCGTGCCCGTCGGCCTTCAGGTCATTGACCAGCTGCGCCAGCAGCCAGAAGGCGTTGTCGAACGGCAGCATCGAGGTGATCTGGCTGCCGATATGCATGTCGACGCCCACCGCTCGCACCCCCGGCAGCTCGGCGATGCGCGCATAGACCTCGTGCGCCCGCGCAAACGGAATGCCGAACTTGTTCTCCGCCTTGCCGGTCGAGATCTTGGCGTGCGTCCCCGCATCGACGTCCGGGTTGATCCGCACCGACACCGGCGCCGTCGCGCCCATCGACACCGCGACATCGCTCAGCCGCTCGAGCTCCGGCTCGCTTTCGAGGTTGAAGCACTTGATGCCCAGTTCCAGCGCCCGCCGCATCTCGCCGAAGGTCTTGCCCACCCCCGAGAACACGATCTTTTCGGGCGGAATCCCCGCCGCGATCGCCCGCTCCAGCTCGCCACCCGACACCACGTCGGCCCCGGCGCCCTCCTTGGCGATCAACTTCAACACTGCCTGGTTGGAGTTGGCCTTCATCGCATAGGCGATCAGCGTATTGATGCCGCCGAACGCCTCGCGCATCACCCGCACATGCCGCCGCAGCGTCGCCGCCGAGTAGACGTAGAACGGCGTCCCGACCTTCCCCGCCAGCGCCGTGACATCGACGTCCTCAGCAAACAGCCGGTCGCCGCGATACTCGAAATGGTGAACCACATTAGCCCCCGGCCCCTCTTTCTTCCCCTCTCCCCTTGAGGGAGAGGGTGGCCAAAGGCCGGGTGAGGGGAAGTTTCAATCGGTCCGCAGACTTAGTGCAAGCGCGGCCCGAACGAAAGTCAGACTTCTCTATCGGCCGGATAAGCCGCATCGATGCGCTCGGCGACCAGTTCCTGCAGGCGCCACAGGTTCTTGTCGTGAATACCGAGTTCCTCGAGCTTGGCGGTGGTCGAAAACAGGTACTCCGCCATCGACCCGCGAAACCCTACCGCGGTGGCAAGGATCTCCGCCAGCGCCTCGTCACTCAGCCCGGCAATGTACCGCCCAGAGTTGCGGTTCATCGCAAAGGTCAGCGCCCGCCGCGGCCCGTCCACCGCCACCACGTCGATGAACCGCCACGGAAACGCCGATGGCACCATGCTCATCTCGCGCCGGATCAGCTTGTGAAGCTCGGCCTCGAGCCCGGCCTCCGGCAACCGATAGACCATGCCCCGGCACTGCCCGCCCCGGTCGAGCGCCAGCATGATGCCCGGCGTGTCGAGACTGCCGCGATAGCGATAGTCCCAGCCGAGGCAGAAGCGCCGGTGCCAGCCCCGCGCCACCGCCTGCTCCGCCACCTCGAACGCCGTCTCCGGCTTCCAGATCAGCGAGCCATAGCCGAACAGCCAGAACGGCCCCTCCGGCCGCGTTGCCAGCATCTCGGCGACAATCTGCGCGTAGTCCTCGTCGGTCGCCGGCCGAAACCCGTCGCCCAGTTGCGGCCCCGGATCGGTCATCTCCCGCCGCAGCAGCGCCACATGCCGCTCCGAAAGCCGCATCTGCCGGGCCATCGATCAGTCTTCGCTGAACTGCAGGGGTTGCTGCAACTCGAGAATGCGTCGCTCGATAAAGTGCTCGAGCCTCGTCTCGAGGTTTGCCATAGCGCCACCGAGCTCCATCTTGAAGGTAACTTCAAGCTCGTCTTTGACATCGGTGAGCCGGCGGTCGACATCACCAATGCGGCGATCGAGATTGGAAATCTGCCGGCTGACCGCAATAAGCGCGTCGGTATTCTTGCGCCAGTCGTCGCGCAACTCGCGATGCATCTCGTTTAGCTGCTCAAACCGACGGTTGAAAAGCTCCAGGCTGATTTCGGTCATGATCGTTCCGCAATGAGCTAGGCAAACACCCAGTTAGTTTAGCATGCCGATGCACGCATAACTACTCCGTCGCCCCGCCATCCCCGTGTCCGCCCGAGCGCTTCACCTTCACGGGCTCGCTTGCCACCCCCGTCAGCGCCGTACGCCACCGCGCCACCTGCACCGCGACATTCTCCGGCGCCGTGCCGCCATAGCTCTTCCGCGCCGCGGCCGAGGCCTCGACACTCAGCACCTTGTGGATGCGGCTGTCGATGCGGTGGTCGATGAACTTGAAGTCCTCGATAGTCAGCCCCTCGAGGCTCATGCCCTTCTGCTCGGCCAGTGCCACGATCTGCCCGGTGATGTGATGCGCCTCGCGGAACGGGATGTTGAGTTGCCGTACCAGCCAGTCGGCGACGTCGGTCGCTGTCGAAAACCCGGCATTGGCCGAAGCCCGCATTCGCTCGCGGTTCGGCACCAGGTCTTCCACCATCCCGGTCATGGCCGCCAGCGACAGCGACAGCGAACTCATGGCGTCGAACGCCACTTCCTTGTCTTCCTGCATGTCCTTGGAATAGGCGAGCGGCAGCCCCTTCATCACCATCATCAGCGAGGTGAGCGCCCCCATGATCCGTCCCACCTTGGCGCGGATCAGCTCCGCCGCATCGGGGTTGCGCTTCTGCGGCATGATCGACGAGCCGGTGGTGAACTTGTCCGAAAGCTTCACGAAGCCGAACTGTGCGCTCGACCAGATCACCAGTTCCTCGGCGAACCGGCTCAAATGCATCGCGCACAGCGTCGCCGCCGACAGCGTCTCGAGGATGAAGTCGCGGTCCGATACCGCATCGAGCGAATTGGCCGTCGGCCGGTCGAAGCCGAGCGCCGCCGCCGTCGCGTCGCGATCGATCGGATAGGGCGTGCCCGCCAGCGCCGCCGAGCCGAGCGGGCTCTCGTTCAGCCGCCGCCGCGCATCCTCGAACCGCCCGTAATCCCGCCCCAGCATCTCGACATACGCCAGCAGGTGATGCCCCAGCGTCACCGGCTGCGCGTTCTGCAGGTGGGTAAAGCCCGGCATGATGGTCGAGACTTCCTCCTCGGCCCGCTTCACCAGCGCCAGCTGCAGCGCCTGGATCTGCGCGAGGAACGTGTCGATCGCATCGCGCACGTAAAGCTTGAAATCCGTCGCCACCTGGTCGTTACGCGAACGCGCGGTATGCAGCCGCCCGGCCGGATCGCCGATCAGCTCCTTAAGCCGGCTCTCGACGTTCATGTGGATGTCCTCGAGCGAGCGCGAGAACGTGAAAGCGTTTGACTCGATCTCCTGCTCCACCGCCTTTAGGCCAGTGACGATCGCGTCGCGGTCGGCCTGGGTCAGGATGCCCACTTGCGCAAGCATCGTGGCGTGGGCGATAGACCCGGCGATATCCTGCTTGTAGAGGCGCTGGTCGAAGCCGATGGAGGCGTTGATTTCTTCCATGATGGCGTCGGGTCCGGTCGCAAAACGGCCGCCCCACATGCGGTTGCTCATCTCAGCTCCAACGGTAGAAACATGACCGATCAGTCCCCCGCCCCCCAGAGCCGACTGAAGCCCCGGCGGATAGCGGTGATCGCGCTCGGTAGCGCGGCCGTAGCACTAGTGGCAACCCTCGTCGTTGGCAACTTCATGCCGGCCGCCGCCAGCCAGTGCGCGCCGCAGGCGGTGAAGGCCCAGGTGATCGACAGCGCCGCCGTCGGCCAGCTCGCCGCGCTCAACGGCACCGGCACCGGCCGCGGCTATACCGATCTCGCCTTCACCGATGCCGCCGGCAACAAGAAAAGCATCGCCGACTATGCCGGCCGCAAGGTACTGGTCAATTTCTGGGCCAGCTGGTGCGTCCCCTGCCGCGAGGAGATGCCCGACCTGCAGGCCCTCGCCGAAAAATACGGTGCCGAGCCATTCGACGTAGTGCCCATCAACCTCGATGTCGGCGACAGCGGCATCGAGAAGGCGCGAAAATTCCTCGCCGACGAAAACCTGACGCTCCCGCTCTACCCCGCCCCGTTCGAGGCTTTCCAGCGCCTGCAGCGGGAGGCGGTGACCGTCGGCCTCCCCACCACGATACTGCTCGACGAAAAGGGCTGCGAACTCGGCGTGCTGCAGGGCCCGGCCGTGTGGAACAGCCCCGACGGCTACGCCGTGATCGACGCGCTGCTCGGCGCCTGAGCCATGCGCCCCATCCTCTGCGTCGGCGCCCTCACCATGGATACCATCTTCCGGCTCGATCGCCTGCCGGATGGTCCGGGCAAGGTGATCCCGCTCGATGCGGTGGAAGTGGCCGAAGGCATGGCCGCCGCCCAAGCCGCCAGCATCGCACGGCTCGGCGGCAGCGCCGCCCTCTGGGCCTCGGCCGGCGATGACGGGATCGGCGACCGCCTGATCGCGCAGATTTCCGGCGAGGGCGTCGATTGCTCCCGCGTCCGCCGCGTCACAGGCGGCCGCTCCGGCTTCTCCTCAATCTTCATGGACCGCACCGGCTCGACCATGATCGTGCCGCGCTACGATCCCGACCTGATGGCCGCCCCCGCCACCGCGCCCGACCTCACCGGCTTTGCCGCCGTGATGACCGACGTCCGCTGGCCCGGCGCCGCCGCCCTGGCGCTCGCAGCCGCCCGCGCCGCCGGCATCCCCGCCATCCTCGATGCCGACATGGCCGCGGTGGATATCCTCAACCGCCTGGTCCCGCTCGCCACCCACATCGTCGCCTCGGAATCGGCCGCCAAACTGATCACCGGCGAGCCGACACCGGAAGCCGCCGCCCGCGCCCTCCTCGGCACCGCCGATTTCGTCGCCGTCACCGCCGGCGCCGATGGCTGCTGGTGGTCCGACGCCGGCGCCATCCGCCATACCCCGGCCCCGCGCATCGACGCCATCGACACCCTCGCCGCCGGCGACGTCTTCCACGCCGCCTTCGCCCTGAAACTGGTCGAAGCCGCGCCGATGTCCGAAACCATCGCCTTCGCCTCAACCGCCGCCGCGATCAAATGCACCCGTTTCGGCGGAAGGCTGGGCTGCCCGACGAGGGGTGAGGTCGAAGAATTCTTGGGCAGGTAGCGCGCGCTTCTCCCCCCTCCACCAGACTTCGTCTGGTCCCCCTCCCCCGCCGGCGGGAGAGGCTAGATGGTGCGCCCGCGTCGCCACGGCGAATCCTCTCCCGCCGGCGGGGGAGGTGCCGGCAGGCGGAGGGGGGTGCAACAAACCCGACGCCAGAAAGGAGCAGAACCGCTCACGCCAGCCGGTCCACCTGATGCGATAAGGCCTGCACCCGCCCGTCGCTGACCGCTTCCATCTCCGCCACGACGCGTTCGACCACGCCCGGCGTCGCCGCCGTGTCATCGTTCGCTTGTTTCAGGATCAGGTCGTGTTCGAGCTCGGCGCGCTTCTTCACCACCAGCGCCTGCGCCTCGACAAGGCTTGGCGCCTCGCGGAACGCCATCCGGTGGATAGTCAGGTCGAGGTTCATTGGCCTCTCCGAACGCTGGCAGGTTACTCAGGCAATCTTGTCGACCTTGGTGCCCTGGTCGGGCGGCGGCGGGGCCGCGCGGACCTGCTGGTCGAGCGTGGTGGCAAGCACCTGCGCCGCCTCGTGATCCTGCTTGATCACGGCGAGCTGAATGGTGCTCGGCGTTGCCGCCGAACGGGAAGCCAGCACTGATGCAACCGGGTCTATGTTCATCCGAGGAGTGTATGACCCCGAAGTAAACGAATGCTTGGAATGATCCGTCAGCTTCGCATCACACTGTCGGCACTGCGCCGAGAACCCCTCATCCGGCTGCCGCCACCTTCTCCCACAAGGGGAGAAGGCGAACGCGCCGCGCCGCCATATCCATTCAACGGCCTGCCGGCTCCATCGCCTTCTCCCCTTGTGGGAGAAGGTGTCCGAAGGGCGGATGAGGGGTGCTCGACAGCGGTACCGCGCTGGTCTGTCCACTACCCCTTCGTCACCGCCGCCGCGTCGCCGAACTTGCCCGGGGCCCACAGCACGTCGGTCTCGCCATTGGCGTTAGCCACCCGCGCCATCACGAACAGCAGGTCGCTGAGGCGGTTGAGGTAGATCAGCACCGCACCCGAGGTATCGGGCTCCTTGGCCAGCAGCTGCACCACCAGCCGCTCGGCCCGCCGCGTCACGGTGCGGGCAAGGTGCAGCGCCACCGCGAGCGGCGTGCCGCCCGGCAGCACGAAGCTGCGCAGCGGCTGCAGTCCCTCGTTGTAATAGTCGATCTGCTGCTCCAGCCAGTCGGTCTGCGACGGAGTGATGCGCAGCGATTGCGTGCCTTCGGGATCCTTGCCGGGCGTCGCGAGGTCCGAGCCGAGGTCGAACAGGTCGTTCTGGATACGTGCCAGCAGCCGGTCGAGCTTCGGCATCGAGGCCGTCGAAAGCCGCGCCATGCCGATGAAGCTGTTCGCCTCGTCCACCGTGCCGTAGCACTCGACGCGCAGGTCATGCTTCATCCGGCGGGGACCACGGACCAGCCCGGTCGTGCCGTCGTCGCCGGTCTTGGTGTAGATCTTGTTGAGCTTGACCATCAGGTCCCCCGTCCGAACAGGAACAACGCGCCGAGGATCACCACCAGCGCCACGGCCTGCGCGATGACGCGGGCCCGCATGAGTTTCTGGCTGAGATTGGGGTTGCCGCCCCTCAGCATGTTCCACAGCCCCATGCCGAGGATTGCCGCGACGGCCGCGAGCGCGATGATAGTGACGATGCCGGTGATATTCATTTCGTTCTTTCCGCGAGGTAGCGAACCAGCCCCTCTGCCAACCGGTCATAAATGGCACGAATGCGCCGGCTGGTGAACAGCTCCTTGTGGGTGGTCAACCACACTTCGAGCGGCGGCGGATTGAACTCCGGCAGCAGTCGTCGCAGTCCCGGCGTCGCCGCCACCAGCGGTCCCTGCGCAAAGCCGATGCCGAGCCCCGCCTTGATCAGTTCGAAATTGTTGGGCTGGCTGTCGGTGCGCACCCTGAAGTCCGACCGGCTGAGTTCGTAGCCCATCCGCCGTGCTGCCGCGATCAGCAGGTCCGACCGGTCAAAGCCGATAAGGTCGTGTTCCACCAGCTGTTCTGCCCGTTCCGGCACGCCGCGCTGCTGCAGGTAACGCTCATGCGCCACCGCCACGATCGGGATCTCGCCGAGCTTTTTCGTGATCAGTTCGAGTTGCGTCGGCCGGAACATCCTGACCGCGATATCCGCCTCGCGCAGCAGCAGGCTTTCCACCGAATCCGACGGCACCAGTTCGATCGCCACCTGCGGAAACGACTGCCGCAGGTCGTAGAGCAGCTCGGGCAGGACATAATGACACATGACGGTCGAGGAGGTGATCCGCACCGTCCCCGACAGTTCCGATGTTGCCCCCTCGGCCCGCACCGCCGCCTCGGCCAGCGCGTTGCGGGCGATCTCCACCGGCTCATACAGCCGCAGCGCCGTCTCGGTCGGCCTCAGGCCCGTCAGCGTCCGCTCGAACAGCACCGTCCCCAGCGCCGCCTCCAGCGCCTCCACATGCCGCCCCAGCGTCGGCTGGCTCAACCCCAGCGCCCTTGCCGCCGCCGACAGCGACCCATGCTCGACCACCGCGCCAAAGCTCCGCCACAGCGACCAGTCCGGTTCGGTCATGTCTGTTCGTCCCCTCATCCGCCTCGGCCTACGGCCTCGCCACCTTCTCCCTCAAGGGGAGAAGGGCAACAGTGCCCCTTCCCGGCCAGCGAGGCGCCTCGCCCCTCTCCCCTTGAGGGAGAGGGTGGCTGCGCAGCAGCCGGGTGAGGGGACGGTCAGCTATTCATTCCCGTATATCAAACCCACAACCTTGGCCAATCCCCTAACCACCCACAAAGCCCTACCTTCTCCTCACCACCAAGGAGAACCGCCATGCAGTCCATCATCGTCCTCGGCATCAACGGCCATGTCGGCGCTGCCGCCGCCCGTGCCTTCCTCGCCGCCGGCTACGCCGTCACCGGCTTCGGCCGTTCCAACAAGCACCCCATCCCCGGCCTCACCTTCGTCAAGGGCGACGCCAACGATGTCGAAGCCATGCGCGCCGCCATCGGCAACACCGACCTCGTCTTCAACGCGCTGAACCTGCCCTACCACCAGTGGACCGAAGGCCGGAAGGAAGCCCAGACCGAGAAGGTCATCGCCGCACTCGGCACCACGGGCAAGACGCTGCTCTTTCCCGGCAACGTCTACAACTATGCCGCCACCGACCGCGTCATCACCCCCGACATGCCGCAGCGCCCCCACACCTCGCGCGGCGAAATCCGCGTCCGGGTCGAAAACCTCTACCGCGCCGCCGCCTCCCGCGGCGACCTGCAACTGCTGATGATCCGGGCCGGCGACTTCTTCGGTCCACACTCGACCAACGACTGGTTCGACCTCGCCATGATGACCGAGGCCAAGAAGGGCAAGGTCGCGGTAATGGGGGCACCCGGCGTTGCCCACGCCTGGGCCTACCTGCCCGATCTCGGCCGCGCCTTCGTCAAGGTCGCCGAAGCCCGCACCCGGCTTGGCCGCTTCGAGAACTTCCACTTTGCCGGTCACTTCGTCACGCCAGAGGAACTGCGCGCCGCCATCGCCGCCGCCGCCCCCGCCGGCAGCCGCTTCGGCTGGGTCGCCCGCTGGATCTTCCCGATGATCGGCCTCGTCGATCCGGTCATGCGCGACATCGCGAAGATGGCCTATCTCTGGGACAACCCGATGGAACTGCGCGACCCCCGTCTCGACGCCCTCCTCGGCCCCAACTTCGCCACCCCCTTCGGCGAAGCCGTCGCCGCAACGGTCGCCCCGTTCTTCGCCCAGGCGAGACTCGCCGCCTGACCGCGAAGTATGGTTCGGTTCAGGCCACTGGCCACCCTCCCCCTTGCGGGGAGGGTACCAAAGCTTAGGCGCATAGCGCCTTAGCGAGAGGTAGGGAGGGGGTACCACCGAGGTTATGGCTAGAGAGCCACCCTCGGTCATACCCCCCTCCTTAGCTCTGCTACGTCGCCATCGCTCCTAGCGGCGCTACCTCCCCCGCAAGGGCGGGAGGTAGTCAGCGGCTGATGTCCCCATGCGCAATTGTCCGGGAGGGGGCCGTTCGGTCAGCTAAAACCCCACCCGACGGCGGACCTCCTCCGCCGTCACCCCCGCCTCGCGCAGGGAGCGCAACGACGGCGCTCCCTTCGACTTGCTAAGCTTCTTATCCCCCTCGTCGCGGATCAGCTCATGATGCGCGTAGATCGGCGTCGGGAGGTCGAGGAGTTTCTGCAGCAGCACCTGCAGGTCGGTGGCCCGATAGAGGTCGCGGCCACGCGTCACATGCGACACCGCTTGCGCCGCATCGTCCACCACCACGCTGAGATGGTAGCTCGTCGGCGTGTCCTTCCGCACGATCACCGCATCGCCCCAGTCCTCAGGATGCAACCGCCGCACTGTCAGGGTCCGTTCATCCACCGCTATCCGGTGTTCATTCGAAACCGTCAGGAGCGGTTCATGTTCGTGGCATCGGAGCGGCAAAACCTGGGTTGCCAGCGCCTTGCCCATCTCAATCCGCCACGCAGCGCGCTCGCCTTTGGCGATCCGTTCGAGCGCCACCCCTCGCGAAATCCCCCGGCACTTCCCCCCATAGCGCGGCGCCCCGTCCGGATCGGTGCCGTCCGCCTTCTCCGCCACCTCTATCCGCGAGCAGAAGCAGGGATAGACCAACCCCATTTGCACAAGCCGCTCAAAGGCTTGGGCATAAGCCGCGAACCGGTCCGACTGCCGCATCACCGGTTCCGGCCAGCTAAGCCCCAGCCAGTGCAGGTCCTCGAAAATCGCTGCGACGAATTCGGGTTTACTGCGGCTGAGATCGATGTCCTCGATCCGCAAAAGCATCGTGCCACCAAGGGCTTGCGCTTGTCGCTGGGTCATCAGCGCCGAATAGGCGTGACCGAGGTGCAGCAAGCCGTTTGGGCTGGGCGCGAAGCGCAATATGGGCTTCAATGACATGACCATGGCTTCTACCACCCCCGCTAACCCTCTGACAGAGCGCCTCGATTCTCCCGAGACCCTAGCGGCCCACCTGACCGCCCTGCTCGCGCTCGATCCCCGCCTCGCCATCGTAGCCGAGCGCGCCGGCGCCTTCGAGGTCCGTCACTCCCCCGGCGGCTTCGCAGGCCTCGCCCGCATCGTCACCGGCCAGCAGGTCTCCACCCAGTCCGCCGACGCCATCTGGAGCCGCTTCGCGCAACTCGAGGGGGCCCTGGACCCCGCCGGCTACCTGCTGCTCAGCGAACAAATCGTCCGGAACTCCGGCCAGTCCGGCGCCAAGTACCGCACCATCCGCGCCATCGCCGAAGCGGTCACCGCCGGCGAGTTCGATTTCGCGCCCCTCGCCGAACTCCCTGCCGAACAGGCCATCGCCGCGTTGACCAGGCTGAAGGGGATCGGTCCGTGGACGGCCGAAATCTACCTGATGTTCTCCGCCCGGCATCCGGATATTTTCCCCGCCGGCGACGTTGCCCTGCAGCGCGCCGTGGAGTGGGCATTCAACCTGCCCGCCAAACCCGTCGCCAAGGACCTGATTTCGCTGGCGGAATCATGGTCGCCCTACCGCTCCACCGCCGCGCTGCTGCTCTGGCGCTACTATGCCGCGGTCCGCAACAAGGAAGGACTCTCCATCTGATGGTAAAACTCAACGGCCCGCTGCTCCCCCCGAAATCCGGCCGCCCCGCCACCCAGGCGGTGATCCTGCTCCACGGCTACGGCTCCGATGGCAGCGACCTGATCAGCCTCGGCCAGCACTGGAGACAGCTGCTGCCCGATGCGATGTTCGTCGCGCCGAACGCCCCAGAGCCCTGTGTCGGCAGCCCCTTCGGCTTCCAGTGGTTTCCGCTCAACCTCGATCGTATCTCCGGCCGCATCGAAGGCGCCAGGGCCGCCGCGCCGACGATCAAGGAGTTCCTCACCGACCTCTGGTCGCAGACGGAGATCACGCCGGCCCGCACCATTCTCGGCGGCTTCTCGCAGGGCGCCATGATGGCGCTGCATGTCGGCACCGCGATCGATGAGGAACTCGCCGGCATCGTCGCCTGCTCGGGCGCCTTCTTTCCGGCCGACGGATTCGCCGAGGGCAAGTTCGCCAAACCGCCGGTCGCCCTGATCCACGGCGAGCTCGACCAGATAGTCGCCCCCGGCCTGTCGCGGCAGGCTGCGACGGAGCTAAGCGCTTCCGGCTTCGAGGTTTCCCTGCACATCTCGCCCAACACGGCGCACGGTATCGCGCCCGACGGGCTCGACTTCGCCACATCGTTCCTCATGGCGCGGCTGGGCTGAGCCACTGCTAGAATCGCGCTTCACAGCCGTGTCACAGTAGGCATAGACTATTGCTGATCATGACTAGCCGCGATTCCTGTTACGGGGGCGCCAGGTGACTGTACATGTGTCGCTTGAGAGCTGCCCGACCTTGGTGCTGAACGCGGACTTCCGTCCGCTCAGCTACTATCCTCTGTCGCTGTGGTCCTGGCAGGACGCGGTGAAGGCGATCTGCCTCGACCGAGTGAATGTCGTGTCCACCTACGACCGGACCATCAAATCCCCGAGCTTCGAGATGGCGCTCCCCAGCGTCGTCTCGCTCAAGGACTACGTGCGCCCGGCCCGGCACCCGGCCTTCACCCGCTTCAACGTCTTCCTGCGCGACAAATTCCAGTGCCAGTATTGCGGCTGCAAGGACGACCTGACCTTCGATCACGTGATCCCTCGGTCGAAGGGCGGGCGCACTACATGGGAAAACGTCGTCGCCGCCTGCGCCCCCTGCAACCTCAGGAAGGCCAACCGTTTGCCGCGGGAAATCAAGATGTTCCCGATGCAGACGCCCTACCAGCCCACGGTGCACGACCTGCACAATAACGGGCGCAGCTTCCCCCCCAACCACCTTCACCAGAGCTGGCTCGACTACCTCTACTGGGACATCGAACTCGAGCCGTAGCGGGGGCGCCTCGGCTACGCCAGGCTCCTGGCCAAGCCCCTCGCTACCATCCCCGCCGCGGTACGGGGCAATCGCAGTTGGTAATCGGATTCAGGTCAGCATACCTGCCGCCCCCACCACCACCCTTCGGGTGGTCCCCCTCCCCGCTCTGCGGGTGAGGACACAGGTCGGGGCACCGAGGTCGCCGGGTGGTCCTCCCCTGTGGCGAAGCCACGGGGGAGGGGGACCAGCGTAGCTGGTGGAGGGGGCGGCCACACACGCAAATGTCCAGCCCGCCGTCTCACGGGGACTAAGCCCACCAGTCGAGCGACGGCCCCTGTCATATCGCCGAGCCATCGGCCCCGTCGCCTCCTCCCCCTCGGCGGGGGAGGATAGTGAAGCTTGGCAGTTCGCTGCCTAGCGGAACTGCGGAGAGGGGGTCGTCCGACCGAGCGACCTCGCGCAATCCCGGCGACTTATCCCCGCCGGTCCAGCCCATGCGAAACTGCCCCCATTCCGTCGGGAGAGGGGGCAGGTAAATGCATGCACAGCCAAATGGTCAGAGATCGGCCTTCCGCGTCCCGTTACCCGGTCGCGAAAAATGTTAACACCGCTTACATCAAAGCTTCAGCGGGCCGACCATCTGCTCGGGCTTCACCTCGGCGTCGAATTCCTCGCCCGTCAGCAGGCCAAGTTCAATCGCCGCTTCCTTCAGCGTCGTCCGCTTCTTGTGGGCGTACTTGGCGATCTTGGCGGCGTTGTCGTAGCCGATCTTGCGGTTGAGCGCCGTCACCAGCATCAGCGACTGGTCGACCAGTTGCTTGATCCGGTCGCGGTCCGGCTCGATGCCGACGGCGCAGTGGTCGTTGAAGCTCTTGGCCGCATCGGCCAGGAGCCGCACCGACTGCAGGAAGTTGTAGGCGATCACCGGCTTGAACACGTTGAGCTCGAAATTGCCCTGGCTCGCCGCAAAGCCGATCGCCGCGTCGTTGCCCATCACCTGCACCACTACCATGGTCGTCGCCTCGGCCTGGGTCGGGTTGACCTTGCCCGGCATGATCGACGAGCCCGGCTCGTTCTCCGGGATGGTGATCTCGCCCAGCCCCGAGCGCGGGCCGGACGCCAGCCAGCGCACGTCGTTGGCAATCTTCATCAGTGCCGCGGCCAATTGCTTGAGCGCGCCCGACGACCCGACGAACGCGTCATGCCCCGCCATCACCGCGAACTTGTTGGGCGCCGTGACGAACGGCTGCCCGGTCAGCGCCGCGATCTCGGCGGCGACCGTCTCGCCATACTTGGGATGCGCATTGAGGCCGGTGCCGACCGCAGTACCGCCGAGCGCCAGTTCATAAAGCTGCGGCAGCGTGGCGCGGATCGCCCTCAGCGCCAGGTCGAGCTGCGCCACCCAGCCGGAAATCTCCTGGCCAAACGTCAGCGGCGTCGCGTCCTGCAGGTGCGTGCGGCCGATCTTGACCAGGTCCATGAACTCGGTCGCCTTGCCGTCCAGCGTGTTGCGCAGCAGCATGACCCGATCGATCAGGTAGTTCTCGATCGCCTCCACCGCCGCGATATGCATGGCGGTGGGGTAGGTGTCGTTGCTCGACTGGCTCATGTTGACGTGATCGTTCGGATGCACGGGTTTTTTCGAGCCCATCACCCCGC
Source organism: uncultured Hyphomicrobiales bacterium (assembly GCA_903842455.1). GTDB lineage: Bacteria > Pseudomonadota > Alphaproteobacteria > Rhizobiales > Devosiaceae > Devosia_A. Next base: position 60,247 of record CAIMLX010000267.1, on the reverse strand, counting down.
CGGCCATCTCGATGGCGCGGTTCGAGATCACCTCGTTGACGTTCATGTTCGACTGCGTGCCCGAGCCGGTCTGCCACACTACGAGCGGGAAATGCTCCCTGAGCTTTCCCTCGATCACCTCGTCGGCCGCCTTCACCACCAGGTCGCGGGTCGCCGCATCCATCAGCCCGAGCTTGTGGTTGGCGAGCGCGGCGGCCTTCTTCAGGATGCCGAAGGCGCGGATGATCTCGGTGGGCATCTTCTCGCCGCCGATGTCGAAATTGGCGAGCGAGCGCGCCGTCTGGGCGCCGTAATACTTGTCGCCCGGCACGTTGATGGTGCCCATGGAATCGGATTCGACGCGCATGCTCACGGCAGCCCCCCGGAGTTCAAGACAATGCAAAACGGCCGGCCCCTGTGCGGAGCCGGCCGGGATTTACTGCGGATCGCGCAAGGCGACGTTAGTTCTTCGGCTGAAGAATCTGCCGGCCGCGATACATGCCGGTCTTCAGATCGACGTGGTGCGGACGGCGCAGCTCGCCCGAATCCTTGTCTTCGACATAGGTCGGGGCAGCGAGCGCGTCGGCGGAACGGCGGAAACCGCGCTTCATCGGCGAGGTTTTGCGCTTCGGAACTGCCATCTTCGGTACTCCAGATTTCTCAATAGCGGGTCGCCGAAGACTATCCGGCGTGCAACAGACGGGGTCTGTCAGGAATTTTGCCGGGTCTATAGAGCACAAACGCGCGCTTGGGAAGAGGGGATTGGCCTACGACAGGCGGCTTTTCCAATGCGCCGGGAACCGCTAGAACTCTGCTGCCCCGCCGATCGACAACCCCCCATCGTGTGCTGCCTTGTCCTACGACTTTTCCGCCGAACTCGCCAGCACCGCAATCGATATCCAGCAGGCCCTAGATGCCTTGCTGAGCCCGCACGCCCTGCGCGGCCCGGGCGACCCGCCCGAACGGCTGGTCGCGGCCATGCGGCATGGCAGCCTCAATGGTGGCAAGCGGCTGCGTCCCCTGCTGCTGCGCCAGGCGGCCGGGGTCTTCGGCGTGCCCGCCGGGCGCACAGTGCAGGCCGGCCTCGCGGTCGAGATGATCCACTGCTACTCGCTCGTCCACGATGACCTGCCGGCGATGGATGACGACGACCTGCGCCGCGGCCAGCCGACGGTGCACCGGGCCTATGACGAAGCCACCGCCATCCTCGCCGGCGACACCCTCCTGACGCATGCCTTCGGCGTGCTGGCGCATGACAGTCTCGATGCCGACCCGGCGGTCCGCCTCCGCCTTGTCGCCGAACTGGTCGCCGGAGCCGGGGCCGGCGGCATGTCCGGCGGGCAGATGCGCGACATCGAGGGCGAGACGGGCTTTCTCACCGAACGCGCCATCGCCCGGATGCAGGCCATGAAGACCGGCGCGCTGATCCGTGCCTCCGTCCGCATGGGCGGCATCCTCGGCGGCGCATCCGACGAAGAACTGTGCTGGCTAACGGACTATGCCGAGGCGGCAGGCCGCGCTTTCCAGCTCGCCGACGACATCCTCGACGTCGTCGCCTCGCCCGAGGCAATGGGCAAGGCGACCGGCAAGGATGCCGGGGCCGGCAAGCAGACCATCGTCGCCCGCATCGGGCTCGAGGCCGCGCGGCGCCAGCTCGGCGAGGTGATCCACGACGCCTTGAGCGCCATCCTGCCCTTCGGCGAGCGGGCCGCGGGTCTGCGGGCCACGGCGCGGTTCTTTGCCGAACGGCAGAGTTGACGGGATTGCACCGAAGGCCCGAACGGGCGATTAGCACTTGGCGGCGATACTCTCGCCGATTTGCCCGATGAGGATGCCGTGCCCGACCGCAAACTGAGTTTCTGGCGCTATTTCACCCTCGCCTACGAGGACGCCGCCCGGTTGCTGCGCGGCCTTTGGCCGGTCGTGCTGACAGTCGTCGCGGTCATCGTGGTGTCCGGCTTCGTCGGTCGGCTCGCCGACAGCTTCATCACCACGCGGCTCGGGCAGAGCGTGCTCGACCTGCTGCTGGCAGCGGCGGCAGCCTACTTTATCTCGCCCTATCTCATCGTGCTCTACCGGGCGGTGTTGAGCAACGACATGACGCTCAGGGCCGAGGCGCTGCGCGGCAGCAGCGAGGCCCAGCGCTTCGCCGCCTGGTCGGTGCTCTCCGCCTTCATCATCGCAGTGCCCGAACTGCTGTTTGCGATCTTCGGCCCCGACGTGCCGCCCGAGCAGTTGTCCGAGGCAAACGTCAACACCGGCGCCATGCTGATGATCATGGCGATCACCATCGGCGTCTGGATCTTCACCGTGCGCGCCGCGACGCTGATGCCGCTCCTGGCGCTGGAGCCCGACCGGGCCGGTCTGCCCGCGGCCTTCGCCCAATCGAAAGGGCACTTCTGGTTCATCGTCGGCGTGCTGGTGGTCACCATGCTGCCCATCCTGATCGGTGGCGTCATGGTGGCTGCGTTGATCGGCGGCCTGTTCGGCATCCTTGCGCCGATCCTGATGGTCCCGCTGGGCGCCGCGATCAACGGCCTGACGCTGGTCACGGCGATCGCCGTCTCGACCCGGCTGTACCAGCGCTTCGCCAGCTGAGGAGCGTGGGCGGCAACGCTGCAACCCATCAAACTGGTTGAAACTATCAGACAAGTTGGGCGTTGCCGCTACACCCCGCTTGCACAAAGCCTAGACCGATATATTCAATTCCATATGGCCAAATCGGCAAAGACTCGCATCCCCCGCAAAGCTCGCCAGGTCGCTGCGCTGCCATGGCGACTTGCCGCCGAGGGCGGGCTCGAGTTCCTGCTGGTGACGTCGCGTACCTCCAAGCACTGGCTCCTCCCCAAGGGCTGGCCCATCCCGGGCAAGTCCGGCCTCGAAGCCGCCCTTCAGGAAGCGTTCGAGGAGGCCGGTATCCGCGCCAAGGGGCCGGATACGCCGATCGGGCGTTACGCCTTCATCAAGGTGCTGCATGACGCAACCGAGCTGCCCTGCACCATGGCGGTCTACGGCGTCGGCAACGTCGAGGAGTTGAACGCCTGGCCTGAAAAGGACCAGCGCGAGCGCCGGTGGTTCGCGCAGGCCGAGGCGGTCGCCATCGCCTTCGACTTCAACCTTTCGCTGTTCCTCGCTGCCGTCGGCTACGACAAGAAGCGCAAGCGCCTGCGGGTCGAGGAAAAGCAGGCGGTCAAGCAGGCAGCCTAGTGGACGCGCCCTGCTCCGCGGCCGCCTTCTGCCCCGTCCCGAAGCGCTTCTCGATATAGTCCGCCACCATCACCTTGAACTGGTCCGCGACATCGGCGCCGCGCAGCGTGGCGACCTTCTGCCCATCGACGAACACCGGCGCCGCCGGCGTTTCGCCGGTACCGGGCAGCGAGATGCCGATATTGGCGTGCTTGCTCTCGCCCGGGCCGTTGACGATGCAGCCCATCACCGCCACCGACATCGCCTCGACGCCCGGGTAGCGTTCCTTCCACTCCGGCATGGAGGCGCTGAGGTGATCCTGGATCTCCTTGGCCAGCACCTGGAAGGTCTGCGAGGTGGTGCGACCGCAGCCTGGGCACGCCGCCACCACCGGCAGGAACTGGCGGAAGCCCATCGTCTGCAGCAGTTCCTGCGCCACGCGAACTTCCTGCGTCCGGTCGCCGCCGGGTTCCGGAGTGAGCGAGACGCGGATGGTGTCGCCGATCCCCTGCTGCAGCAGGATGCCCATGGCAGCCGACGAGGCAACGATGCCCTTGCTCCCCATGCCTGCCTCGGTGAGCCCCAGATGCAGCGCGTAGTCGCACCGGGCCGCCAGGTCCTGGTAGACCGCGATCAGCTGCTGAACGTCCGATACCTTGGTCGAGAGGATGATGTGGTCGCGCCCGAGCCCAAGCTCTTCGGCGCGCCCGGCCGACAGGATCGCCGACTGGATGATGGCCTCGCGCTGCACGGCGGCGGCGCTGACCGGGTTGGCGGAGGCCGAGTTCTCGTCCATCAGCCGGGTCAGCAGTTCTTCGTCGAGCGAGCCCCAGTTCACCCCGATGCGCACCGGCTTGTCGTACTGCATCGCCAGCTCGATCAGCGTCGCAAACTGCGTGTCGCGCTTGGCCTTGAAGCCGACATTGCCCGGGTTGATCCGGTACTTCGCCAGCGCCTCGGCGGCCGCCGGATGGTCGGTCAGCAGCTTGTGGCCGATATAGTGGAAGTCGCCGACCAGTGGCACGAACACGCCGCGCTGGGCCAGCTTGTCGCGAATATGCGGCACGGCGGCCGCTGCCTCGTCGCGGTCTACGGTGATGCGGACGATTTCCGAACCGGCGCGCCAGAGTTGCGCCACCTGGCGCACCGTTGCCTCGATATCGGCGGTGTCGGTGTTGGTCATCGACTGCACGACGACCGGTGCACCGCCGCCCACCATCACGCCACCGACATTGACGCCGACCGACTGCCGGCGAGGAGAAATGCTCATCGAAGGACCCCTAGAGCGCGTTCAGGAACGGTAGCAGGCTTTCCAGTTCGAACGCGCGACCATCACAGACTTGCCTTAAAGGCAAATAGGCCTTTGAGCTTGGCCGCGCAATGTTACGTTTGCGTGACGACCGGGGGGATGGCCGATGCGTAGATCGATACTGGCGCTGCTGATGCTCGTGGGCACGGCTGCCGCCGCCGAACCCATGCCGCAACTCGAAGGCAATATCTACATCCACGACCCGTCGATCATCGCCACCGCGACTGGCTGGGCCTCTTTCGCCACCGGCGTCGAAGGTGCCGCAGACGCGGGCATGCCGCGCACCAAATCGTCTCCCGACGGAATCACCTGGACCGAAACCGGGGCCATCCCCGGCGGCTTGCCTGCGTGGATCAAGGAGGAGCTTCGCTACACGCCCAAGAACCTCTGGGCTCCCACCGTGTCGGTGCGCGATGGCATCACCTATCTCTACTATTCCGCCTCGCGTTTCGGCCGCAACAACAGCGCCATCGGCGTGATGACAAACCCCGCCTTCGATGCGACGAAGCCCGCCGATGGCTGGGTGGACCAGGGACTGGTGTTCCGCTCGAAACCCGGCGACTGGCTGAACGCCATCGACCCGTTCCGCATCGATGTCGGCGATCGTGCCTGGCTGGCCTTCGGCTCGTACTGGGACGGCATCCGGATGATCGAGGTCGATCCGGTCACCGGACTGCGCAATGGCACGGAAGAGCCGCTGCGAATCGCATCGCGCAATGGCGAGGCGATCGAGGCTGCGGCCATCCTCGAACATGGCGGACACTTCTTCCTGTTCGTGTCCTTCGACGCCTGTTGCCGCGGCATCGCCTCGACCTACCGCATCCTGGTCGGGCGCGCCGATGCAGTTACCGGTCCCTACCTCGATCGCGACGGCAAGCCGATGCTCGATGGCGGCGGCACCGAGTTGCTGAGGGGCACCGGGCGCTTCATCGGCCCCGGGGGGCAGGAAGTATTCACCGTCGCAGGCGCGCCGTGGCTGGCCTTCCACTACTATGACCGTGAGGACGAAGGGGCGCCGAAGCTGCAGCTGGCGCCACTGGGGTTCGACGCGGCGGGCTGGCCAGAAATCGGTCCCCTGCCCGAGTGACGCACTTGAAGCGGGGGCCAGCCGGGACCATCTGATGTGCATCATGACCAGATTGCTCACCCGCTTCGTTACCTTCCGCACTGAACTCGCAACCCTTTGGCGCGCCTTCCTCGCGCCCGGGACGCCGAGGCACCTCAAGGCGCTGATGCTGCTGGTGCCGGCCTACCTGTTGAGCCCCATTGACCTGATCCCCGACGTGGTGCCCATCATCGGCTGGGTCGACGACTTCGTCGTCATCCCGATGCTGGTCGGCTGGATCGTCAGGATGTTGCCGCAGCCGGCTCCGGTCGCTCGGCGCGCCGCCGACGGCAGCAAGGTCATCGACGGCGACTATCGCCGCCGCTGACCGGTCAGTCGGGCTTGCGCCCGGTCTTGCTGTGCTCGACCATCTGCCAGAAGCCGTTCAGCCCGTCCCAGCTGACGCGCGACAAAGGTCCGAGATAGCCGACGAAATCGGCTGGCCTCGAGCCTGACTTGTGCAGGTTGCCGTTCTGCATGTCCTCGAGAAAGCCGGCGACGGCGAGGTTGCGATCGGGGCTGAGCTTGTCGGCCAGCACCCGTTCGATGACGTCGAAGGCCGCCTGCACCTCGGCATGGCGGCCGGCGACATGGGCGTCGGCGACGTGGCGGACGAAATCGCCCATCCACATGTAGTTCAGTTCCGTTTCATCGGAGCTGCAGCCCGGGCAGGCGCGGTCGAGGGCGTCGACCAGCGCGTTCACTCGAAGCGGACCAGCAGGTCTTTGGCGTCGATCTGGTCGCCCGGCTTCACCGTCACCTCGGCCACCGTGCCGTCGAACTCGGCGTGGATGGCCGTTTCCATCTTCATCGCCTCGATCGACAGCAGCACGTCGCCCGCGAACACCTTGTCGCCAACCTTGACCCCGAGGCCAGAGATGACGCCCGGCATCGGCGCACCCACCTGCTTGGCATCGCCCAGCGCCGCCTTGGCGCGCACCTTGATCTCGCCCACCTTCAGCCGGTCCGGCACGGTGATGGTGCGCGGCTGGCCGTTGAGGTCGAAGAAGACGCGAACCTCGCCCTTCTCGTTGGTCTCGGTGCGGCCCTGGTAGGTTAGGACCAGCGTCTTGCCCTTCTCGAGGTCGAGGAACACCTCCTCGCCTTCCTTGAGGCCATAGAAATAGATCGGCGTCGGCAGCACGGCTGTCGGGCCATACTTGTCCTGCGTCTTAAGGAAATCGGCGAACACCTTTGGGTACATCAGCGACGACGCAAGGCGCCTGTCGTCGATGTCGATCCCCGCATCCTTCGCCACCTTGGCCCGCTCGGCCTCGAGGTCGATCGGCTTGAGGTAGGAGCCGGGACGGTCGGTGAGCGGGGTGCGGCCCTTCAGCACCTTCTTTTGCAGCGCTTCGGGGAAGCCGCCCGGCGGCTGGCCGAGATCGCCGGCGAAGAAGCCGACGACCGAATCCGGGAACGCGATGTCGCGGCTCGGGTCCTCGACATCGGCGCGGGTAAGTCCGGCCGACACCATGGCGAGGGCCATGTCGCCGACCACCTTGGAGGACGGCGTCACCTTCACGATGTCGCCGAACATCTGGTTCACGTCGGCATAGGTCTGCGCCACCTGGTGCCAGCGCGACTCGAGACCCAGCGAGCGGGCCTGCTCCTTGAGGTTGGTGAACTGCCCGCCGGGCATTTCGTGCAGGTAGACTTCCGAAGCGCCGCCCTTGAGATCGCTCTCGAAGGCGCGGTACTGCGTGCGCACCGCCTCCCAGTAGAACGAGATCTCGCGGATCACCTTGCCATCGAGCTTGGGGTCGCGCGGGCCGTCCTTGAGTGCCGCCACGATCGAACCGAGGGTCGGCTGCGACGTGGTGCCCGAGAGGGCGTCCATCGCCGCGTCTACGGCGTCGACACCCGCATCGACAGCGGCCATGATGGTCGCGGCGGCAGCGCCCGACGTGTCGTGGGTATGGAGGTGGATCGGCAGGCCGACTTCCTGCTTCAGCACTTCGATGAGCTTTTTGGCGGCAGCGGGCTTCAGCAGCCCGGCCATGTCCTTGAGGCCGAGCACATGCGCGCCGGCCGCTTCAAGCTCCTTGGCGAGCGCCACGTAGTACTTGAGGTCATACTTGGCCCGGTCGGGGTCGAGCATGTCGCCCGTGTAGCAGATGGCGCCTTCTGCCACCTTGTCGGCTTCCGCCACCGCGTCGATCGAGACCCGCATGTTCTCTACCCAGTTGAGGCAGTCGAAGATGCGGAACACGTCGACGCCGCCCTTGGCGGCCTGTTTGACGAAGAACTTCACCACGTTGTCGGGGTAGTTGGTGTAGCCGACGCCGTTGCTGCCGCGGAGCAGCATCTGGGTCAGGATATTCGGCGCCCCTTCGCGGACGGCGCTGAGCCGCTCCCAGGGGTCCTCGTTGAGGAAGCGCATGGCAACGTCGAACGTCGCGCCGCCCCAGCATTCGAGCGAAAACAGGTTGGGCAGGCCGCGCGAATAGGCCTGGGCAATGCGGGTGATGTCGAACGACCGCATACGGGTGGCGAGCAGCGACTGGTGCGCGTCGCGCATGGTGGTGTCGGTGAACAGCACCTGGCTCTGGTTCTTCATCCACCGCGCCAGACCCTTCGGCCCGTCGCGGTCGAGGATCTGCCTCGAGCCCTCGACGACGATCAGCGGCTCATAGCCGGGCACCTGCGGTTCGGCCGCCTCGGCCGGCGGGCGCGGCCGGTCGCGCACTTCGGGGTGGCCGTTGACGGTCACATCGGCAATGTAGGTGAGGAGCTTGGTCGCCCGGTCCTGCCGCTGCTTGAAATCGAACAGCGCCGGCGTCGTGTCGATGAACCGCGTGGTGTAGCGGTTATTGACGAAATCCGGATGGGTGATGATGTTTTCGAGGAAGGCGAGGTTCGTCGCGACGCCGCGAATGCGGAACTCGCGCAGCGCCCGGTGCATGCGGGCGATCGCTTCCTCCGGACCCGGGGCCCAGCAGGTGATCTTTTCGAGCAGCGGATCGTAGTACCGCGTGACGATCGCGCCGGCATAGGCCGTGCCGCCATCGAGACGGACGCCGAAGCCGGTGGCTTCGCGATAGGCGGTGATGCGGCCATAATCCGGGATGAAGTTCTGCTCCGGATCCTCGGTGGTCACGCGGCACTGGATGGCGTGTCCGTTGAGGCGGATGTCCTCCTGCAGCGGCACACCTGATTCCGGCGTGCCGATCACCGCGCCCTGCAGCAGCTTGATCTGCGCCTTCACGATGTCGATGCCGGTCACCACTTCGGTCACCGTGTGCTCGACCTGGATGCGCGGGTTCACTTCGATGAAGTAGAACTTGTTGGTGTCGGCATCGAGCAGGAATTCCACCGTGCCGGCGCCGCGATAGTTGGCGGCGTTGCCCAGCCGGATGGCCGAGGAGGTCAGGTCGTCGCGGACTTCCTGGCTCATATATGGAGCCGGGGCGCGCTCGACGACCTTCTGGTTGCGGCGCTGCACCGAGCAGTCGCGCTCGAACAGGTGGACGAGGTTGCCGTGATCGTCGCCGATCAGCTGCACTTCGACGTGGCGGGCGCGCTCGATCAGCTTTTCGAGATACATCTCGTCCTTGCCGAACGCCGCCTTGGCCTCGCGCTTGCCCTCGGAAACTTCGTGGACCAGCGTCGATTCGTCCATGATGCGGCGCATGCCACGACCACCGCCGCCCCACGAGGCCTTGAGCATCAGCGGATAGCCGATCTCGGCGGCCATGCGGCGGACTTCGTTCATGTCGTCCGGCAGCGCCTCGGTCGCCGGCACCACCGGCACATTGGAGGCGATCGCCATGTTGCGCGCCGCAACCTTGTTGCCGAGGTCGCGCATGGTCTGGGCGCGCGGGCCGATGAAGGTGATCCCCGCATCCTCGCAGGCGTCCGCGAACTCCGGGCTTTCCGACAGCAGGCCGTAGCCCGGGTGGATCGCATCGGCGCCCGAGACCCGCGCGATGCGGATATACTCGTCGATCTGCAGGTAGGCCTCGACCGGCCCCTTGCCCTTTCCGATCAGGTAGGCCTCATCCGCCTTGAAGCGGTGCAGCGCCAGCTTGTCCTCTTCGGCATAGCAGGCGACCGTCTTGATGTTCAGCTCGTTGGCCGCGCGAAACACCCGGATGGCGATTTCGCTGCGATTGGCGACGAGGATCTTCTTGATTGGCATCGATGTAACCCGAGCGTGAGGGGGCAAGGCGCTTAAGGCGCCGGCAGGGGTAGTCAGTCGGTCCCCGGCGGTTGATGCCAGGGCCCAAGGGGCTAAATGCCCCTCATTTCTGGCTCAGATGTCCCGCGAGGTGGGACATGTCGTAGCCCGCATTCGCCGCCGCCGAGATAATCTCCTCGGCAGATGCCGTGCCGGACTGGCTCAACGCCCACAGCGTGGTCGAGCGCGTTCCGGACCGGCAGTAGGCAAAGACCGGGCCGTTGCTCCCCTCGAGCACTTCCCTGGTCTTTTCGACCATGTCGGGGGAAACCCCTTCACGGCCCAGCGGGATGTAGTGATAGGCAAGTCCTGCATCATGCGCGGCCTGTTCGACGGCTGCGCTGGTCGGCTGGTCCGGGGATTCCCCGTCCGGCCGGTTGTTGATGATCGCGACGAAGCCCTGCGCCTTGATGGCAGCGACATCCTCGGGGTTGATCTGCGGGGACACGCTTACGTGGCCGTTGATCCGCTTCACGTCCAAATCCGATACTCCACCCGTCCCGAGACTTCCCATCTCTGTTATAGCCAGCGCTTCCCATGCCGCGCAAGGCGGGCGCAGCCACGGCGATTGGCGTAGGCGGAAGGTCGGATCAGGCGGCGCTCGCCACGGCGATGGACCATTGCGCGGCAAGCGGCTCGGGTCTCGCCAGCAGGTAGCCTTGCAGGGCCGTCACTCCAGCGCGCTGCAGGAATAGCAACTGCTCCGCCGTCTCGACGCCCTCGGCGATAACCTCCACCCCGAGGGACTGGGCGATCTTGCAGATGGCCGTCACGATCAGCCCGTCGACCCGGCTCGCCGACAGGTTGGCCACATAGGATCGATCGATCTTGATGATGTCGAAGGGAAAGCTGCGCAGATACTCGAGGCTGGCAAATCCCGCGCCAAAATCGTCGATCGCGACCCGCACGCCTAGCGCCTGCAACCTGGCGATGTTCTCATTTTCGACACCCGAACTCTGCAGCGGCAGCGACTCGGTGACCTCGATGACGAGGCGGCTGCCAGCGGTGCCGGATTCGGCGAGGATCGCGGCGAAGCGGTCGGCGAAGTCGCGGCGCTTCAACTGTGCCGGCGAGATATTGACCCCCACCGTCAGCTGGCCGAGCCGCGGCAGGTCGGCGATGGCGCGCCGCAGCACCCACTCGCCAAGCTTGTCGATTAGGTCCGACTGTTCCGCGATGGCGATGAACTCGCCTGGCAGGATCCGGCCGCGCACCGGGTGCTGCCAGCGCACCAGCGCCTCGTAGCTGAGGCGGGTCGCCCCGTCGGCGGCGAAGATGGGCTGATAGTGAAGCTCGAGTTCGTTGAGCAGCAGCGCCGCGCGCAGGTCACGCTCGATGAAGCGCCGGTAGCGCTCGTCCGCCAGCAGGTCCGGCTCGAACGCAACGGTAGAAGCACGGCCATCCTTCTTGCCCCTGTAGAGCGCCAGGTCGGCCTTGGTGATCAGTTCGTCGACTTCCCCGGCGTCGTGCGGCCAGACCGCGACGCCGATGGTGGCGGAGAGCCGTATGGCGCGTCCGTCGACGGCGATGGGCTGGCCGAGCGTATAGAGGATCTGGTCGCCGAGCCGGACCAGGGCCGGCTTGTTGTCCTGGCCGACAAGGGCAATGCCGAATTCATCGCCGCCGAGGCGACCGACGAGCGCATCGGGCATCAGCGTCTTCAGCGTGCGGACCAGGTGGACCAGCGCCGCGTCGCCTGCCTTGTGTCCGTGCGAATCGTTGAGGACCTTCAGGTTGTCCATGTCGATCTGCATGTAGGCAACGGGACTGTCGGTGCCGTGTATGCATTCCTGCAACTGGTCGTAGAAGTAGGAGCGGGTGAAAGCGCCTGTCAGCGCGTCCTCATAAGCCAAATCCAGCAGCTTCCGCTGCACCGCTTCGGCCTGGAGCAGTTGCCGCTTCAGCCGCGTGTAACCCCAGCGCAGCAGCAGCATCAAGGACACGCAGCCACCGACCCGGACAGCTACGAACTCGAGCGGCCGGCTCTCTAAGCCCGACTGCATGACCTCGAAGGCGCTGATGCCACCCATGGCAAACAGAATCAGGCCCACACCGACAAAGACGAGACGATAGGTGCCGATAACCGGCTCGACGGGAGACTGGCGACGCAACTGGTAACTCTCCGGCGCACTGATGGCGCAAGCCGGCGTCAACCTGACCGAAGAAGCTTTCCGAAAACCTAACCGCAAGAAAATAAAATAGTAATTTCAATACCTTGAAGCGCTAGCTTGCGACTCGGTCGGCAGCCTAGCGGCGCTCCATGACAGCTTCGTATCAGCACAAGGCAGATAGTTGGGATGGCTAACCGGAGGTTGACTACCGGTCAGGGGATTGCCGGCAGCCCGACCCAGGGGCGCCAGATCTCGCTGCGCTCGGCGATGAAGCGGTCGGCGACCGTCTCCACCGTGGCACCCGGCTCGCCCAGTTGCTGAAGCATGAGGTTCATCTCGGCAAAGGGCATATGGGCGCGGCTGAAATAGACAGCCACCTGCGGGGCATCCAGATAGACCCACTCGGCGACGGCGGTGATCACAGGGTCGGGCGCAAAACCGGTGGGCGACGGCGCGGCGCAAGTGGCGCGGCCCATGCACTGGAAAGCCTCGCGATTGTAGGCGGCCAGCGCAACCGGCCGGAAGGCGAACTGGCTGAGGATGGCGTTGGGCTGCCAGTAGTAGAACAGGATCGGCTGCTTGCGGCCCACCGCCTCGGCAATCAGCGTATCCATCTCGAACCGGTTGGCCGGCTCGACGATGTCGAAGCTCTGGTCGAGGCCATAGGCGCGCAGCAGGTTGCGGTTGACGATGGCGCAGCCCCAGTCGAGCGGGCACGAGATGAACTTGCCGCGTGCCGTGCCGGGCACCTCGGCAAAGTCAGCGGCGCGGGCCTTCAGTCCTTCGATCGTGGTGACCTCTGGCCATTGCTCCGCCGCGTAGTCCGGCACGAACCAGCCCTCGAATACAGGATCGACGTAAGAGACCCCGGCCTGCCGCACCTTCTGGCCCTGCATGGCGGCGTTCCAGATATCGGCGATCCGGGCGATCCACATTTCCGGCGCAACCGCGGGCTGGCCGGTAGCGCCCATCGACGACCCGGTGGCGGCCAGGTCGCCCTCGTTCAGCATGACGTTGCACTGGTAGTACGCCGTCAGCAGCCGCGAATGCACTTCGGCGAGGATCGCAGCGGACGGCCAGGCCATGCGGGCAATGGTCATCGGCTGCGTGCCGCACGGCGGCGGCGGCAGCGGCTCGGCGGTTTCGTCGGTCGCGGCCTCCCCCGCAGGCGTCGTCTCGAGCGTCTCGATCGACCCCTGCGCCAACGCCGCGCCGGGCACTGAGCAGACAACCAGCAGGAACAGGAAAACAAGAACACGCATCCGGGACCCGCCAATGCTGCAAGACGCTGGCGAACTTATAGGCGAGGCGAGACCAAACACAATGTCCGCGGCCTTTACCAACCGATCAAAACCGGATGACTCCCTTGTCCGAACTATGCAATATCGCGCCCAGCGGGGCATGGGTTCATGCCCCCATCAATTGTTGCGAGCGGCCTCAAGGCGCCCCAAGAGAACGGCACCGGGGACGTCGCAACGTGAAAGAGGGACATCATGACCAAAACCCACTCCTTGCTCGGCCTCGCTGTCGGCGCCATGGTTCTCGGCCTCGCCGTGCCGGCGCTCGCTGAAGACGTGAAGGTCGGCATCCTGGGCGACCTGACCGGCCCGATCGAATCTCTGGCCCCGCCGATCGTGGCGGGCGCGCAGCTCGCCTTCGACCAGGTGAACGCCCAGGGCGGTATCCTCGGCGGCAACCTCGTCTCGATCACCGGTGACTCCGCTTGCGACCCGTCGGTTGCCGGCCCCGCCGCTGACAAGCTCGTCAACACCGACCAGGTCACCGCCATCGTCGGCGCCTTCTGCACCGGCGCCACCATCGGCGCTGCTACCGCTGCCGGTATCCCGGGCGGCGTCGTGCAGATCTCGCCGTCGGCTTCGGCCCCGGCGCTGACCACGCTCGAGGACAGCGACCTCGTCTACCGCACCACCCCGTCGGATGCCTTCCAGGGCGTCAAGATGGCCGAACTGGTCCTCGCCAAGGGCATCACGGACGTTGCCGTCACCTACGTGAACAACGACTACGGCAAGGGTCTCGCCGACGTGTTCGTCGCAACCTTCACCGCCGGCGGCGGCACGGTTTCGTCCAACGTCGCGCATGAAGACGGCAAGGCAGACTACCGCGCCGAACTCGGCCAGCTGTCCTCGGGCGGCTCGCAGAACCTCGTGATCCTCGCCTACGCCTCGGGCTCGGGCAAGACCATCCTGCAGCAGTCGATCGAGGCCGGTGAGTTCACCGCCTATGTCGGCGGCGACGGCATGATCGGCGACGACCTGGTGACCGGCCTGCCGCCGGAAGCCGTCAACGGCAAGATCATCGCCACCCGTGCCGGTGCCTATGCCGGCGCCTCGGCCGATGCCTACAAGAAGCTGGCGACCGACGCTGGCCAGAACCCTGAGGCGACCTACGCGCCGCAGGCCTACGATGCCGCCTTCCTGATCGCCCTCGCGATCGAGAAGAACGGCAACGCTGGCCGTGAGGGCCTGTCCGCCGCGCTGCGCGAAGTCGCAACCGCTCCGGGCGAGACGATCCTCCCCGGCGAGTGGAGCAAGGCAGTCGAGCTGATCAAGGCCGGCACCGACATCGACTATGAAGGCGCTGGTGGTCCGCTCGAGTTCGACGCGGCCGGCGACGTCGACGGCGTCATCGTCGAGCTCGCCCTCGAAGACGGCAAGTTCGTCGAGAAGGGCCCGATCCAGTAAGGATCGACGCTTCAGTGCATACGAGGCCCGGGGGCGACCCCGGGCCTTTCTTGTTTGCTCACCCGACGGGCTCAACTGCGCCTTGAAAACAGACCGACGGCCGCTTAATTAAAGACCATCGTTCTCTTAATGGAGCAGGCATATGGGTTGGTCGATCAAGGATATTCCCTCGCAGGCCGGGAAACTGGCGCTCGTCACCGGGGCAACCGGTGGTCTGGGCTACGAGACCGCCATCGAGCTGGCGCGGGCCGGCGCCGACGTGGTGCTGACCGGACGCAGCCCTGAAAAAGGCGCCATGGCGCTGCAGCGGATCAAGGCCGAGGTGCCGGGTGCCAAAGTCACCTACGAAAACCTCGACCTGTCCCACCTCGGCAACGTCACCCGCTTCGCCGCCGACTTCGCCACGCGGCACGATCGCCTGGATATCCTCGTCAACAATGCCGGCGTGATGGCGCCGCCTACCCGCGAGACCACCCGCGATGGCTTCGAGCTGCAGTTCGAAACCAACTACCTTTCCCACTTCGCCCTGACCGGGAGGCTGCTGCCCCTGCTGATGGCGGCGCCGGCCGCCCGGGTCGTGCCCCTGGCCAGCATCGCTGCGCGCAACGGCAGGATCGATTTCGACAACCTGCAGTCCGAGCGCGACTACAGCCCGATGACGTCCTACAGCCAGACCAAGCTCGCCTGCCTGATGTTCGGCTTCGAGCTGCAGCGGCGGTCCGACGCCAATGGCTGGGGGATTGCGAGCATTACCGCCCACCCGGGCGTATCGCGCACCGAGCTCGTGAACAACGGCATGGGCGAGGCGAGCATGGCTGGGTTCTTCCGTCGCAATTTTTCCTTCATGTTCCAGGCGGTGCCGCAAGGTGCCCTCCCCACGCTGATGGCCGCCACCGACCCCATGGCGAAGCCGGGCGGCTACTACGGGCCGCAGGGCTTCATGGAAGTCCGTGGCCTGCCCGGCGAGGCCTCGGCACCCGGCCGGTCGCTGGATGTGGCAGTTGCCCGGCGGCTCTGGGACATATCCGAAGAACTGAGCGGCGTCCGCTTCCCGGAGCGGGCCGCAGCGGCGTAAACGAGCGCCGCGACCAGGTACTTCCGCCCGACGTCGGACCAGTCCGCAACCTCCCTGCCCTCCGGAACCGCGTCCATCCGAATGCCTCGCGCATCCTCGCCTTGACAAAAGACCGGCAGTCTCTTAATTACAGACCATCGTTCTCTTATGGAGCATGCAGATGAGCTGGTCGACCAAGGACATTCCCTCGCAGGCGGGGAAACTGGCGCTGATTACCGGGGCGACGGGTGGGCTGGGGTATGAGACGGCGCTGGAACTGGCGCGCGCCGGGGCGACGGTGGTGCTGACCGGACGAAACGCCGCCAAGGGCGCCGCGGCGCTGGCGCGGATCAAGGCCGAGGTCCCGAGCGCCAAGGTGAGCTACGAGAGCCTCGACCTCTCGGCGCTCGCCAACGTCGCGCGCTTTGCCGAAGACTTCGCCACCAAGCATGACCGGCTCGACATTCTGGTCAACAATGCCGGCGTCATGGCACCGGCAAAGCGGCAGGAGACCAAGGACGGGTTCGAGCTCCAGTGGGGCACCAACTACCTGAGCCACTTCGCGCTCACCGCGCAGTTGCTGCCGCTGCTGATGGCGGTCAAGGCGCCGCGGGTCGTGCAACTGTCGAGCACTGCGGCACAGATCGGCCGCATCGACTTCGACGACCTCGACGCCCGCAGGTCATACCGGCCCTTCCGCTCCTACAGCCAGAGCAAGCTGGCCATGCTGATGTTCGCTCGCGAGCTGCAGAAGCGCAGCGACGCCAATGGCTGGCACCTGCACGCCACGGCAGCCCACCCCGGCTGGGCCATGACGGATCTCGTCGCCAATGGCCCCGCCAATGCGGAGGGACTGCAGGGCCAGATCGGCAAGTTCATCGGCACGGTCATCGCCCCGATGATGGGCCAGAGTGGCGCCCAGGGCGCACTGCCGCAGCTGTTCGCGGTGACCTCCCCGGATGCCCGACCCGGTGGCTACTACGGGCCGGACGGCATGATGGAAATGCGCGGCAGCCCGGGTGATGCAAAACCCCCGCGGCGCGCCGTGGACGCTGCCGCCGCCGAGCGGCTCTGGCAGGTCTCGGAGCAGTTGACAGGACGTCGATTCCCCTCGATTGCAAAGGCGGCATGACCGAGACCCACTTCCAGCGCGCCCGAAAGCCGGAGGAGCAGCAGATCCGCCGCGATGCACTGCTCGCGGCCGCGGCGGCGTTGTTCGACGAGGGCGGCCCCGAAGGCGCCGGGCTCAATGCCATCGCCGCCAGGGCCGGCTTCACCAAGTCGAATGTCTACAGATACTTCGAGAGTCGCGAGCAGGTCCTGATCGGCCTGCTGCACGAAGCCATCGACGCGTTCCTGCCGCGGATCGAGCGGGACCTAGCGGCATGCGCCACAGGCGACAAGCGGGCCATCGCCGCGGCCGGGACGATGGCCTTCGTGGCCAACCCCCGACTGCCGAGGCTGTTGGCGATCCTCGCCTCGACGCTCGAACGGAACGTCTCGGTCGAGACCATCGCGGCGATCAAGCGCCGGCTGGTCGAAATGGTGCGGCGCATCGGCGTCGCCATCAACAACAAACTGCCGGAAACTTCAGTCGAGGACTGCGTCTGGACGGCCGCCACGGTCGGCACCTTCGTGGCCGGCATGTGGCCCAACGCCCACCCCTCCACGGCGGCCGCCGAGGTGCTCGAACGCCCCGAGTTCGCGGCCCTGCGCCCGTCGGTGGACCGCGACCTCGAACGGGTGATGCTGGCGCTCCTGAACTCGATCTGAGCTCAGGCTTCGCGCTTCACCACTTCCGGAATGAGCCCGCGCGGCGCGTAGCGCAACGCGATGGTGATGACCACGCCGAGAACGAACACGCGCATCTGGCTGGCGCGCGACTGGATCTCGGGAATGGCACCCCATCCCAGATCGGTCGACCAGTTGGAGATGCCGTTGAACAGCCATTGCGACACCGGGTCCGAGATCATCCAGGTGATGTAGATCAGCATGGCCCCGAACACCGCGCCCCAGTTGTTGCCCGCCCCACCGACGATCACCATCACCCAGATGAGGAAGGTGTGGTTGATCGGCTGGAACGAACCGGGGTCGTAGATCTGCCCGAAGCTCACCAGCATGGCGCCGCCGATGCCCATCAGCACCGAGCCGAGGATGAACACCTCGAGCTGCCGGCTGGTGATGTTCTTGCCCATCGAGGCCGCGGCGACGTAGTTGTCGCGGATGGCGCGCATCATGCGCCCCCACGGTCCGCCATAGGCGCGCTGCACAAGGAAGAACGCTACGATCAGCACGATCAGCACGAGGCCGAGAAAGCCCAGCCGCGCGTAGATGAAGCTGTCGGTGATCGGCGTGCCGCTCGCCTGGAACTCCTGCGGCAGCGGCGTCGGCCACGGGATGGGCGAGACGGTGAGGGTACCGCGCGTCAGCCAGTCCATATTCTTGAGCAGTGCGCGGATGATTTCGGAAATGCCGATGGTGGCGATGGCCAGATAGTCGGTGCGCAGCCCGAGGCAGATCTTGCCCACGATATAGGCCGCACCAGCCGCGAGGACGCCGCCAAACAGCCAGCCCAGAACCGGGTGAAGCCCGAGGCCGCCGATCCAGCCATCCGGCGTCGCCTCGATATAGGCGGCCGCGACGTCGATCTGGCTGCGATAGATGATGTAGGCGGCGGCCCAGGCGACGATGGTCAGCGCCGTCTTCCAGCCGCCACGGATGCCGACCCGGTCGGCCTTGCGGGCGCCCCAGACCAGCAGGAAGCCGAAGGCAAAGGCGAGCAGCGCCCTGCCCAGCAGCAGCGGGCCTTCAGACCCCCAGAATCCAGGAATGATCGGGGTCGAGATGAAGGTGGTGGCCGCGCCGCCCAGCATCAGCATCCCCATGATGCCGAAGTTGAACAAGCCGCCATAGCCCCACTGGATGTTGAGACCGAGCGCGATTAGTGCGTAGGCGAAACTCTGCACCAGCAGCAGCGAGATATTGGCGGCGCCAAGTGCCCAGCCAATGACGCAGAACAGCACGAACAGCCCTGCGAACAGGGTGAGGGAGCGACGTGCGATCATGACGAAGCTCCCTTGAAGATACCCGTCGGGCGCCAGAGCAGCACCACCACGAGGATGACGAAGGCCACGGTGAGCTTGTACTCGGTCGGCACGATGGCCAGTGTCGCCGGCACTTCGAACGGCAGCGCCCCGGCAATCGGCCGCAGCAGCACCGACCAGTTGAAGATCGCCGCCGTCTCGGCAAAGCCGATCAGGAAGCCGCCCGCGATGGCACCGTAGGATTGCCCGAGACCACCGACGATCGCCGCCGCGAAGATCGGCAGCACGATGTTGAAGGCGAGGTCCGGCTTCAGCTGCACGTCGAGCGCCAGCATGGTGCCGGCCATGGCGGCGAGCGAGCCGGCGATGATCCAGGTGACGCGGACCACTACCTTGGTGTTGATGCCTGAAACCTGCGCCAGGTCAGGATTGTCGGCCATGGCGCGCATCGCCTTGCCCAGCCGCGAGCGGGTCAGGAAGAAGTGCAGCGCCAGCACGGCGACGGCGGTACACACCACCATCAGCACCTGCGGCTGGGTGAAATTGATGGTGCGGGTGACACCCTCGAGCGGCACCGGAATGCGGATCAACTGCTTGGTTTCGCTCTCGAAGAACGACCAGGTGCCCGAGCCGAAGAACAGGCGGATGAGGCCCTGGATGATCAGCGTCACGCCGATCGAGGCAATCAGCATGGTGACGGGCTTGGCGCCGCGCTTGCGCAAGGGAGCGTAGAACCCCTTGTCGAGCCCGAGCGCGATGATGGTGGTGAGCACCATCGCCACCGGCAGGACCAGGAACCCCGTCGGCAGGAACGGCACCGATATGCCCAGCGCCTGGCAGGCCAGCATCAGCAGGAAGGCGATGAAGGCGCCCATCGTCATCATGTCGCCATGGGCGAAATGCGCGAAGCGCAGGATGCCGAAGATCAGCGTCACGCCGATAGCGCCGACCGCGTAGATCGAGCCCAGGGCGACGCCGCCGACGATCACGTTGTTGAAAAAGAAGATGAGTTCGTTCATCGCGCGCTCAGCCCCCGAGGAAACTTTTGGCGACTTCGGGGTCGGCAATGAGCTCAGGGCCCGTGCCGGTGAAACGGTTCTTGCCGGTGGCGAGCACGAAGCCGCGCGAGGCGAACGCCAGCGCCTGCCGCGCATTCTGCTCGACCATCAGGATGGCGACGCCGGCCTTGTTGACCTTGACGATCTGCTCGAAGATTTCGAGCACGTAGCGCGGGCTGAGCCCGGCGGATGGTTCGTCGAGCAGCAGCAGGCTGGGCTTGCTCATCAGGGCACGGCCCATGGCCACCATCTGGCGCTGGCCGCCCGAGAGCTCGCCTGCCGGCTGACGGCGCTTCTCGCGCAGCACCGGGAACATGTCGTAGACCCACTCGATGGTGGGGCGGAAGTCGTCAGTGCGGGTGAACGCGCCCATCTCCAGGTTTTCCTCGACGCTCATCGAGGTGAAGACGTTCTTCTCCTGCGGTACGAAGCTCAGCCCCTTGGGCACCAGCCGGTCCGGCAGCGCATTCTGGATCTCCTCGCCCTGGAAGACGATCGACCCCTCGGTAACCTTGAGCAGGCCGAAAATCGCCTTCAGCGTCGTCGATTTCCCCGCGCCATTCGGTCCGACGATCACCCCGATGTCGCTCTGCTCGATCGACATGTTGACGCCGTTGAGAATAGGCGCGCCACCATAGCCGCCGATGACGTTCTTGAGTTCGATGAGCGCCATTACGCCGCCTCCACCGGAGCGCCGAAATAGGCCTCGATGATTTCGGGATTGGCCCGGATTTCCGACATCGGGCCCTCGGCGATCTTCTCGCCCTGCGCCATGACGATCACCGGATCGCACAGGCGGCCGATCAGATCCATGTCGTGCTCGATGACGAAGAAGGTGTAGCCCAGTTCCTGGTTCATCCGCTCGATATTGGCCGCCAGGTCCTGCAGCAGCGTGCGGTTGACGCCCGCCGCCACCTCGTCGAGCAGCACCACCTTGGCATCGACCATCATGGTGCGGCCCAGTTCGAGCAGCTTCTTCTGGCCGCCGGACAGGTTGCCTGCCAGTTCGTGCTTCACATGCCCCAGCTTCAAAAAATCGATGACGTCGAGCGCCTTCTGGCGCACTGCGCGCTCGGCGCTCTTCACCGCACCCGGCGCGAACCAGGTGGTGACGAGGCTCTCGCCCGGCTGGCCCGGCGGCACCATCATCAGGTTCTCGAGCGCCGTCATATTGGAGAATTCGTGCGCGATCTGGAAGGTGCGCAGCATGCCGCGGTGAAACAGCTGGTGCGGCTTCAAACCAGTGACATCTTTGCCGTCAAAGATGATCTTGCCGCTGTCGGGCGTGATGTTGCCGGCGACGAGGTTGAAAAGCGTCGACTTGCCGGCACCGTTCGGCCCGATGAGCCCGGTGATCGATCCCCGCTCGACCCGAAGCGAGCACTCGTTGACTGCGCGCAAGCCGCCAAAGCGCTTGCTGACGTTCTGCACGTCGATGACTGCGTCGAAGGACACCCCACCCCCGTCCTGATAAATCTATCGGTCAAATGCCGACTTGCCGGGCATCTGCTCATATGCCGGATACCCGGTCAATCGAGCAGCCGAGCTTCGCTGTGGGCGCTTCCTACAGAAACCGTTCGGCTTTGACCAGATGGTCAAAGAGCGGCCAGAACGGCATCCGCAGTTTTGTGATTGGGGGCGAACAGGATGTCGTAGAGCGTGGCGAGCCGGGTGAGCGACTTGATATCGACGTCGTGCGGCATGGCGGTCAGCGGATCCTGAAAGAAGATCAGCACGTCGAGCCGGCCCTCGGCGATCATCGCGCCCAATTGCGCATCGCCGCCGAGCGGCCCCGATAGCAGGCGGGTAACTGCGAGCCCGGTCCCTTCGATAATCCGGCCGCCGCTGGTGCCGGTCCCGTACAACTCGTGGGCGGCAAGCGCGTCACGGTTCCTGAGCGCCCAGGCGACCAGTTCGTCCTTCTTGTCATCGTGTGCAACGAGGCCGATGCGCGCCATGAAAAGCCCTCTCGTGTGAGGGCTCCGTTCTGCCCGGCTCAGGCCTTCAGTGCAATGGCCTCCGAAAGCAGGATGGCGATCTCGTCCTCGGGGATGTCGACACCAGGAACCAGCTTGATGAATCGCACCTGCTTGCCGTCCCCCTCGAGCAGCGGCGAGCTCAGTTGCCGGCCGTGCTCGAACACCAGCGAGACGTGGTCCTCCATCGGGAAGATGGCGCAGACGAAGCCTGCCACCGGATGCCGATAGTTCACCGAGCCCCAGCCGAGCCGTGCCTTGCCCTCGAGATCCGGGCGAACCGATAGCAGCGTCAGTGCCAGCTTGCTGGTCAGCTGCTGCACCGGCTCGGGAAACGAGCGGACGATGTTGAGGAGATCGGCGACCATTTCAGTCGACCGAGAGTCTGATTGTTCCATGGCTCATGTCGAGGCCCATGGGATCGATCATGGTCATGGCCTCCGACTGGGCCATCTCTTCCATCATTTTGCCGCTGGCCGCCAGTGCATCCGCATGGCTTTTCCAGAAAACGATGTCGAGGTAGCTGCCGT
Source organism: uncultured Hyphomicrobiales bacterium (assembly GCA_903842455.1). GTDB lineage: Bacteria > Pseudomonadota > Alphaproteobacteria > Rhizobiales > Devosiaceae > Devosia_A. The sequence goes on along the minus strand of CAIMLX010000267.1, from coordinate 38,013 downwards.
CGTCGCGCTCGGCGAGATGGCGGGACACGAAGCCCGGCTGTCGCTTCAGCCAGTCGTTGATGGCGGCATTGGCATCGACGAACCCCTGCGTGTCGCCCTTGGCGAGGCGAAAGGTGACGAGCTCGATGGTGTGAGGAACGACGATGGACATGAAAAACCCTTCCCGGTTGACGCGGGAAGGGTTGTCTCACGAGTCACCTGACACCGCGTGTCAGGGTTGTTTCGCCGCCGTCAGAATTCGGCCCAGTCCTTTCCACCGCGGCGTTACCGCGACTGAGGTAGGAACTGGCGGCCTGCTTCACCTTCTGCTGCAGCCCGCGGATGCCCTTGGGCGGTGCGGTTCGCGCACCGGTCGGCCGCAGTTGAACGGCCGGGCCGGAGCCCGAGACGTTGAAGATATCGACCACGCGGTCGAGGTCGTTGGCCTGCGCCTCGGTCTGCTCGATCGCGGCGTTGGTCTCTTCGACGAGGGCCGCGTTGTGCTGCGTCATCTCGTCAAGCTGGCGCACCGCGGTGGTGACCTCCTCGATCGCCGAGGCCTGCTCGCGGCTGTCGCGTGCAATGCCGTCCATCAGCATGCTGGAGGACCGGGCGGCCTCGAGCATGAGGTGCAGCCGGTTGGCCGCGTCGGCCACCAGCTTCGATCCGGTGCTGACTTCTGCGCCCGACTGTTCGATCAGCTTCTTGACGTCGGACGAAGCGCTGGCGGCGGATTGCGCCAGGCGACGCACTTCGACGGCCACCACGGCAAAGCCCTTGCCGGCATCGCCGGCCCGCGCCGCTTCCACCGAGGCATTCAGCGCCAGGAGGTTGGTCTGGAAGGCGATGTCATCGATCAGCCCGATGATGTTGGAGATCTTGCCCGACGACTGGGTGATCCGCTCCATCGCCGAGTTGGCTTCGCCCATCACCTTGCCACCCTCTTCGGCGGTGACGGTGACCCGGCCGGCAACGCCGCTGGCTTCCTTGGCACGATCGGCATTCTTCAGCACGGTCGAGGCGAGCTGTTCCATCGCGGCCGACGTCTCCTCGATCGTCGCGGCCTGCTTGGTGGTGCGCTCCGACAGGTCGTTGGCCCCCGACAGGATTTCGCCCGTCGCGGTCTTCAGCCCGCGCGAGGTTTCCTTGAGCTGGCCGACGATGTCGCTCAGCTTGTCGGCCATGGCGTTGGTATCGTTCTTCAGCCGCGCGAACGCGCCTTCGTAATCGCCCTGCATGCGCTTGGTCAGGTCGGCATCGGCAAGGGCAGCAATGACCTCGCCGGTTTCGGTCAGCCCGCGGTCGACGGTGGCCACGAGGTTGTTGACGCTGCCGGCGAGCGCGTTCAGCTCGGCATCGGGGAACTCGGCATCGACGCGGCGAGAAAAGTCGCCGGCGATGGCCGCATCGACCACTTCGCCGAAGGACTTCTGCAGTTCGGCCATCATGCGGGCGCGCGCCTGCTGGTCGGAAACGATGCGGGCGGCCTCCGCCTCTGTCATCTGGGCGACCTTGGCACCGTTCTCACGGAACACTTCGACCGCCTTTGCCATGGCGCCGATCTCGTCCCGACGCTTGGTGCCTTCGACGACGAGGCTATACTCACCATCCGCCACCCTGAGCATCGTGCGGTTGAGCTGCACCATCGGCTTGGCGATCGAGCGCGCAATCAGGACGCCGGCGAGGAGGATAAGGAGCGCGATCGTTGCGGTCATCGCGCCGCCTTCGGCGGCTGCCTGCCAGAAGATTTCGTCCACTTGGGTGAACATGACGCCCGAGGCGATCGACCAGCCCCAGGGCGCAAAGCCCAGCGCGTAACTGACTTTGTCGGCTTCCCCGCCTTCGGGCATCTTGAACAGATAGGTCTCAAAACCGGCGCCGTCTGTCCGCACCTTGCCTAGCAGTTCCTGCAGGTAGAACTTGCCGCGGCTGTCGGCTTCCACCGACCGGTCGGCACCCTGCTTTTCCGGCTTGGTCGGATGCATGATCAGGATCATCGAGTTGTAGTCGTCGATGAAGAAATACTCTTTGCCCTGGTAGCGCATGGCGCGAACCGCATCGAGCGCCTGCACCTTGGCCTCGTCCTCAGTCAGCTCTCCCGCCTGGAAGCGGTCATAGTATGACTGGACGACGCTGGTCGCCGCCTGCACCACACTCTGCAGCTCGGTGCGCTTGAAGTCGTCGAGATTGGTCTTCAGGTCGTAGAGCTGGTATCCGACGACTGCGAAGAACCCAACCGCAAAGAGTGCCAGCAGACCATAGAGCCGACGCGACAGACTGGCCGTAAAAAAATGCAACAATATATACCCCCAGAGGGCGTTCTACGCCCGACGCAGCATGAGTGCCGCGACATACGGCTTCATCGACCATGGATGGCCGGCCTTAAGTCCGCATGAACGTGACCCGCCGTCGTCGGCACAAAAGGCGTCGAAATGGTCGACTTGCGTTGCTGCGGCTACATTGCAGCCATGCGAGCACTCCTGCGGACCGCTAGAACTCGGCCCAGTCCTTGTCGACGGCGGCATTGCCGCGGCTGAGGTAGGATCTGGAAGCTTGCTTCACCTTGGCCTGCAGGGCCTGTATCCCGCTTGCCTGCGCCGCCCGGACTTCTGGCGCGCGGCCGGTGGCCCTGCCAGCGGCGTTGCCCGATACATTGAAGACATCGACCACGCGATCGAGTTCGTTCGCCTGCGCCTCCGTCTGCTCGATCGCCGCGTTGGTCTGCTCGACGAGGGCAGCGTTGTGCTGCGTCATTTCATCGAGCTGCCGCACAGCGGCATTGACCTCTTCGATCGCTGCCGCCTGCCGGCTCGATTCCCGCGCGATGCCATCCATCAGCGCATTCGAGGATCGGGCTGCCTCGAGCATCGACTCGAGCCGCGCGGCCGCGTCGGCGACGAGCTTGGATCCCGTCCTCACCTCGGCACCTGATTCCTCGATCAGCAGCTTGACGTCGGATGAAGCGCTGGCGGCCGACTGCGCGAGACGCCGGACTTCGACTGCCACGACCGCGAACCCCTTGCCCGCATCGCCGGCCCGGGCCGCCTCCACCGAGGCGTTCAGCGCCAGCAGGTTGGTCTGGAAGGCGATATCGTCGATCATGCCGATGATGTTGGAGATCTTGCCCGACGACTGCGTGATGCGCTCCATCGCCATGTTGGCCTCGCCCATCACCTTGCCGCCCTCTTCGGCAGTCCGCGTGACGCTGGCGGACACGTTGTTCGCCTCCTTGGCCCGGTCGGCATTCTGCAGCACGGTGGTGGAGAGCTGCTCCATGGCTGCGGAGGTTTGCTCGATCGTCGCTGCCTGCTTGGTCGTCCGCTCGCTCAGATCGTTGGCACCCGAGAGGATCTCGCCCGTAGCCGTCTTCAGTCCGCGCGACGTGTCCTTGATCTGGCCGACAATCTGGCTCAACCGGTCCGCCACCGCGTTGGTGCTGTCCTTCAGCGCTCCGAACTCGCCGACGAATTGCCCTTCGACCCGCTTGGTCAGGTCGGCCTGGGCGAGGCCGGCGAGAACCGCACCGGTTTCGCCGAGGCCACGTTGCACCGTATCGATCAGCATATTGATGGAACGCGCGAGCTTGTCGAAGACCGGCATGCCGAAGGCTTCCTCGACGCGGCTGTCGAAGCGCCCGTCGGCGGCGTCGGCGACCACCCGGCCGAACGACTGCTCGAGCCGATTGAGCATGTCCTGGTCCTGCTCTGCACGGGCGCTCCGTTCGGCCGCAGTGGATGCAGCCAGATCGCTGACCTTCTGCGCTTCGAGGGCCGCCTCGTCGGATTTTCTCTCGGCCAGCGACAGCAGCCGCCCCGTCGTAGTGGACAGCCAGACCAGACCGGCCGCCTCGACAACGAGGATCACCGCGTGGAGCACGACACGTTCGAGCCCGCTGCCGCCGTAGAACACCAGCTCTTCCATGCCCAGCCCGAGCACGAGGTGGTGCACCGCCACGAGCGCGGCCCCCAGAATGATCGCCTTGCTGTCATACATCAGGGCCGACAGCGCCAGCGCAGCGAAGAACGCCATGTGCAGGTCGATCTGGAAGGCATGGCCGCGCGAGGCGATCAGCAGGGCCATCACCTGCGCCATGATCACCGATACCGCTAGGAAGCGGAACGCCTGGCCTTTGCGCGACACCACGTAGGTGCCCAGCAACGCGGCCGTCATGCCAGCGGCCAGCCCGCTGCCCAGCCCCAGCGAACCTTGCACGAAATACTCTGTAGCGAGCGCGGCGACGCCCATGACGACGGCAACGACAGCGATGACGTAGCTCGCCTGCTGCCTCAGTGTTTCGATATTCATTGCACGGACCCATTGGTTGACGCCGGCCCGCAAATTCCGGTCGCATTGGTTGTGAAGAGAGCCCCATGCTGCGCGACCCGGGCCGCAAAGCCGGAATCTATAGCAAGGGCGATGACGATGTTGCCGAAACGGCTGGGTCCGACGAGCAGACCGCCTGCACGGGCGACGACCTCGAACGCCTCGACCTCGTTGGTCCAGGGGGGGGAACACCACCGCCATCTCGCCGGTCGCCGGCGGCGCGTAGGCGCTTGCCGTGCCGGCCACGAGGGTCACGAGGGCGACTAGAAGCGCCGGGAGCAGCGCGAGCAGCGTGCTGCCCGCTGGCTCACGAATATCGGGTGGGGTGGCGTGTGTGTCGCTCATTGTGCACCCATGCTGCACCACCGGCGCTTAAAACTTCGTCTAGGTTATAAAAGACTGAAGTGTACCGCAGCAGTTTGACCGGTGCGCGCCCATACTGCTTCAAGCCGCGATGCGAGACTTCCGCTCCGCCGGTGCGGGCGCCGCGACGGTGAATATCGCCGCAATGCCATCGACCTGCCCGGCCTGCGCTTCGGTCTGTTCGATCGCCGCGTTGATCTCCTCGACCAGCGCGGCATTGTGCTGGGTCATCTCGTCGAGTTGCCGCACCGCGGCATTGACTTCGTCGATCGAGGCGGCCTGCTGATGACTTTCGCTGGCAATCTCGGCCATCAGCGCGCTGGAGCGCTGCGCCGCGCCGAGCATCTTTTCGAGCTTGCCAGCCGCTTCGGCGACCAGCCGTGTACCGCCCTTGACCTCGCCGCCACTCGCTTCGATCAGCACTTTGACTTCGCTCGAGGCCTGCGCCGCCGACTGGGCGAGACGGCGAACTTCCACCGCCACCACAGCAAACCCCTTGCCGGCCTCGCCGGCGCGCGCCGCTTCCACTGAAGCGTTGAGCGCCAGGAGGTTGGTCTGGAACGCGATGTCGTCGATCAGCCCGATGATGTTGGAGATCTTCGACGACGACGCGATGATCCGTTCCATCGCCGCGTTGGCCTCCGCCATCACCGCCCCGCCCTCTTCGGCGGTACGGCTGACTTCGGCGGCGACGTGGCGCGCGTCCTCGGCCTTTTCGGCATTGACGCGGACCGTGCCGGCCAGTTGCGTCATGGCGGCCGAGGTCTCTTCGATCGTCGCGGCCTGCCGCGTCGTACGTTCCGACAGGTCGTTGGCGCCCGATAGAATTTCGCCAGTTGCAGTCTTCAGGCCCTGCGAACTCTGCTTCAGCGCCGTAACCACTTCGCCCAGCCGCTCCGCCACCTGGTTGGTGTCGTGCTCGAGCTGGCCCAGTGCCCCACCATAGCCGGTGTTCATGCGATGCGTGAGATCGGTATCGGCAAGCGCCGCGAGCGCCTGTCCGGTCTCGCCGATGATCTCGTCGATGCGCCCCACGAGCGCGTTGACGCTGGCGGCCAGCCGGTTGAGCTCTTCGTCCTTGAAGCTCGCATCGATCCGCCGCGTGAAATCCCCCTCGAGCGCGGCATCCACCACGTCGCCGAAGCCGCGCTGTAGCGACTGCATCATCTGGGTGCGCTCATCGCGGCGCTCTGCCAGCGATACGCGCTCGCTCTCGGTCATCTCGTGCACCTTGAGGGCATTGTCGCGGAACACTTCAAGGCTGCGAGCCATTGCGCCCAGTTCGTTGCCGAGCCCGGTATAGGGAATTTCCGTCTGCAGTTCGCCCTCGGCCAGGTGCTGCATGGCCCCGCAAAGCCGCGGGATCGGCCGTGTCAGCAGCCGCGAGGCGAGGTAAGCGATGCCGCCGATGATGACGAGAACAGCCGCCCCGACGAGCCCGAGCACCCCGAGGCCATCCGACGCCACCGAGTCGATCTCGACCCTAGGAATGCCGACATAGACGAGGCCGATCGGCGCGCCGCTCAGGTCTACGATCGGCTTGTAGATAGCGTAGTACGGCACCCCGAGGATGTTGGCGGCGCCCTGGTAGGTGCCGCCGGCCCTGACCACCGGGTAGGCGGCACCGGTGCGATCGAGCGGTGTGTCGAGGATCGGATTGCCCTCCGCGTCGAGGATGGTCGTCGTCTTGCGGACGAAGTCCTCCGTCTCGGCGTCGAAAACGAACAGCGTCGCCGTATCGCCCGTCACCCGCCCGATGGTGTTGACCAGGTCGTGGTTGCGGAACTTCGGCATCGCCTTGGCTTCGATCTTGTCGAGGCTGCCGTCCTCGGCCCAGTAGACGTCCGAACTGGGCAGGTTGACCTCGAGGATCGCCGCGGCAATGCGCAGGTCGGTACCCAACCGCTGGTCGACCGTGCTCTGCGTATTGGCTGAGAGCAGCACCCACACTGTGCCCAGAACTGTGCAGACCGTAACGGCAACGGCGGCCAGTACCATCAGCGAGATGGACGACGTGAGCTTCATGCCGCCGGAGCGGCGCGCGGACGCACTGGTCATGATGACCCTCGATGTGCCGCGGCTCTCGGGCCGCAACGTTCCGCTCTTCCCCGGCGCGGACGATAGGGCGGTTTGCTTAACCGAGGGTTGCCAGCGCCGGAAGACGAGAAAACTGGAAAGCCCAAGCCCCGCAGCGGCGATTGCCGCGATGGCAGCCGTCAGCCAGATGCGAAAGCCGGCGCCGGCGATACGGGCCTGCAGCGTTTCGCCCAGCGCCGCAGCGGAACTCTGGCCCAGCGCGAGCGCCTCGTCCTGGTAGAGCCGGTGGGCGGCGTCGAGGCCGGCCCAGTCATAGGCAAGGCGCAGTTCGGGTTTCCCGAGGGTGGCGATACCCGCCTCGACCCTGTCGGCAAACGCCTTCGCCGCCGCGCCATACTCGGCAAGGGCGGCGCTTTGCGGCCTGCCCTCGGACGCGATGGCGGCACGGAACTCGGCGAGCACCTGGGTCAGCCGGTCAACCGCCGCTGGCAGCACGGTCGGCGCATAGCGCGAGGCGTCGAGCAGCGCCGGCGCCAGCGGCGCGGCGTTCGCAGCCTGCGGCACCTCGGCGCTGAGCGCGGCATTGCCGTCGCTGTCGGATGTGACACCAGCCGCCTCGTGGATGCGCGCGATAAGCGTCGCCGCCGCCTGGCGCGCGGCAGCCGGGAAGGCACCGTTCGCGACATCGGCCTTGAGGTCGGCATAAGCCTCGGAGATCGCGGCGGTACCGAGCCGGCCTTCATTGGCGCTCGCGGCAGCGGCGAGGGCCGGGTTGGGAGTGGCGGGCAGCGCCTTGTCACGCGCGAGGCTGGTGAGTTCTGGGAGCACCAACCCGGCATAGTCGACGCCGTCGGCCTCGACCTTCGCCCGATCGATCGTTCCCATGTCCTGGGCGATCATGAAAGCGCCGATCGCCAACGGCAACATACCGATGGCAAGGGCTGTGGCGAGCCGGCGGTCGATCCGCATTTTCGTCCTTCCTGGACTACTCTTTAATCAACTCCGGCCGAGCTTCGCTCTCCGGTACGCAATATGTGGCCGCTAGAATTCGGCCCAGTCCTTGTCGACTGCCACGCTGCCCCGGCTGAGGTAGGAGCGGGCGGCAGTACGTACCTTTGCCTGCAATGCCTTAATTCCACCTTTCTCCGGCTCCGGTGGGCTGCGCGTCGCCTTGCCGGCGACCGCATCGTGCTCCACCAGTCGGAAGATCTCGACGATGCGGTCGAGTTCAACCGCCTGCGCCTCGGTCTGCTCGATGGCAGCGTTGGTCTCCTCGACCAGCGCAGCATTGTGCTGGGTCATCTCGTCCATCTGGCGCACCGCGGCGTTGACTTCCTCGATGGCCGAGGCCTGCTCGCGGCTCGCCTTGGCAATTGCGTGCATGACCGCATTGGATGAGCGCGCCGCCACCAGCATGGCCTCGAGCTTGTTGGCCGCCTCGAGCACCAGACGCGAGCCGCCGCTGACCTCGGCGCCCGACTGCTCGATCAACACCTTCACGTCGCTCGACGCACTCGCCGCCGACTGCGCCAGGCGGCGCACCTCGACGGCGACGACCGCGAAGCCCTTGCCCGCGTCGCCCGCCCGCGCTGCTTCGACCGAGGCGTTGAGCGCCAGCAGGTTGGTCTGGAACGCGATATCGTCGATCATCCCGATAATGTTGGAGATCTTGCCCGACGACGCCGTGATCCGCTCCATCGCCTCCGTGGCGCGCTGCATCACCGCCCCGCCCTCCTCCGCCGTGCGGGTAACGCCCGCCGCCGTGCTGCTCGCGTCGCTGGCACGCTCGGCATTGGCGATCACCGTGCCGGCCAGCCGCTCCATCGCGGCGGATGTTTCCTCGATGGTGGCAGCCTGCTTGGTGGTGCGCTCGGAGAGATCGTTCGCGCCCGAGAGGATTTCGCCGGTCGCCGTCTTCAGCGAGCGCGACGTATCCCGCAGCCCGACGACGATCTCCCCCAGCGTCTCGGCAACCGCGTTGGTGTCGGTCTTGAGCTGCAGGAACGCGCCCTCATAGTCACCCCGGACGCGCCGGGTCAGGTCGGTATGCGCCAGCGCCGCCAGCACCTCGCCGGTCTCCCCCAGACCGCGTTCCACCGTCGCCACCAGTTCGTTGACGGAACCGGCCAGCGTGTTGAGTTCGGCATCCGGGAAGTCGGCATCGACCCGCTTCGAAAAGTCCCCGGCGATCGCGGCATTCACCACCTCGCCGAATGCCTGCTGCAACTGTCCCATCATCGCCGTGCGATCGACCCGGCGCTGCAGCGAAGCCGCCCTCTCGCCCTCGGTCATCTCCGTCATCCTGCCGGCGTTTTCCTTGAACACCTGCACGGCCTTGGCCATCGCGCCGATCTCGTCGGAGCGCTCGGCGCCGCGCACCTCGACTTCGAGATTGCCAGCAGCGAGGGCATCCATCGTGCCCGTGAGCCGGCTGATCGGCCGCGTCACCGACCGCGAGAACAGCCACCCGCCCGCGGCAGCCAGCACGAGCAGCCCTGCCCCGATCACCAGCATCATGTCGCGCATGTCGGCGACCGGAGCCAGTGCCTCGGCTTCCGAAATGGTGGTGACCATCGCCCACTTGGCACCGTTGAACTCCACCGGAGTTGCCGTGACGATCATCGGCATGCCGCGATAGTCGGCCGTCGACCCCTGGCTGCTTTCTCCCTCAAGCGCCGCCGCGACGACGGCGTTTTCGTAGCGGGTGGCGAGGATGTCCCCGGCCTCGGAGAAACTCGAATCCGACCGCATAAGATAGTCCGCGCCGACGAAGAAGCTTTCGCCCGTCTGGCCGAGGTTATCCTTGTTCTGCATCATGGCGTTGATGGCGGCGACGGGCATCTGCACCGCCAGGACGCCAGCCAGTTTCTTGCGTGGATCGAAGATCGGGGTGGCGAGAAAGCTCGCCGGCCCGCCGGCCGGGCCGTAGACTTCCATGTCCGAGAAGGCCACCTGCCCGGCTTCAGGGAGCGCCAGCGCGGCGCGATAGGCGCGGCCGAGACCGCCGTCGGCCATCTCGCTGCCCTCGGCGAAATTCTTCGCGAAGTCGTCGTTCTTCATCACCGAATAGAGCAGGTTGCCCTTGGTATCGAAGACGAACATGTCGGCGTAGCCGCGCCGCTCCAGCTGCGTGCGGAAGATCGGGTTGATCTTGACGTGCTGGAACTCGTAGCTGGTCTTCTTGATGCCGTCGCCTGTCGGGGTGTCGAGCAACTGCCGCTGCCCCGCCGGGTTGGGATTGAAGTCGATATAGTTGCCACGCAGCGTGGCCACCGGGTCGAGTGGCGGCTTGGCGATACCCATCGAGCCCCACGCCACCGCGAGGTCACGCGCGGCGCCGAACGCCAGATCGGTGCTGGCGGTACTGACGACGTCCGCCTCGATCGTCCGGAGGAAGGTCTGGAACTCCTGGGCCCGCTCGCCGGCAACGGTCTGCATCTGCCGGATGCTCATCTGTTCCACAGTGCTCGAGCCGATCAGGTAGCTTGCCGTGCCGACCCCGGCGCTGACCAGCAGCGCTGAAATCACCATGGCGAGCGGCAGTTTCTGCGCGATCTTCAGCTTGGGCAAACCGGCCATCATCCTACCCTCGTTGGTCTGTTTGGGACTGTGTGAGGGGACGATGCCGGCCAGGAACGACGAAGCGCGGGGCCGGCCTCCCCCCGAAAGCCATGCCCAAATTGTAGGCAGCGGTCATTAATTTCTGATTACGCCAGAATCGTCCGGAGCCCAGCGTTTCCGCCGATGTGATCGATTGCATCCCTGCCCCGGAAAGCACGAAGGCCGCCCGGAGGCGGCCTGTCTGAGACGAGTTCGTGCGGTATCGGTGCGCTAGGACAGCACGCCGATCACAGCCTCGATGCGCTTCTTCATCGTCGAGGCGTCGAACGGCTTGATGATGTAGTTGTTCACGCCCGACGAGATCGCTTCCTTCACCTGCTCCTTGTCGGAGCGGCCGGTGGCCATGATGAACGGCATTCCCTGCGTCTTGGGATGCTTGCGGATGACGCGCAGCAGCGTCAGCCCGTCGATGTCTTCCATGTTCCAGTCGGAAATGATGAGATCGACGGTGCTTTTTTCGAGTTTGCCCAGCGCGTCGCGGCCGGATTTGGCCTCGACGATGTTGGTGAACCCAAGCTGGGTGAGGATGTACTTGCAGATTCCCCGCATCGACTGCTGGTCATCCACAATCATCACACTGACAGCACTTGCCTTCGGCATGTTTACGCTAGCCTTCTAGCCGCCCGAAAATACGCGGGTCGCGCACTCTGGACCCTAAGGATATTCCGTTACCAAACCCTCAATCCGATCATGCGCTATGCAGCCGATCGTATCCGGGTCAGGGCCGCGGCGAGGCGCGCGGCAATAGCTTCGACTGGCGCCTGCTCCATCACAGCGCCTTCTTCGAACGCGACGCGCGGCATGCCGTAGACCAGCGCCGAGCTCTGGCTCTGCCCCACGGTGTAGGCACCGGCATCGCGCATCAGCTTGAGGCCCCTGGCCCCGTCGCGCCCCATCCCGGTCAGGATCGCCCCAACCGCCATCGGGCCGACGGTCTTGGCCACCGACTCGAACAGCACATCGACGCTGGGGCGATGCCCCGAGGCGAGCTCGTCCTGTGCCAACCGGCACTTGAGCTGGCCCGACGAGCGCTCGACCCGCAGGTGATAGTCCCCGCGCGCCACATAGGCGTGGCCCGGCAGCAGCGGCATCCGGTCCTCGGCCTCGACCACCGTCAGTTCGGTGACCTCGTCGAGCCGGCCCGCAAACCGGGTCGTGAAGCCGGCAGGCATATGCTGGGCAATGACGATCGGCGGACAATCGACGGGCATGCCCGAAAGCACCACGCGGATGGCTTCCACGCCGCCGGTCGAGGCGCCGATGGCGATGACCGTGCCCTTCGGCGCCGCCGCCGTCCGCACCGGTACGTTGACGGGCGGGGCGCGCATGGCGCGGCCCTTCACGTCGGAGTTGGCTGCGGCCCGCACCTTCTGGCGCAGGTTCTCGCCAAAGGCTTCGAGCCCGCCTGACAGCCTGGCATTGGGCTTGGCGACGAAATCCACCGCGCCCAGTTCCATCGCCAGCAACGTCTCGCTCGCCCCCTTCGTGGTGAGGGTCGAGACCATCACCACCGGCAGCGGATGCAGCCGCATCAGCTTGTCGAGGAACTGCAGCCCGTTCATGTTGGGCATCTCGATGTCGAGCGTCACGACATCGGGGCTCAGCGTCTTGACCTTCTCGCGCGCCTCGATCGGGTCGGCGGCCGTGCCGATCACCAGGATGTCGCCATCCTTGCCGAGTGCGCGCGACAACACCTCGCGGATGAGCGCGGAATCATCGACGACCAGCACCTTGATACTCATGCTGCGTCCCTCGCCTTGATGTGCTGCGCCCGTGCCTGGTAGACGGTCTTGCCGACGAGACGGAAGTTCTCGCTGCCGGCCCCGAGGTTTTCGGAGTGACCGATATAGAGGAAGCCTTCGGGCGCGAGGATCGCGCCGAGCCGGGCGAACAACTCCCCCTGCGTCTTCTTGTCGAAATAGATCGCTACGTTCCGGCAGAACACCGCATCGAACGGTCCGCGCATCGGCCACGGCGTGTGAATGAGGTTGAGCGGCTTGAACGAAACCAGGTCGCGCGCCGCCGCGGGAATGCGGACCTGCCCTGCCTCGGCGGCCTCGAACAGGTCCGAGCGTTCGCGGCTGAGCCCGTTCAGCTCGCCCACCGGATAGACCCCGGCAGCGGCCTTGGCCACGACGTTGGTGTCGATATCGGTGGCGAGGATGCGGAAGTCCCAGCGCCTCAGCTCCGGAAACGCATCGAGCAGGTCGAGCGCGATGGTGTAGGGCTCCTGCCCCGTCGAGCACCCTGCCGACCAGATCCGAAGCTTCGGCCGGCCATTGAGCCCCATGCGCGGTCGCTGCTGCATCAGCTGCGCAACGTAGGTCCTGAGGTGCGCGAAGTGGTGATCCTCGCGCCAGAACCGCGTCAGGTTGGTGGTCAGCGCGTTGACGAACTCCTGCGCGTCGGCCGGCGTGCCGGCCCGCTCCAGGTGATCGAGGTAAGCGTCGAAGGAAGTGAGGCCGAGCCCGCGGACCAGCTTGCCCAGCCTCGATATCACCAGTGTGCGCTTGGCGTCGGAAAGCGAAATGCCGGCTTCGGCATGAACGCGGGCCTTGACCCGGTTGAATTCCCGATCGCTTAGGGCAAGTTCGCCCTGCTCCATACGACGTCCCCCGTTCGGCCTCAGTTGGCCTTGCGCGCCGGGAGCTGCAACGCCTTGGCCGCGACCGTACCGACCGCGTTGACGTTGCTGTCGAGGCGGGCAATTGCCCCACCGCCCTCATCCAGCGCACCGGCTATCATCTCGGTCTCATTGCTTAGATTCTCTAAATGCGAACCGAGACCGGCCAGTATATTTTTCAGGTGTGCCGTTTCGGCCGCCGATTGGTCGGAGTTCTTCCGGCTGGTGCCGACCAGGGCGCGAATCTCCCGCGCTGCCTGCTGCGTTGCCTGCGCCAGTGTCCGCACCTCGGCCGCCACCACGGCAAAGCCCGCCCCCTTCTCGCCGGCGCGCGCCGCCTCGACCGCAGCGTTGAGCGCCAGCAGGTTGGTGCGGAAGCTGACATCCTCGATGGCGGAAACCATCTTGTCGATCTGGCTGGTGGCCGAACCGACGCCATCGACCGCCGCCCCGCTGCGCTGTACCGCCAGCGCCGCGTCCGCCGCCATCTGCACTGCTTCGCGCTCGAGCCCGCGCACCACCCGGGTACGGTCCCGGCCCTTGCCGATCGCGCTCGCGGCAACGACGAGGCCAGTGCGGCTCTGGTCGGCCAGCTCGGCGAGCGACGTGACGCTGGCACGATAGCGGTCGATGGCCCGCAGGATCGCCTCCATCTTGGCCTCCAGCAGGTCTCGCGCCACGATCGCCTCGTCTCGCTCGGCAACAATCTCTTCGATGGCGTCGCGGAACGTCCGAACCTGCGGGACGAGGCCCAGTGACCCCGCCAGCAGCGCTGGATCGACATCTGCGCCATCGAGGATCTGCTGCAGCGCCCGGATCGGCCGGTCGAATGCTTCGAGCGCTTCGCCGAGCGCCTTGAGGGCGGGCGAGTGCTGGTGGCTCCATGGATCGAAGCGGAAGCCGGTACGGCCCTGCCGGAGCGCCGTGACGAAGGCGTCGAAGTCATCGTCGGCGATGTGGTAGCCGGCAGGCTCCAGTTCGACCAGCCGCCGCCCGCCGTTCAGTTCATATCGTTCGGCTACGAACCGATGCCGACCGACCGAAACGATCCCGTCACCCGCAATGTGGGCGTCGCCAAGCAGGTCGGCAGCGTCGCTGCCTTCTACCGCACGGCGGTCCAGGGCCTCGGCCCCGCCCGTCAACCCGCTGAGCTTGCCGTCGGCGCCGATCACCATCGCGGGATGCCTGAGCCGATGGAACGCCGCCTTGAACTGATTGGCCCGTTCCAGCCGCTGCCCGAGGCTGGCGACGATCGCCTCGACGCTGGTCGCCTCCTGCGACTTGAGACCAACCGCGTTCCCCAGAGCCGCCAACCGGTCAGTGAAGCCCCTGTCGGCACGAGAAGCGATGATGATGCTGGCCGCAAAGGCCGCCACGAACCCCAGCGCCGAAACACACAGCGCCAGCAGAGTCATGCCGAATGCCATCACGCTGCCCGCAGCAAGCAGCGCCGCGAGCCCCCAGAGAAGATTGGCAATGAGCGCAACGCTTAGGCGGCGCACGAATCACAGGCTCCGGCGGGCCTCCGGCAGGCCCTTTCCCGCACCGTAGGTTTGGTATGGTTAATCAAGCGTATAGGAGTCCTGCGCCGGGTAAGTATTTGGTAAGCCCGGGTGCGGCCTAGAAGAGTTCGATGTCGTCCTCGACCTTCGGCTTGGTGACCAGGGCCTGGCGGCGGGTCGCCGCCACGGCCAGTTCTTCCTTCGCGATCGAAGCGTTGGCGGTGTTGTCCAGCCGCTTCACGAACGCCCGTCCGGAGGCCGGCTTGAACATCACCCGGCGAGCGTAGCTGCCGCCCATGTCTTCCTTGGCCACTGCGTAGCCTTCGTCAGCGAGAAACTGCCGCACGAAGTCGATGTTCTTGGCGCCCACGTCGTCGAGCGCGGCGTTGATCTTGCCACCGCCGAACACCTTGATCTCGAGGTTGGATTTCTTGCCGGTGCCGCGGGTGAGCACCTTGTTGATCAGTTGCTCCATCGCGAACGCGCCATAGCGGGCCGATGCGCCGTAGCGGTCCCTGGCAGAGCCGGACTGCTCGGCCAGCAGGAAGTGGTTCATCCCACCAACATTGGCGACCACGTCGCGCACGCAGGCGGAGATGCAGCTGCCGAGCACCGTGGAGTAGGTCAGGTCGCTTTCGGCCGACACGAGACAGTCGCCCTGGTGCACCGTTGTGACGACCCCACGGTCGAATTCAGGGGGCAGCGCGCTCGGCAGGACCATTCTTGGGGCGACCTCGAAAAGCATTATGTTCCGATCGTTACCCAACAATCGTTAGTGAAGCGCTAACCAACCGCTGCAGGTACGAGACAACCCGCTAACCTTCGCAAGGAGCCATTCAGGAATAGGCGTTATGGTCGAACGGTGTTTTCGGGGGTTCGCCTATATGTCTCTGTACAAGCTCGCGCGTGAGCTCGATGAAACGGCGCGGCAGACCGCCGGCATGGTCGAGGAAGTGACGCAGGCGCTCGAGATCCTTGGTGACCGGTCGGTTCCTGCCGACGAGGCCCGCCGCATCGCCGCCCGGATGATCATCCACGCCTTGCAGGGACAGGATCGCATCGAGCAGCGCGCCCAAAACATGGCCCACGCCGTCCGCCAGTTCGCCCTGCTGCCACCCGGCACGCCGCCCGAGATCTACGACGACATCTGGTCTGGCCTCGTGCTGGACGAACTGCGCGTCCCGACCCTGTCCGGCACCGCAACGCACGGCATCCACGGCCAAGCCGAGCTGTTCTGAAGCCCGCACATACTGGCGGCTAGTGCTGCAATCCAACTTCCGAAGACAGCAACCCTCTAGCCGTGCTTCCGCGCCTTGGTGTTGTCTGGCATCCACCCGCGCTCGGCCACGAACCGGGACAGCGCCTCGGCGCTCATCGGCGCGGCAAAGGCATAGCCCTGCAGAACCTTGCAGCCGAGGTCGCGCAGGATGGCGGCATGTTCCATGGTCTCGACACCCTCGCCCACGACCTCGATATCGAGCGAGCGGCCGATGTCGACGATGGACTGCACCAGTCGCCGTTGCTGTGCCGACACCACGATCGGCGAGACCAGTTGCCGGTCGATCTTCAGCCGCCGCGGCTTCAGTTTCATCAGCGACACGATCGAGGCATAACCGGTGCCGAAATCGTCGATCTCGATATCGATGCCCAGTTCCTTGATCTGCTCGGCGTTCCAGCGGACCATGTCGTCGGTGTCGTCGAGGAAGATCGACTCCACCAGTTCGAAGGCGAGCCTGCCTGGCTCGAAGGCCAGCCCCTTCAGCGATGCGATGAGTTGCTCATCCTGCAGCCGCCGGGCCGAGACATTCACCGCGACCTTGGGAATCCCCAGCCCCAGCCGGTCCCACTCGGCGAAGTCGACGAGAGCCTTCTCCAGCACCAGCCGGTCGATGCTCGAGACGACATTGAGGTCCTCCGCCACGTCGAGGAAATGCGCCGGCGGCAGGATGCCTTTGACCGGGTGCCGCCAGCGCGCCAGCGCCTCGACCCCGACGATCTCGAGCGTCGTGGCATCGAACTGCGGCTGGTACCAGGGCAGGAACTGGTCGGTTTCCAGCCCGTGCAGGATCTCGTCCGCCAGCCGCTTGGTACGGATCACCTCGGCCTGCAGCGCCGAAGTGAAGAACTCGTAACGATTGCGGCCGCGGCTCTTCGCCCGGTAGAGCGCGATATCGGCGTTGATCAGGATGCGGTTGGGATCGGGGTTGCGCCCCTCCTCGTAGGCGATGCCCACAGAGATGCCAGACCGGCACTCGTGCCCCTCGTAGAGGATGGGCAGCCGCATGCGCGCGATCAGCCGGTCGGCCAGCGCCCCGAGCGCAGCTTCCCCATCCTTGACGTTCGAGACCACCACGAACTCGTCGCCGCCGATCCGCGCCACGAAGTCATCCGGGCCGCAGTTTGCGCTCAGTGTGTAAGCCGCATGCACCAGCATCGCATCGCCGGCCGCGTGACCCAGCGTATCGTTGATCTGCTTGAAGCGGTCGAGATCGATATGCAGCAGCGCCAGCGTGCCGCCATTGCGCCCTGCATGCTCTGCCCGCGATTTCAGGACGTCGTCGAGGTAGCGCCGGTTCGGCAGGCCGGTGAGTGAATCGTGCAGCGCGTTGTGCTCGATCGCCGCCTTGGCCGCCTCCAGTTCCGAGTTGCGCGCCTCGCTCAGCCGGTTGGAGCGCTTCAGGCTCTCGTTGAGCGCCACGTCGGCCGACACGTCCCAGTTCACGCCCACCATCTTGGGCGTTGAATCGTGGTCCTTGTAGACGGTGCCGATGGCCCTGACGTTGCGGACCAGCCCTGCCGGCGTGATGATGCGGTATTCCGAGTGATACTGGCCGGTGACCTCGCAGGCCAGCCGGTATTCCTCCTCCGCCCGTCGCAGGTCCTCGGGGTGAATCGCGTTGCGCCAGTGTTCATAGCCGCGCTCCCCACCGTCTTGCGGCAGGCCGTAGAGCGCATTCACCCGATCGTCCCACAACAACTCGCGGGTTTCGAGGTCAAGCTCGAAAACGCCCACCTGCGACGTTTCAAGCGCCAGGCCGAGGCGGCGTGACAGGCGGCGCAGTTCGGCTTCACGACTGCGGAGTACCGCGAGGTTGCGCTGCCGCTCCTCGATCAGCCGCCCGGCAAAGAACATCGGCGCCGACAGCAGGATCGCCAGCCCCAGGAAGCCGCCCCAGATCGCCCAGCTGTCGGGCGCCACCGTCGGCCAGCCGCCCTTGGGCACTGCCGAGATGATCCATTCGCCGTTCGGCAGCACCACGCTGGCGTTGATCGGGCGATTGTCCAGTACGGCGGCGTCGCCATAGAACTGCTTGCCCTCGCGCCCGCGGCCGTCGACGCCCGAGATGGCGATATCGATGCCAAGGTCAGGGTCGGAGAGCCCGCTGTCGTCGTAGAGCAGTTGTTCGTCGACCACCGCCGACACCACGCCCCAGAACTGCTGATACCGGGCCTCGCCGATGATCACCGGAAACCGCCCGATGAACCCCCGGCCGCCCTGCACCAGGTCGACCGGACCTGCTAGCACCATCTGGCCGGTCTGCTGCGCCCGTAGGGTAGCCTCGCGTTGCGCCGCGTTGGTCCGGTAGTCGAGTCCGATAGCCTTTTCGTTGCCCTCGAGCGGGTGCATCAGCCGGACGATGAGATCAGGCGCACCGGCGACATTGCGCAGCTGGGAGTGCTCCGAAAACAGCTTCCGCGCCAAATCGGAAAACCGTTGCTGCGTCATCTGCGGTTCGGTGGCGATCACCGCCACCAGCCCGCGCACCAGCTGGATGTTGCCGCTGATATTGCCTTCCAGCTTGGCGCGGATGACGCTGACTTCCTTCAGGACGTCCGAGCGGATCCGCTGGTCGTACACTGCCTGGTTCTGCGCCGCGGCAAACCACGCCACTGCAAGCATGACGAGCAGGATGACTACTGCCGGGGCCACCGTGGGCCGAAGCAATGTCGCGCCAGCGCGCATCATGACTCGAGGCAGAGACTGCAATTCGGCACACCAAACCTGTCCCGCGAAAGCCGCGGTAGCAGGTTAAGCTAGCGACGAGCACTTAACTTAGGCTTTAGGCAGGTCGCAAAGTCTGTCGTCACGAGCCGATATTGATGATTTCCACCCGGCGATTCTCGGCCGCATCTGGATCGGCCGTGTTGGTCGGGTCCGTTTCTCCCATGCCGATGGCGACCAGCCTGTCGGGGTCGACATTGTGGAAGAACACCAGGTGCTCCACCACCGCTGCGGCCCGGCGCTTCGACAGCTCGAGGTTGTAGGCGTCCGAGCCCTTGGCATCCGTATGGCCAATGATTTCAAACCGGTAGTCCTTGAGCCGCTGGTCGCGCAGCGCTGCTCCCAGGGCCCGCATCGACAGGATCGCCTCGTTCTCCAGCTGGTCGGAGTCGTAGGCGAACTGCACCCGCATCGAGATCGATGGCGCCTCGTCCTTGTTGGTTTCGGTCACCGTCAGGCCACGGGTCTTTTCCTTCGGCGTCAGCGCATCGACGATGTCGTTGGCCGAGAAGTTGTCCTGCGCCATCGCGAGGGGGGCCGCCCCCAGCAGCAGGCCGATTGCGGCGATACGAAAAAGCTTGAGCATTTCGGTCACTCGGAGGTGTGGATGGGGACGAAGGCCGCGGAAATGAAGCGCTCCGGGCTCTGCTTGTTGGGTCGCGCCAGGATCGCCTCGCGCAGCGCCGTGAGGAACTCGCGCTCGGTCTCCGTCTGCGGCCGCGGCTCGGGGAACAGCGGTGCCCGCGAGGAGATGACCAGCAGCATCTCGTTGCCGAAGGGCCCGCTGACCTCGAACTTGGCGCGGCCGTCCTGGCCATCGCCGAACCTGATCTCGGAACGCGGCGCCAGGGTCGACAGGTTGTCGGCATCGACCTGCTGCAGGTTCACCACCGTGCCATCGGCCTGCACATAGGCGACATGCACGTAGCTGTCGAAGTTCGGCGTATCCACGGTGATGCCGAAGATATCGCCGGCCTTGAGCTCGGTCCCGGTGACGTCGATCTTCGGCACGTCGGTCTCGGCCAGTTGCGCGTCGAGCGTCATCAGCGCCTCGCACTGCGGCCAGGGCGCCAGCTTGACATTGACTTCGTCCACCTCGCCCTCGAGCTGGCTCGTTACCGTGTCGAGATCAGCCGGAGTGCTGACGAAGCCTTCAGCCACCTTGCGGGAGCCCCGCGTCGAAATCTGGATCTTGGCGCATTGCAGCCCGGAGAAATCCACCACCTGCTTGGGCGTCGGGTCCGCCGGCTGCACCGGCTCCTCGGGCACGATCGGTTCTTCGGGCGCAGGGGCCTCCTCGGGGTCGAGATCGGCCACCGGCACCCTCGGCTCGCCGGTCGGCAGCACCATCACGAAGGCCTCGGTGACCCGATTGAGGAACGTCTGGTAATCCATGCGGCCATAGCCGCCATCCGACCAGTCCGGCCCCCACGAGTTGATGAACTTGAAGGTCTGCTTGGCCTCGTTGTAGCCGACCAGCACCATCGCATGGCCGAACGAGTCCTCGGGCAGCGGCGGTGCCCGCCAGACGCCATCCGGCTGGTTCCACAGGGTGTCGAAGTTCTCCTCGGGAACGATGCGGATGATCACCGGATTGCCGTCGGCGAGTTCCCCCTTCACCTGGTCGAGCCGCGTGTGGTCGACGACGAGGTAGTCCTTGATCCGGAAGTCGGTCACGGACTCGAACTCTGCGTCGGTCGGCAGGCCACAGGTCTCCTCGCGATAGGGATACTCTGCGAGGGAGAGGCTGCCGATCTGCTTCAGCACCTCAAGGGCGAGCGGATTGGAGCTGCCCGAGCCGCAATTGTCGGGATCGGCAACGATGAGGCCGTAGATGAACGCCGGGCTCGGGATCGACTGGGGCGAGGTGATGCGGCGTTGTTCGACCGCCGCCGCATAGTAGGCGCGCGCCGCATAACCAGCCGCCCATGCCGTGCAACTGCCCTGCTGTCCCTGGTCACCCGGCACCGGGAAATAGGACGACAGGTCCACCACCTCGGGCAGGAACGACCGGAACTCCGGTGTGCCCGTCAGGCTGCGCACCTTTTCGGGGTCGCTCGGCAGGGCGCCAAAGCCACGCGAGAAATTCTGCTGTGCCATCGCCGGCACGGCTAAAAGAGCCAGCGCCACGACAGCGCCAAGCCCACCCAGGAAGTGTCGATACGCCTTCATTTCACCCTCGCCCATCCCAATGGACAGCAGCACGACCCGTCTGCCCCGTGATTTATGCGAGGATGTGACGTCCGCGCCAAGGGGTTCCTTGGGGAGAAACGATCACAGCGTGCAGATATTTTCGTTTTGCGCTCAGACGACTTTGGCGCGGCGCCTGAACTCTGGCCGGTCCCAGGCCGAGGTCGCGATTATCTCGCAGAGGACTCTGGCGGCGTTCCACACGTCTTCGAAGCGCAGGTAGAGCGGGGTGAGCCCGAAGCGCAGGATGTCCGGCTCGCGGAAGTCGCCGACGACGCCGCGTCCGATCAGTGCCTGCATCACCGCGTAGGCCTCCGGGTGGCGCAGCGACACCTGCGTGCCGCGCCGGCCGGGATCGGTCGGGGTGGCAAGTCCGAGGCCGAGACCGGCGACCTCGCCGGTGAAGAGGTCGAACAGCCGGTCTGCCTTCGCCTTCACTGCCCGCAGGTCGACGCCTTCGAATGCGTCGAGCGCCGCATCCAGCGCCTGCATCGACAGGATCGGCGGCGTGCCGGCCCGCATCCGGGCAATACCCTCGGCCGGGCTGTAGTCCGCCGCAAAGCTGAACGGCGCCGCGTGGCCCAGCCAGCCGGTCAGCGGCTGTCGCATCCCGGCATGATGGCGCGCCGCCGCATATATGAACGCCGGCGCCCCGGGCCCGCCATTGAGGTACTTGTAGCCGCAGCCCACCGCGAAGTCGGCATCGGCAGCGCCGAGGTCAACCGGGAACGCCCCGGCCGAATGACAGAGATCCCAGATCGTCAGCGCCCCGACCGCGTGCGCGGCGGCGGTCAGTCCCGCCATCTCGAGCCGCGCCCCGGTGCGATAGTTGACCTCCGTCGCCAGCAGCACCGCGACCTCGGGGCCGAGAGCGGCGGCCAGTTCGTCCGCCGCGACGAGGCGCACCTCGTGCCCCTTCCCCATGAGTTCAGCGAGGCCCGACGCTATGTACGCGTCGGTCGGAAAATCGCCCGCCTCGAGCAGGATGACGCGACGGTCCTG
Source organism: uncultured Hyphomicrobiales bacterium (assembly GCA_903842455.1). Taxonomy (GTDB): domain Bacteria; phylum Pseudomonadota; class Alphaproteobacteria; order Rhizobiales; family Devosiaceae; genus Devosia_A. Next base: position 16,370 of record CAIMLX010000267.1, on the reverse strand, counting down.
TCGCAGCCGAAGCGCGGCACCCAGCGCCTTGAACAGGTTCACCGAGGTGGAATCAGCCACCGTGACCGTCCCCGGCCCAGCGCCGATCAGCCGGCCGATGCGATCGCCGACGCGTCCCGGCAGGTCGATCCAGTCATGCGTGTTCCACGACCGGATCAGCCCCTCGCCCCATTGGGTTGCCACCACCTCGTCCATCCGCGCCCGCACCGATCGCGGCAGCGCCCCCAGCGAGTTGCCGTCAAGGTAGATCACCCCATCGGGCAGGCTGAAGCGCTGGCGGTAATCCGCGAGCGGATCGTGGCGGTCGAGTTGCTGCACATCGGCGAGTGTATAGGCCATGCCTCTCTCGTAGCCGGAACCCGCCCGCCCCGCCAGAGCCCGGCGATGATCGCGTTACGTTCCGATTTTATACGACTTTCGTATTAGTCTTTCATGCAACTTTAGTCTTATAAAGGCGGAAAGCCGCTTGACCGCCGGCCGAGCCTCGCCCGATGCTTGCTCGCATGAACGGGCGTCGGCCCGCACTCGGGGAGGAGACTTCATGGCGCCTGTAACCATCAACAAGGCTGGCAAGCACTACGGCAATTTCGAAGCGCTGAAGGGCGTGTCGGTCGACATCGCCGACGGCGAGTTCGTGGTGCTGGTCGGCCCGTCGGGCTGTGGCAAGTCCACGCTGCTGCGCATGATCGCCGGCCTCGAGGAAATCTCCTCGGGCGAGATCGGCATCGGCAATCGCGTCGTCAACGACCTGCCGCCCAAGGAACGCGACATCGCCATGGTGTTCCAGAACTATGCGCTCTACCCGCACATGACGGTCGCGCAGAACATGGGCTTCTCGCTCAAGCTCAAGGGCGTACCAAAGGCCGAAATCAAGCAGAAGGTCGATCGCGCCGCGCAGATCCTCGGCCTTCAGACCCTGCTCGACCGCCAGCCGCGCCAGCTCTCGGGCGGCCAGCGCCAGCGCGTTGCCATGGGCCGCGCCATCGTGCGCGATCCGCAGGTCTTCCTGTTCGATGAGCCTCTGTCGAACCTCGACGCCAAGCTGCGCGTGCAGATGCGCGCCGAAATCAAGGAGCTGCACCAGCGGCTCAAGACCACCACCATCTACGTGACCCACGATCAGGTCGAAGCCATGACCATGGCCGACAAGATCGTCGTGATGAAGGACGGCATCATCGAGCAGGCCGGTTCGCCGCTCGATCTGTATGACCGCCCGCAGAACGTCTTCGTGGCCGGCTTCATCGGCTCGCCGTCGATGAACTTCATCCAGGGCGCCATGACCCCGGAAGGGTTCCGCACTACGGACGGCATCAACCTGCCCGTTTCCAACCGGGCCGATGGCGCAACCACCTACGGTATCCGCCCCGAACACTTCAAGCTCGACCCCAACGGCATCGAGATCGAAGTGATCGTGCTGGAGCCGACCGGCTCGGAAACCTCCGTGCTGGCGCGCCTCGGCACGCAGACCATCACCGGCATCTTCCGCGAGCGCATCAGCGCCGCCCCGGGCGAAAAGCTGCGCGTCACCCCCGACCTGGCTCTCGTCCACCTGTTCGGCGCCAACGGCCAGCGCCTGAACTAGAGCCGGACGGTCCATCCTCGAACGCAAGGGTCGCCCCAGGGCGGCCCTTTTTTTGCCCCTCGCCACGCCACCCTTGCGCCGGCTTGGGCTCAATGCGTTTACCGCGCTGCCGCTCTGGCAGTTGCTACGCCGCCGCGTCGACCCCGCCTCCATTGCCGAAGTCCAGTTCCTTGAAGGCTTCAGTCATCCGGAACCGGATGGCCGCTGGACCACCGGACAATGGTCGGCGCTCGCAGTGCCGCTCACTCCGGCCCAGCAGGCCGGTGAACTGGTGCGGCTCAATATCGATGCCTTCGGCCTCGGCACGAGGCGACTGCGCATTGGCGCCACCGGCGGGCGCGAGACCCTGTGCCGAATTCACTGCTGGAGCGGCTATCGACATCGACTACGACCTCGTGCCGGTCAGCGACGCATCCGGCCGCTATACGGGTGGTCCGGGTCTGGTGTGGGCCGATGCCAGGCTCGACCATGCCGCCCGCGAGATGCGGGCCCTGGCAGGCGACGCCAAACGCTGGCACGCCCTGTCGGCCGCCGGGCTTGCCTTTGCCCCGGACAAGCTCTGCCAACCCATCTCGGCGGCCCCCTACCACCGCTTCCTCATCGGACCCTGAGCGCTACCGCTCCAGAACGATCCCCGCCTCAGCCAGCATGGCATCGACATCCACCGTCTGCCCGGTGGCGATGGAGCGGTTGGCGGCGATGCCGGTGAGAATCGACCAGGCGCCCTCCTTGTGGGTCGAGGCCCGACTGTAGCGGTCGGGCGGCGTCCCGTCTGGGTCGAACAGGTAGCCCAGCATCACTGGATCGGCTCCGCCGTGATCCCCCTGCCCGGCCCACACGTCGAGGCTTTCGGGCAACCCGCCGTGGAGGTGCAGCGTCGTGGTCATGTTGTCCTCGTGCGCCTTATCGCGCTCGCCGCCGAACACGCCGTGCACCTCGACATGCCGGTGTGTCAGCTCACCCTTGGTGCCATGGAACTTGATCTCCAGCCCTTCCCATGGGGAATAGGCGCACAGTGTGTAGTTCAGCATCACGTCGTTGGCGTATTTCACCTGCACCTGCATGGTGTCTTCGATGGTGATGTCGTCGGCAAACACGCAGCGATCGCGGAAATAGCCGTCGTCGCCTTCCGCCTCGAGGTAGAGTTCCCGCAGCGCCTCGTCGGTCGCGATGTCCAGTCTGTACTCACACCGGTCGAACACCGGGCAGGTATGGCAGCGGTCAGAATGGTCCGCGAGCCCCAGTTGCTGCGCCATCTGCGGCGTATAGAACACCCGCTTCCCGTTGGCGCTGACGGTCTTCGGCGTCGAGCCGACCCACCAGTTCATCAGGTCGAAGTGGTGGGTGGATTTGTGCACCAGCAGCCCGCCGGATTTCTCCTTGTACCGGTGCCAGCGACGGAAATAGTCGGCCCCGTGCACCCGGTCGAGATACCAGCGGAAATCCACCGCCTCGATCTCGCCGATGGCCCCGCTCATCAGCAGGTCCTTGAGCTGCGTGCGGGCCGGCGTGTAGCGGTAGTTGAAGGTGACGGTCAGCTTCCGCCCGCTCTCGCGCTGCGCGTCGAGCACCCCCTTGAGCTTGCCGAGGTCCACCGTCATCGGCTTTTCGGTCATCACGTTTCGGCCGGCCTTGAGTGCCGCGACGATATACTCGTGGTGAATGTAGTCTGGCGTCGTGACGATCACCGTGTCCGGCTGCTGCTCGGCGATCATCCGGCCGAAATCGGCGGCATCATACGTCGCAATGCCGTTGCCGGGCTGGTCCGCGATCTTCGAGGCGGAAAGCGCCAGCCGGGTCTCGTTGACGTCGCATAAAGCCACCAGTTCGTTGCCCGTCGCATGCGTCTCGGTAATCGCCTTGCGGAACATGGCATGGCGTCCACCGACGCCGACGATCGCGTATTTCACCTGGGGAGATCCTCGCACTCAGAGCCGGTCGCCATCCTCGCGCCGCCTGAAACGCACTAATTCACCAACCGGTTACTTCGGTCAAGCCTTCCTTCGGGCCCCGCTTGCCGCCGACAGCGGAGAAGCGGAACCATCCCGGCGTTGCCAGATTGGAGTCAAACAGCGGCGCCTCTGCCGCCTTCCCATCCAAAGCACGGAGAGCCAAAATGGCCGACGAAAAGACCCTCGATGACCTGTTCCTCGATACCCTCAAGGACATCTACTACGCCGAAAAGCAGATCGTGAAGGCATTGCCGAAGATGGCCAAGGCTGCGACCTCGCCGCAGCTGAAAGCCGGCTTCGAGCAGCACCTCGAAGAGACCGAAGGTCAGATCGAGCGTCTCGAGCAGGTCTTCGAACTGCTCGGCAAGCCGGCGCGCGGCAAGACCTGTGACGCCATCCTCGGCATTCTCGAGGAAGGCAAGTCGATCATGGACGAGTACAAGGGCACCGTGGCGCTCGACGCCGGCCTGGTCGCTGCCGCGCAGGCGGTAGAGCACTACGAGATCGCTCGCTACGGCACGCTCAAGACCTGGGCGCAGCAGCTGGGCATGAAGGAGGCCGTGGGCCTTCTCGATGCCACGCTGAAGGAAGAAGAAGCCACCGACAAGAAGCTGAGCCAGGTGGCCCTGGCCGACGTCAACCGCAAGGCGGCCTGATCACTGCCGGAGTGGGCGCCCCGGCGCTCACTCCGATACTTCCTCGACGCCGAGAAGCCTGAGGCTCCCCCGCAGCCGCTCGGTGACCATCTCGAACGACCGGCGGGTATCCTTGATCCTGCCGTGCTGGGCGACGGCAGCCCGCTGCCCGGACAGCATTTCCTCGAACCGCTCTGCCGCCGCCAAGACTGCAGCCATTAGCGTCCGCGTCTCCTCTTCTACGGTAGCGTCGTTGCGGCCGGTGGCGCGCAGGCGCTCCGCCATGGTCTGGAGCTTCACCGACGCGGCCTGCCACAGGCCCAGCTGTCGATTCAACTGTCGAACCAGCATGAGGGCTTCGCGGCCCGCGGTGGCTTCGGCGGACGGCTGACGGCGGCGAGGAGAGTCTTGGTTTTCATCTAGCATGTAGCTCATCTGCCAAACCGCTCCGTGTCCTGCATTAACTTTGGTTATGGCTGCGGCCCTGCACGGTGGCCGCCGAAGAAATGCTCCTTCGCCGTTTCGGGTTGCATACCGCCCGCGACGCCGCGGAACGGGTGTTCCTCAGGACGCGTTGAGCGACCAACCCCATGAGGTGGATCGTGCCCATGATCGAAGATATCGATGCATTAGTCCGCAAGCTCGAGCGGCGGGACACTGTCTCGCCCGAAGAACGGGCAGCCTTGCTGGCTGCAGCGGGACCGATGATAACCTTCGCTGCGGGCACCGATCTGGTCCGCGAAGGCGACCGGCCGGATCGCTCGATGCTGGTGGCGCAGGGCTTCACCACGCGTTATCGGCTGCTCGGGGACGGCACCCGGCAGATTACCGCCATCCACCTGCCTGGCGACTTCGTCGATCTGCACTCGTTCCTGATCCGGACGATGGACCATTCGGTGGGGGCGCTGTCGGCGTGCCGCGTCGTCACCTTCCCCCACACCAACCTGAGGATGATCACGGAGCGTTACCCGCACCTGTCGCGCATGCTGTGGCTGATGACATTGCTCGACAGCGCCATCCACCGCGAGTGGATCGTCGCCATGGGACGGCGCTCGGCGCTGGAGCAACTGGCTCACCTGCTGTGCGAGATCTTCACCCGCCTCAGTGTCGTCGGCCTCGGTGACCGCGATCGAGAACTGATCCTGCCGATCAACCAGACCGAACTCGGCGACACGCTCGGGCTCTCCACCGTGCACGTCAACCGCACGCTGCAGCAGATGCGGGCCGAGCACCTGATCACCTGGCAAGGGCAGACGGTCCGCATTCTCGATTGGCAGCGGCTCGCCGGCATCGCCGAGTTTGACGAGACCTACCTGCACCTCGATGCCGAAGCCCGGTAAACTCAGAGAGCACTATGCCGCACTACTATTTCGATGTGCACGACAAGGACGGCATCTTCCACGATGAGGTGGGCCTTGATTTGCCGGACATGGAAACGGCCATTACCGAAGCGCGCCGGGCGCTGGCGGACATGACCAAGGAAATGTTGATCGGCGCAGGCGCCGAAGGCATCCAGATCATCATCCACGACGGAGCGAACGGCCCGGTTCGCCTGTCCGTGTCGCTCGAAACCACCCGCCTCGGCGAGCACCGCCCCGACGGGTAGGTCAGCGCGAGATGAGGTCGCGCACCTCGTCCGAGACGATGTCGAGGATCTGGTGGATGGCGGCTACCGCCCCCTCCACGTCGGCTGCAGCGATGGCGTCAGCCAGGGTGCGGTGCGGGGGGAACGATGAGAGGCCGAAGGCCGCCGAGCCGAACGGCGAGTCCGGTGCCCGCTCCAGCGCGTCGTCCAGCCGGTGCAGGATCTGCCCGAACATCGGATTGCCCGAGGCCAGGTAGATCGCGCCGTGGAACGCAGCGTCCGCCGCATGCCAGTTGCGCCCTGATTCCACATCGTCGATCAGCAGCGTGCAGAGCCGCGAGATGTCCGCGCGCTGCTTTGGCGTGGCGTTGATGGTCGCCTTGCGCACCACTTCCTGTTCAAGCGCCCGCCGCACCTCGATCATCCGCATCAGCGCTTCGCCCTCGAGGCGGATCATCGTCGGCACGAGCCCGCGCGAGGTCGTCACCTTGGCCGAAAGGTACGTGCCATCGCCGCGCCGCCGGCGGATGATGCCGAGGCCTTCCCACCGGTTCAGCGCTTCGCGGATGGTCGAGCGCCCCACCCCCAGCGTCGTCGCCAGCGAGACTTCTGGCGGCAGCCGGTCGCCGACTTTCATGCCGGCGCGCTGGATCATGTCGGCGAGCGCATCCAGCACCGCCACGTTGCGGGTGCGGGTCTCGAGCGGCTCGAGAAAGCTCAGTGCTCCGTCCTGGTTCAACCCGGTACCCTCAAGCCCTGATGGCTTATCTCTGTGGTCCGAAGCTTTCACCATAGTTCGCCGGATTTGTCAGCCGTGCTGACGTCTGCGCTCCGCTCCCAGTCCCAGCAGTTCGGTCAGCGCCTCGATCAGGTAGTCCATCTGCGGCTTGCTGTTATAGCCCTGCACCGACAGCCGGGCGATATGGTGATCCTGCCACTTGAAGACGGGAATCTCGATCTTGTAGCGCTCCCACAACTGCTTGTGGATTTCCAGCGGATCACATTCGGGAATCGGCATGGCCACCATCTGCGGCGCCGAAAACTCCGGCGACGACAATGGCTCCAGCCCGGTGAGTTCGCGCAACCGTTCGGCGGTCTCCTGCGCCAGCGCCGTGCAGGCGCGCTGCACCGAGGCCCAGTCGTGCTCTTCGCGGAAGGCGATGGCCGACGGCACGGCCAGCATGGCGGATGGATCGCGTGTCCCCATCATCTCGATCTGGTCGATGAACACCGGGTTGCCGAACGGGCCCTGCACCCCCGGCTCCTTGTTGTCGGCCGTCCAGCCATGGCTGATCACCAGCGGGTCGAGCATTACCTGCAGTTCGGGCCGTGCATACAGGAACGCCGAGCCCTTGGGCGTCATCATCCACTTGTGGCAGTTGCCCGAATAGAAATCGACATCCAGCCCCGGCAGGTCGAGCGGGATATGGCCGGGCGTATGCGCCCCGTCGATCACCGTCCAGATGCCGCGCTTCTTCGCCTCGGCGATCGGCTGCGCGATCGGGAACACCAGCGCCGTCGGTGAAGTGATGTGGCTGAGGAACAGCACCTTGGTGCGCTCGGTCATCCCTGCGACCAGCGTGTCGGTGAACGCCTGTTCCGACACGAACGGCATCGGCACCTTCACGACCACCACCTTGGCGCCGGTCTTGCGGCACACATAGGCCCAGGTCTTCTCGAGCGCCGAGTATTCATGGTCGGTCGTGAGGATCTCGTCGCCTTGCTTGAGCGGCAGCGACCGGGCGACGATGTTGAGCCCGCCAGTGGCGTTGACCACGCCCACGACGTTGTCGGCCGTCGTGCCGAGAAACTTGCCGAGCGCCTCGCGCGGCGGCTTCATCAGCTCGGTGAGCCGGCGACCGAGGAAATCCACCGGCTCGCCCTCGAGCTCCAGCTGGAAGCGCTGGTAGGTCTCGAACACCGGTCGCGGACAGGCGCCGAACGACCCGTGGTTGAGGAAGGTCACGTCCTCGCGGAGGAGGAAGTGCTTGGCAAGGTTCGACGACAAGTCAGCGGCCTTTCAGAGTGGGATCGAGCGCATCGCGCAGTCCGTCGCCGAACAGCGTGGTGGCGAGAACGGTGATGGCCAGCGCGGCGGTGGGGAACACCGCCATGTGCCAGTAGAAGAACATGAAGTTGATGCCGACATTGATCATCTGCCCCCAGCTCGGCGTCGGTGGCGCCACGCCGATGCCGAGGAAGCTGAGCGATGCTTCGAGCATCATCGCCCCCGGCATGGCCAGCACGAAGCCGACGATGATCGGCGACAGCGAGTTGGGGATGACGTGCCGGCGGAGGATGTACCAGGGGGAGGCGCCCAGTGCCTGGGCAGAACGGACGAAATCCTTCTCGCGGAACGATTTCACCTGCGCCCGGACCAGCAGGCAGACGCCGAACCAGCCGAACGCGGCAGCGATGATCACGATGGTGACGTAACCGCCCCCCGTCAGCGCCCCGAGCAGCATGGCGGCCAGCAGCGACGGCACCACCGAGAAAATCTCGATGACGCGCATGATGAACCAGTCGATCCGGCCGCCGAAATAGCCGGCGATCGCGCCGACCGGAATGCCGATCAGCAGGCTGAAGCTGGCCGCAGCAAAGCCGATCGAAAGCGACACCCGGGCCCCGTAGACGACGCGGGTGAAGAAGTCGCGGCCCAGGTCATCCACGCCAAACCAGAACTCCGCCGACGGGAAGGCCAGCGACTGGGTCAGGTAGGCCTGCGCCGTCGGGTCTGTCTTGGTGAACAGCGGCGCGAGAATCGCCATCAGCACGATGATGCCGAGCACGGCCCCGCCCACCACCGCCGCCTTGTTCGCGGTGAAGCGCCGCCAGGCGAAATAGGCCGGGCTCCGCTGCTTTGTCGCAGGCGGCGCGGCGAGGGTGGTGGCGTCCGCGTCGATCTGGGTGCTCATTGGGTGTCGTCTCCCAGGCGGATGCGGGGATTGAGCCACGCATAGGCGATGTCGGAAATGAGGTAGGCAAAGCAGATGCCGATCGTGACCATCAGCACCAGGGCCATCTCGAGCGGATAGTCACGGTTCTCGATCGAGGAAACGAAGTAGCTGCCGAGCCCGGGGATGCGGAACATCGCTTCGACGAAGATCGAGCCCGTAGCTGTGCCGATGAACATCGGCAGGAACACCGTCACCATCGGGATCGCCGAGTTGCGCAGCACGTGCTGGAAGATGATGCGCCCCTCGCTCAGCCCCTTGGCCCTGAGCGCCGTCACAAACGGCCGGTTCAGCGTGTCGAGCATCGCCGAGCGGGTGTAGCGCGCATAGGTAGCGAGCGGGATGGCGGCATAGGCGGCGATCGGCAGGATCCAGCGCTCCGGCTTGCCCCAGCCGCTGGCCGGCAGCCAGCCGAGCCACACCGCAAAGATCAGGATCAGCATCATCGAGATGACGAAGACCGGGATGGTGAGGCCGAGCACTGACAGCGCCGAGGCGAGGTAGTCGATCCAGGTGTTGCGCTTCAGCGCCGCCGCCATGCCGATCAGGATGCCCAGAATTGCGCCGATGATGACGCCCGAGCCACCGAGGATCAGGCTCGGGATCCAGGCCTGACGCAGCAGGCTGATCACCGTCTCGCCGGGCGACTGGTAGGGCACGCCCCAGTTCCCCTGCAGCACGCCGGCCATGTAGTTGACGTATTGAACCCACAGCGGCTTGTCGAGGCCGAGGCGGGCGTTGAGCGCCGCCTTGACTTCCGCCGAGAGCGGCATGTCCTTTTCGGTGAACGGACCGCCCGGCACTGCGTGCATCATCAGGAAGACGAGCAGCGAGACGATGAAGAACGTCAGCGCGATCGAGAGCAGGCGCTTGATGAGATAGATGATCATGGCTTGGCCCTCGTCATCGCGTTACCACCGCTTCCACCAGGTGTCCCGGCGCGACGGCCACCAGTTGCGGCTCCGGCGCCGGCTGCACGAAGCCCGGCAGTTCGGCCACCACAAAATGCGGCGTGGCCTTGTCGATGTCGGACTGCTGCAGGAAGGTACGAATTCGCCGGTCGCGCGGATTGGTGACCGGGATCGCGTCCAGCAGCGCGCGGGTATAGGGATGGCGCGGATTGGCGAAGATGGCGCCGGTCGGCGCCTGCTCCACCACGCGGCCCTTGTACATCACCACCACCGTATCGGTGAGCGAGCGCACGACGCTGAGGTCGTGGCTGATGAACAGCATCGACAGGCCCATCTGCGTCTGCAGGTCCTTCAGCAGCCCGATGATCTGCGCCTTCACGGTGACGTCGAGCGCCGAGGTCGGCTCGTCTGCTACCAGCACCTTCGGCCCGAGGATGAGGGCGCGGGCGATGGCAACGCGCTGGCGCTGCCCGCCCGACAATTCATGCGGATAGCGCGTGCCGAAATTGCGGTCGAGGCCCACCCGCTCGAGCCAGCCCAGGGCCTTCTCGAGCCGCTCGCGCGAGGTACCGATCTGGTGGATGTCGAGCGGCTCGGCGATGATCTGGCTCAGCGTCATCATCGGGTCGAGCGCCGAATAGCTGTCCTGGAAGATCACCTGCATGCTCTTGCGGTAGGGCTTCAGCGCCTCGATGCCGAGGTCCGACACATCGGCGCCGTCGACCACGATCCGGCCGGTCGTCGGCTCGAGCAACCGCATCGCCATCATCCCGGTCGTGCTCTTGCCCGATCCGCTTTCGCCGACGAGCCCGACGATCTTGTTGCGCGGCAGCACCAGGTTCACCCCCCGCACCGCCGAAAAATCCGTGTAGGTCGAGAGGATCCGGCCCCGCCGGCGCAGCTTGTAGATCTTGCCGAGGTTCTTGAGTTCGAGCGCCGGCGCCACCGGTTCAGGCGCCACCGGGTCGATCCGTCGCGTCTCGCCGGCCCGCAGGCTGGCCAGCAGCGACTGGGTGTAGCTGTGCTTGGGGCTGTCGAAAATCTGCTCGACCGGCCCCTCTTCCATCACCTTGCCGCCATACATCACCACCACCCGGTCGACCGTCTCGGCGATGACGCCGAGGTCGTGGGTGATCATGATCAGCGCCATGCCCATTTCGGCCTGCAGGCCCTTGATGAGCTGCAGGATCTGCGCCTGGATGGTGACGTCGAGCGCCGTGGTCGGCTCGTCGGCGATCAGCACCTTGGGCCGGCAGGAGAGCGCCATCGCGATCATCGCGCGCTGCAGCATGCCGCCCGACAGCTGGTGCGGGTAATAGGCCAGCACGTCCTTGGCGTTCTTGATCTCGACCTTGAGCAGCAGCTGCTCGGCCTCGGCCATCGCCACTTTCTTGGATAGCCCGCGATGCGTCTGGATGGTTTCGACCATCTGGTGGCCGATGGTGAACACCGGGTCGAACGCCGTCGCCGGGTCCTGGAAGATCATCGCCGCGGAGCTGCCGCGGATCGACGCCATCTTCCGGTTGTTCGCCTTGAGCACGTCGATGCCGCTCAGTTCCAGCTTGTCGGCCGTCACGGTGGCGGTGTTGGCGAGCAGCCGCATCAGGGCGAGGCAGGTCACCGACTTGCCCGAACCAGACTCTCCCACGATGCCGAGGCTTTCGCCGTCCTTGAGGCTGAGGTCGATGCCGCGCACGGCTTCCACTTCACCGCCATGCTGGCGGAAGCTGACCTTCAGACCCTTGATCTCTACCAGATTCATGCGTTGTCCCGGGCGGAGCGCCCCGGCGGAAGCCGGAGACGCCGGTTCATTTCGGTTACGGGTCCTGCCCGCATGAGCAACGCCCCACCTCCGCCCTCACCGGGCGCCAGATACAGGTCGTTCTCGTGCTCGAGCATGCCCACGACAATCCGCGTCAATGACATATGTCTGACATTTAATCGCAGACTCGCGAGCATGGCAGGAGGCTTTGCGCGGTGTCCGTTTGCGACCCTCGCCAGGTGCGACGGGTCGGGCGGTCAGGACGCTCCCCGGCCCTGGGGCCGGGGAGCGCAGTGGCACGTTCTCTTACTTCACGCTGATATGCGAGTAGATGAAGTTGCCGATACGGCCGAGCGGAGTGAAGCCGCGCGAGTTGGGCGACACACCGGGACCGGTGATGTTGTCGCTGATGGCCGCCGTGGTGATCGGATGCACCAGCGGCACGATCAGCCCCTGGTCGATCATCAGCTGCTCGGCCTGCTCGTAGAGCTTCACGCGCTCTTCCCAGACCGGGTTCTTGTCGGCTTCCGCAACCAGCGCATCGTACTCAGGCACGAAATAGCTGTGGCGGCCGCCATTGTAGAACAGGCCGTAGAAGTTCGAGGGATCGAGATAGTCGTACTCGTAGGGCGCAAGATAGATGTTGTTCTTGCGGGCGAGCATGCCCTCCATCCAGTCCTTGCCCGGCATCACCCGGATATTCATGGTGATCCCGAGGATCTCCTTGAACTGCGACTGCAGGTACTGGGCCATCGGGGGCAGGATGGCGCCGTTATAGCCACCTTCTTCACGGAACCAGATTTCGATTTCCGGGAAGCCTTCGCCGTTCGCGTAGCCAGCCTTGGCCATCAGTTCCTTGGCCTTCTCCGGGTCGAACACGGCCTGCGCCGCGACGGTGTCGGAGTACCCAGGGTAGCCGGGTGCCAGGATCGAGCGAGCCGGGATGGCGATGTCCTTGAGCACCGTGGACGTCAGTTCGTCACGGTTGATCGCGTAGTAGAGCGCGCGGCGGACGTCGACATTGTCGAACGGCGCCTTCTCGAGGTCGAACGCGATATACGAGGTCGCGAACACCGCTTCGCTGCGGATCGAGTCGGGGAAGCGCTGCTTCACCACCGGGATCTGGCCGGCGTTGAGATTGGTGAAGGCGAGGTCGCCGGCGAGGAAGGCGGGCATGCCGACTTCCGGGCTGCCGACCGACGGGTCGATCGTCAGTTCATCGACCTGTGCCACCCACGGACCATTGTAGGCCGGGTTCTTGGTCAGCACGACCGAGTTGTTCGACTTCTCCCAGCTCTGCAGCAGGAAGGGGCCGCTCGACACCACGTTGGCAACGTTGGTCGACCAGTCGTCGCCGAACTTGTCGAACTGATGCTTCGGCACCGGGTACCACAGCGACACCACGCCCGGCAGATACGGCTTGGGCGCATTGGTGGTGACGGTGAGGGTCTTGTCGTCCGGAGCGCCAAGGCCGAGGGTCGAAACGTCGGCCTTGCCGCCCGTCACGTCGTCCCAGTTCTTGATGCCGCCGGCGAAGCTCCAGTACCAGGCGAAGTCGTAGCCCGAAGTCGCCGCATTCTGCAGGGCGAACACGTAGTCGCTCGCCTTGACCGGCTCGCCGTCGCTCCACGTCATGCCGTCGCGCAGCGTGAAGGTCCAGGTGAGGCCGTCTTCCGACTGCGACCAGCTGGCCGCGCCGAGCGGGGTCAGCTGATATTCGTTGTCGAAGCTGGTGAGCGGCTCCTGCAGGAGCTCGGCGCCGGAGGCGCGTGCATACACCGTCTTCATGTAGTCCATATAGGTGCCGGTGGTCGAACCACCCGGAACCGTCAGCCTGGTCTGCGCCAGCGCCGGAACCGCGGTCAAACCCACGGCCAGTGCAGCGACGCCGACAAACTTCAGCAACGCGTTCATGAAGCTCCCTCCTTGATACAGAGCCTTGTTGTGACGTCCCCCGTCGGTCCCGGGCCGCCATGCTTGCCGCATGGCTGTTCCCTGAAACCGCACCCTGTTAAAATCGAAAGGCGGCGACGTCCCATCCCCTTCGACCTGCTCCAGACCGGCCACCTCCCGAGCGGCACGATCAATGACATATGTCTGACAAATACGGGCATCGTTGGCAAGCGCCCTACAAGGCTGATTGTCCAACGGATGTGCGCAGATAATACTCTGCTCATTCGGTAGGCATTTCCCTCAGCGCCCACCGAAGAAGCTCCGCGCCGCCGTCCGGATCGCCTCGGCATCGATGCCGAAATGCCGGTACAGCTCGGTGACGCTGCCCGTCTGGCCGAAATGCTCGACCCCGAGCGAAATCGTGCGATGCCCCCCCACCCCGCCGAGCCAGCTCAGCGTCGCCGGATGCCCGTCGATTGCTGTCACTAGCCCCGCATGCCGCGGCACCTCCGCCAGCAACCTCTCGATATGGCTCGTCGCCGGCGCCTCGCCGCGCCGCCGCGCCCGCTGGCTGCCGTGCCAGCCCGCATTCAGCCGGTCGGCCGACGTTACCGCCAGCACCGCGACGTTGCGGCGCTCGCCCCCGATCCTCCCGGCAGCAGCGATCGCCTGGTCGGCCAGCACGCCCTGGTACGCGATCACCACCTCGGTCGCCGGCGTAGGCGGCTGCAGCCAGTACGCGCCGCGGATGATTCCGTCCGCGAGCCCCGCATCCATCGTCCGCGGCACCTGCTCCAGCACCCGCGTCGATAGCCGCAGGTACACCGAGCCCCCCGACACGTCGCGCGGCCACGCCGCGAGGTCGGCCCGCTCCGATCCGTCGCGCTGCATGTAGTCGAAGGCCCAGTCCATGATGATGCTGAGTTCGTCCGCAAACGCCGGCTCAAAACTCGCCAGCCCGTCCTGCGACATGCCGATCAGCGGCGAGGCGATCGACTGGTGCGCCCCGCCCTCCCCCGCCAGCGACACGCCCGACGGCGTCGCCACCAGCAAGAACCGCGCGTCCTGGTAGCAGGCATAATTCAGCGCATCGAGGCCGCGGGAAATGAACGGATCGTAGAGCGTTCCCACCGGCAGCAGCCGCTCGCCGAACAGCGAATGGCTGAGCCCCGCCGCACCGAGCAGCAGGAACAGGTTCATCTCGGCGATGCCCAGTTCGATATGCTGCCCCTCGGGCTTGAACTGCCACTTCTGCGCGCTGGGGATGGCTTCGGTCTGGAAAACGTCCGCCAGGTCCTCATTGGCAAACAGGTGCCGCCGGTTCACCCAGGTGCCGAGATTGGTCGATACCGTCACGTCCGGCGACGTCGTGACGATGCGCTTCGCCATCTCGCTGTCGGTCTTGGCGATGGCGTCGAGCACCTTGCCGAACGCCGTCTGCGTCGAGGTCGCTCCGGTGCCCACGAACTGCGGCCCGATGGTCTCGACCCGCGGCGAGCTCAGCCGCCGCGTCGCGTCGGTATTGAACGGCACCGTCGCGAGGAAGCGCTCCACTTCGCGCGCCTCGCCCAGCCCCTCGAACTTGTCCCACTCATGCCCCTCGCGCACCTGCATCGACTTGCGCAGCGTTTCCATCTGCGCCCCGGTCATCTGCCCGGCATGGTTGTCCTTGTGCCCGGCCAGCGGCGTGCCCCAGCCCTTCACCGTATAGGCAATGAACACCGTGGGCTGGTCGGAGGTGGCCGCTTCGAACTCAGCTAAGAGGCTCGGGATGCAGTGCCCACCGAGATTCGCCATCAGTTCGGCCAGTTGGGCATCGGTCCGCCGTTCGAGCAGCGCCGTGGTCGGCCCCTGGTCGCCGATTTCGTCGGCCAACCGCTCGCGCCACGCCGCCCCGCCGCGAAACATCAGCGCCGAGTAGGTGGCGTTCGGGCAGCTGTCGATCCAGTCGCGCAGCCGCTGCCCGCCCGGTTCCTCGAACGCCGCCCGCTGCAGCACGCCATATTTCAGCGTTACCACCTTCCAGCCGAAGGCCGCGAAGATCGCCTCGATCCGGTCGTAGAGGCCCTCGCGCACTACCCCGTCGAGCGACTGCCGGTTGTAGTCGATCACCCACCAGCAATTGCGCAGGTTGTGCTTCCAGCCCTCCTGCAGGCACTCGTAGACATTGCCCTCGTCGAGCTCGGCGTCGCCCACCAGCGCCACCATCCGCCCCTCGGGCCGCTGCTTTGCCCCAAGCTTCGACCAAGGCTTCAGCCGCACATAGTCCTGCACCATCGAGGCGAACGCGGTGAACGCCACCCCCAGCCCCACCGAACCGGTGGAGAAATCCACGTCGTCCGTGTCCTTGGTGCGCGACGGATACGACTGCGCCCCGCCATAGCCGCGAAACGCCTTGAGCTTGTCGAGGCTTTGCTTGCCGAACAGGTACTGGATGGCGTGGAACACCGGCGACGCATGCGGCTTCACCGCCAACCGGTCTTCGGGTCGCAGCACCCCAAAGTACAGCGCCGACAGGATTGCCGTCATCGATGCCGAGGACGCCTGGTGCCCACCCACCTTCAGCCCATCGGGGTTCGGCCGGATGTGATTGGCGTGGTGGATCATCCAGTTGGAGAGCCACAGCGTCTTTTTCGTCAACGCCTCGATCAGCCTGATCCGGTCCCGCGCCTCTACCAATCCGTCCATGCGGCTCCCCTGCGATATTCGGATCAGTCTGCTCTCGCGCGCCCGGCAGTTTCCATCTATCTTGAGCGTCGACGCAGTCATTTGCGCAGGATTTCACCTGAGGGTCGCGATCGAGTGGCAGAAACCGCCAATACAAAGCTGAGCCCGATTGACCGAAAAATCCTCCGCGCCCTGCAGGAGGATGGGCGCATGACGGTGCAGGCCATCGCCGACCGCGTCGGCCTCTCGGCCTCCCCTTGCCTCCGCCGCATCCGCCAGCTCGAAACCAGCGGCATCATCACGGCCTACGCCGCGACGGTGGACCAGAAAGCCGTCGGCCTTCCCGTCTCGGTCTTCATCTCCATCAAGCTCGAACGCCAGCGCGCCGCAGAACTCGACCGCTTCGCCGAAGCCGTCAGCCGCTGGCCC